>NZ_BAAJPZ010000032.1:0-33883 GCF_057552455.1 Streptomyces sp. PKA51
GGGGGGGGGGGGGGGCGCCCCCCCCCCCCCGGCTCTTGCCTGCAAGGACGCCGCCCCTACCACATTCCGCAACCACCTCATGACGCGCCGACACAACATGTGGGGGCGCGTGCGAGGCCCGGCACTAGATGTATGCTCGTCCTCGCTGTCGCCGCAGGGGAATCCGGTGCAAATCCGGAACTGTCCCGCAACGGTGAACGAGTGCGCACAAACACCGCACCACCAGTCCGAGGACCTGCCGGCAGCGCGCCCACCACCGAGCCCGCCCCGGGCTCGGCTATGGGCGTTGAACACGTCCGGGCCTCGCGGGTTGGGCCGGCGGACGCTGCGCGGCACGCTGTCGGAGTTCCGAGTCGGACGTGCCCGTACGCGACCGTCGCGCGCACCCGCCCGGCCACCACAGCCGAGCGAGGAGAGCCACTCGTGACCATCGCGCCCGCAGATCCGGTTGCAGGTCCCGTCTCAGCGAACGCGGAAGCGGCCGACGGCCCCGGGACCGCGCTGCTGCGTGCCCTGACGGACCTCACCGCCGATCTGCCCGCCACCGACCCGGGGAAGGTCGCCGCCGCCGCGCTGCGCGGCCGCAGCGCCGCGGCGGACGAGGCGGAGCTGCGCTCCCTCGCCACCGAGGCGGCCGCCGGCCTGATCGCCGAGGAGCCGGAGTACTCCAAGCTCGCCGCCCGTCTGCTCACCCGCGCCATCGCCGAGGAGGCGGCCGGCCAGGGCGCCACCTCCTTCTCCGCCTCGGTCGCCGTGGGCCACCGCGAGGGCCTCATCGCCGACGACACGGCCGCGTTCGTCGCCACCCACGCCGCGCGCCTGGACGCGCTCGTGGACGCGGCCCTGGCCGACGGCGCCGACGACCGCTTCGGCTACTTCGGCCTGCGCACCCTGCACAGCCGTTACCTGCTGCGCCACCCGATCCACCGCGACGTGATCGAGACGCCGCAGCACTTCCTGCTGCGCGTGGCCTGCGGCCTGGCCGAGGACCACAGCGAGCGGGCCTTGGAGGACGTGGCGGCGCTGTACCGGCTCACCAGCACGCTGTCGTACCTCCCCTCCTCCCCCACGCTCTTCAACTCCGGCACCCGCCACCCGCAGATGTCGTCCTGCTACCTGCTGGACTCCCCGCTGGACGAGCTGGACTCGATCTACGACCGCTACCACCAGGTCGCCCGGCTCTCCAAGCACGCGGGCGGCATCGGCCTGTCGTACTCGCGCATCCGCTCCCGCGGCTCGCTCATCCGCGGCACCAACGGCCACTCCAACGGCATCGTGCCGTTCCTGCGCACCCTGGACGCCTCCGTCGCCGCGGTGAACCAGGGCGGCCGCCGCAAGGGCGCCGCCTGCGTGTACCTGGAGACCTGGCACGCGGACATCGAGGAGTTCCTGGAGCTGCGCGACAACACCGGTGAGGAGGCCCGCCGCACCCACAACCTGAACATCGCGCACTGGATCCCGGACGAGTTCATGCGCCGCGTCGAGGCCGACGCCGACTGGTCGCTGTTCTCCCCGGCCGACACGCCGGACCTGGTCGACCTGTACGGCGACGAGTTCGACGCCGCCTACCGCCGCTACGAGGCCGAGGGCAAGGCCGTCCGCACCATCCCGGCGCGCGTGCTGTACGCCCGGATGATGCGCACCCTGGCGCAGACCGGCAACGGCTGGATGACGTTCAAGGACGCCGCCAACCGCACGGCCAACCAGACGGCCGAGAAGGGCGCGGTCGTCCACTCCTCGAACCTGTGCACCGAGATCCTCGAGGTCACCGACGACGGCGAGACGGCCGTGTGCAACCTCGGTTCGGTCAACCTGGCCCAGCACCTGGGCGCCGACGGCGACATGGACTGGGAGAAGCTCGACGCGACCGTCCGCACGGCCGTCACCTTCCTCGACCGCGTCGTGGACATCAACTTCTACCCGACCGAGCAGGCCGGCCGCTCCAACAGCCGCTGGCGCCCGGTGGGCCTGGGCCTGATGGGCCTGCAGGACGTCTTCTTCCGCCTGCGCCTGCCCTTCGACTCGGCCGAGGCGAAGGAGCTGTCCACCAAGATCTCCGAGCGGATCATGCTCGCCGCGTACGAGGCGTCCGCCGACCTCGCCGAGCGGCACGGCCCGCACCCGGCCTGGGAGGCCACCCGCACCGCCCGCGGCGTGCTGCACCCGGACCACTACCCCAACGCCGTCGCCGCGTGGGAGGACCGCTGGGAGGCGCTGCGCAAGCGCATCGCCGCGGTCGGCATGCGCAACTCGCTGCTGCTGGCCATCGCGCCGACGGCCACCATCGCCTCCATCGCGGGCGTCTACGAGTGCATCGAGCCGCAGGTGTCCAACCTGTTCAAGCGCGAGACGCTCTCGGGTGAGTTCCTGCAGGTCAACACCTACCTGGTGAACGACCTCAAGGAGCTGGGCGTGTGGGACCGCGCCACCCGCGAGGCCATGACCGAGGCCAACGGCTCCATCCAGGACATGAAGTGGATCCCGCAGGACGTCCGCGACCTGTACCGCACGGCCTGGGAGATCCCGCAGCGCGCCCTGATCGACATGGCCGCGGCCCGTACGCCGTACCTGGACCAGAGCCAGTCGCTGAACCTGTTCATGGCCTCGCCGACCATCGGCAAGCTCAGCTCGATGTACGCGTACGCCTGGAAGCAGGGCATCAAGACGACGTACTACCTGCGCTCCCGCCCGGCCACCCGCATCGCCCGCGCCGCCTCCGGCGCGAGTGCCGGTGCCGCCACGACCATCCCCGTGCAGCAGGCCGCGCCCGACGCGGACGCCATCGCCTGCTCCCTGGAAAACCCCGAGTCCTGCGAGGCCTGCCAGTAATGACCACGGCACCCGACCGCCCGAAGAACCTGCTCGACCCGGGCTTCGAGCTGACCCTGCGCCCCATGCGCTACCCGGACTTCTACGACCGGTACCGCGACGCGATCAAGAACACCTGGACCGTCGAGGAGGTCGACCTCCACTCGGACGTCGCCGACCTCGCCAAGCTGTCCCCGGGTGAGCAGCACATGATCGGCCGCCTGGTCGCCTTCTTCGCGACCGGCGACTCGATCGTGGCGAACAACCTCGTGCTGACGCTGTACAAGCACATCAACTCGCCCGAGGCGCGCCTGTACCTGTCGCGGCAGCTGTTCGAGGAGGCCGTGCACGTCCAGTTCTATCTGACGCTGCTCGACACCTACCTGCCCGACCCGGACGACCGCGCCGCGGCCTTCGCGGCCGTGGAGAACATCCCCTCCATCCGCGAGAAGGCACAGTTCTGCTTCAAGTGGATCAACGAGGTCGAGAAGCTGGAGAGCCTGCAGACGAAGGCCGACCGCCGTCGCTTCCTGCTCAACCTCATCTGCTTCGCGGCGTGCATCGAGGGCCTGTTCTTCTACGGCGCCTTCGCCTACGTCTACTGGTTCCGCAGCCGCGGCCTGCTGCACGGCCTGGCGACCGGCACCAACTGGGTCTTCCGCGACGAGTCCATGCACATGGACTTCGCGTTCTCCGTCGTGGACACCGTCCGCGAGGAGGAGCCGGACCTCTTCGACGACGAGCTCCAGCAGCAGGTCACCGACATGCTCAAGGAGGCCGTCGAGTGCGAGCTGCAGTTCGCCCGCGACCTGTGCGGTGACGGCCTGCCCGGCATGAACACCGACTCCATGCGCGAGTACCTGCAGTGCGTCGCCGACCAGCGCCTGCAGCGCCTGGGCTTCCCCCCGGTGTTCGGCTCGGAGAACCCGTTCTCCTTCATGGAGCTGCAGAACGTCCAGGAGCTGACCAACTTCTTCGAGCGCCGCGCCTCCGCGTACCAGGTGGCGGTCGAGGGCTCGGTCTCCTTCGACGACGAGTTCTAGTCGCACGCGAAAGGGCCCGTACGGATCGCTCCGTACGGGCCCTTTCGTCGTACCTACCAGCCGTCGTGCCTACTAGTCGTCGTGCCCGCTCAGTCGTTGGGGACGACCGGGTAGCGCGGGGTGCCCTCGGCCATCTGGCGCAGGGCATCCTTGCGCTCGCGCTTGGAGAGGCGGTCGATGTAGAGGCGGCCGTAGAGGTGGTCCGTCTCGTGCTGCAGGCAGCGGGCGAAGTAGCCGGTGCCCTCGACGGCGATCGGGTTGCCGTGCATGTCCTGGCCGCGCACCACCGCGTAGTCGGGACGGGCCAGCGGGGCGTACGCCGTGGGGACGGACAGGCAGCCCTCGTTGGAGTCGTCCAGGACGCGGCGCTCGGCCGGCAGCTCGTCCAGGACGGGGTTGACGACGTGACCGACGTGGCGGACGCCCTCGTCGTCGGGGCAGTCGTAGACGAAGACCTTCAGGTCCACGCCGATCTGGTTGGCGGCCAGGCCCACGCCCTCGGCGGTGCGCTGGCTGGCGAACATGTCGTCGATGAGCTGGGCGAGCTTGTCGTCGAACTCGGTGACGTCCCTGCACTCGTTGTGCAGGACGGGATTGCCGACGACCGTGATCGGGCGCGAGGTGCCGCGCTCGCGGTGCTCCGCCTCACGCTTCTCGGCGTCCGTCACGTCGTCGATGAACTCTCCGGTCGCCCGGTGCTCGGTCTCTTGCTGCGCCATGTCCGCCGTATGCCTCTCTCACAACCAGAAAGCAATATCTTGCCCTGAATCCACTGGGCCCCATACAGGGTAAGGGGGCGGGGCGGCGGCTCAGCAGACCTCTTCGAGATCACGCCATTCGCGGGTGTCCGGGCTGTCGGCCACCCAGCCGTCCAGCAGGCCGCGCACCAGGCCGGGCGGGGCGGCGATGCCGCACTCGCGCTCGGGCACCCACAGGGAGCCGGATCCGGAGCCCGCCGTGCGGTGTCCCAGGGGGCCGGGGTGACCGGGCTCGCTGTGGTCGTGCGGGTCCAGGTGCTCGCCGTCGCCCTCGTCGCTGGGCATCCGGCTCTCCGAACAAGTGCGGCACAACAGGCGCACGGAGGAGGACCAGTCCTCGGCGGCGAAGCCGGCGTCGGCCGCGAGGCGCTCCAGGGCGTCGCGGTCGGCCTCGGTGGCGGCCTCCAGCAGCACCACCCAGGTCGGCACGGGTGAGGGCGCCCACAGTTCGATCTCGTCGAAGACGGGATAGGAGGGCCCGGCGGCGGTCACCCGCTCGCCGTGCGGGACGCCGTCGTGCAGCACGACCTCGCCCCAGCGGCGGCCGGAGGACGGCAGCGGGATGGAGAGCACCTCGATGCGGGCCGGGTCCAGGCGGCGGCCCCAGACGACCTCGGCCTCGCCCTCCGGGGAGAGCCGCACCGCCGCGCTGCCCAGCTCCATGCCGGCCGGCTCCCCGGCCGGCCCGCCCTCGCCGGGCACCTTCAGGCCGTACGCCTGCCAGGCGCGCCGGGCCAGCGGCCAGTCCTGCAGGGCGGTGGCGGCGATGCCCACGTTCCACCAGTCGGGGGCGCCCGTCTCCCGCTCCAGCAGCGCCACCGCACGCAGGCCCGCGGCGCGGGCCTGTTCCCAGTCGTGCCGGAACTTGTGCAGCAGCGCGAGGTTGAACCACGACTCGGACAGCCACGGCTCCATGTCGGCGGCGCGGGTGAGCAGCGCTCCCGCGTCCTCGTAACGGCCGTCGCCGATGAGCGTGAAGGCACGGTCGGTGGCCTGCCGCCACGAGGCGGAAGGCCGGTGCCGCACCCTGCCGAAGATCCTCACGATTCCCGCCTGCCGGTTTGTGCGTGCAACCACGCCGGATGGACCGGGTGGGGGCCGCCGTCCCGCACGGGGACCGCCCGCCACACCGCGTGCGTACCGGGGAGCGCTGCCGTGCCCGCCCTGGATGTCCTCTTGGCCTTCTTGCCGATGACGGCGCGCACGACACCCCCCGATTTACGCGTCTTCTGCGTTCTCGCCATTCTCGCTTCTTCTTCGCATCCAACCATGCCCCTCCGGACGCCCGCTCATTACCCGCGGGTTCGGCGGGCCAGTCGCGACGCGCCGGTGCGCTCAGGGGCCCGGCGGCGCGGAGCCGCCCCGGGCGAGCACCCCGGCGAGCGCCTCCACCACCCTGGGCTCGTGGTCGTGCGCGGTCGCCAGGCGCAGGCGCTCCAGCGCGCGCAGGGGCCCGCACGCGGGGTCCCTGGCCAGGTCGTCGTAGGCGTTGGCCGTACGGACGATGCGCGCGGGCAGCGGCTGCTGCCGGTACGGCTCCGCCTGCTGTTCGACCACCAGTGCGACCTCGGGGGGTACGCCGGTCCTGCGCACGACCGCGCCCCCGAGCCGGGCGATGCGGCGGCGCTCCTCGGCGGGCAGCGGCTCGGTGGCGCCGGCGGGCACCGGGTCGACCAGCGAGAGCTGGCCGATGTCGTGCATCAGCGCCGCGTCCTCCAGGACGGCGAGGTCGGCCCGGGACAGGCCCAGCTCCCGGCCCACGGCCCGGGCCAGGACCGCCACGCGCCGGGCGTGGCCGGCGGCCGTGTAGCCCGCGATCTCGGTGGTACGGGCCAGGGAGGCGACCGTCTGCCGGCGGGTGGCCCGCACCGCCTCGTAGCGGTGCGCGGAGAGCTGGGTGACCAGCAGCGGCAGGCAGACGACGGGCAGCGCCCACAGGCCGGCCGCCGCGACGGCCAGCGCGAGGACGACGCCGGCGGCCCCGATGGCCCAGCCGGTCCCGGGCACGGCGCGCAGCTCCTCGCGCAGGGCGGCCCCGTACGCCCCTGCGCCGCGGGCGCACGCCAGGGCGGCGGCGAGCACGGCGTCGTACAGGGTGGTCAGGGCGAGCAGGACCAGCAGGAACAGCGCGTAGTACGGGCTGTGCGCGGGCCACCGGTCGAGCGCCCCGCAGGCGTGCAGCGGCTGGAAGCAGACGGCGGCGAACCCGGCGCCGAGCACGCGGCGGGCGAGCCGGTCGGCGGCGGGCGGGCGGCCGACCGCACCGGCGAGGGTGGCGCCGAGGACGACGGCCACGACCTGGGGCGCGCCGTGCGAGGTGGGCTCCCCGCCCACCTCGCCGAGCAGGGCGTAGGCCAGGGTGCCCGCCGAGCCGAGGGGCGCGGTCTCGCGTATCCCGGCGGCGGGGCGGGGGCGCCGGGCGGCCTCCCCGAGCGCGATCAGCACCCCGTAGGCGAGGGCGATGTGCGGCTGGGCCAGGCCGCGCCAGGCGGTCCAGGCCAGCGCGGCGACGGCGGCCGCGCCGGCGGTGGCGTGCACGCACCGCACGAGGGGGATGCCGGCGCACGTCCTGGGGGCGGCCGCGGCGAGCGGGGGCCGGGTCATCGGGGGCCGCCGGCGGAGGGGGCCGGCCCGGGGGCGGCGGTGATCTGGGCTGAGACGTCGGTGGTGATCTCGGCCGGGATCTCGCCGGTGATCTCGGCAGTGATCGAACGCTGATCAACAGGGACGTTTCGGCTGACCGGAACCGGGGTTCCGGTACGCCATCCGTGCCGGTCCAGGGCCCGGCACAGGGCGGCGACCATGCGCGGGTCGAAGTGCGAGCCGGCGCAGCGGCGCAGCTCGGCGAGGGCGGCCGGGACCGGCCGGGCCCTGCTGTAGCTGCGGGTCGAGGTCATCGCGTCGAAGGCGTCGGCGACGGAGACCACCCGGGCGGCCTCGGGGATCTGGTGGCCCTTCAGGCCGTGCGGGTAGCCCGTGCCGTCCAGGCGCTCGTGGTGGTGCAGGATCGCGGCGCGGGCCTCGTCGAGGAAGCCGATGCCGCGCACCATCTCGTGCCCGTACTCGGGGTGCAGTTCGATGACCCGGCGCTCCTCGGGGGTCAGCGGGCCGTCCTTGCGCAGGACCCGGGTGGGGACGCCCAGCTTGCCGATGTCGTGCAGGGTGCCGGCGAAGCGCAGCGCCTCCAGGCGGGCGCCGGTGAAGCCCAGTTCGCGGGCGATCAGGACGGCGGCGCGGCCCACGCGCTCGCTGTGGCCGCGGGTGTAGCGGTCCTTGAGGTCGACGGCCTGCACCAGGGCGCGCACGGTGGCCCGGTGGGCGGCGCGCTCGCGGTGGCAGCGGTCGAGGACCCAGGAGGACAGGGCCATGGGCAGCAGCACCAGCAGGGCGGCCGGGGGCCCGTAGGGGCTGTGCCACAGCACGGCCATGAGCAGCGCCGTCGGCCCGTACAGCAGCGCGGGCAGCAGGGCCTCGGGCAGCGGGGTGCGCCAAGCGGTGCGCGGGGAGCGGCCCTCGGCGGTGACGAGGGCGCCGCCGTCGAGGGCGGCGACCACGGCGGCCAGGACGAGGGCGGCGGCCAGGGCCGGCAGCAGGGCGGCGGGGAAGCCGGGGGCGGTGACCAGGCGGGGGCCGGCGAGCCCGTAGACGAAGGAGGCGGCGCCGGTGGCGAGCGCGTACTGGGCGGCGTGCCACAGCCGGCGCACGCGCGCCGGGGGACGGACGTCCCGGGCGGCCAGCGCGCCGGGCACCGCGACCAGGCCCGCGGCCTGGGGCGGCAGCAGGAAGGCGCCGGCGAGCAGGAGGGGCAGGGCCAGCCTGCAGCGGGGCAGCAGTTCGCAGGCGGCGCCGGCGGCGGCCAGCAGGACGACCGAGGACCAGGGGACGGCGGACGGATCGCGTACGGCGGGCGCGGCGCACAGCGCGGCGGCGAGCACGGCACACGCGATGTACGCGCGGGCCGCCGCCGGAAGTGGCCCCATGGCGCGTCCTCCCCGACCGTCGGCGTGGCGTCTGGACGGTGAGAATAGGCTCCGCGGAGCCCTCGGAGCCGCCCTGAGGGTATTGCGCCGTCCGTTCGGGTGACGTTCCCGGGTGCGGTGTTTTGGATCAGTGCCGGCGGCGGACGATGGCGCCCGGCGGCGGCGTCCGCCCGGTCCGGCCGGGGGTTCAGTCCTGCCGGCCGGCGGCCTCGGCCGCCTCCGCGCGGGCCTCGGCGACCACGTCGCGCTCGGGCACGGAGGCGCCCGAGCGGATCAGCTCGATGCGCCCCATGACCTTGGAGCGGAGGTCGGCGGGCACGTCGTCGTGGCCGCAGCAGCGCTTGACGAGCTTCTTGACCGCCTGCTCCAGGCCGTACTTCTCCAGGCAGGGCGAGCACTCGTCGATGTGCACCTCGAACTTGGCGCACTCGCCGGCGGGCATCTCGTGGTCGAGGAATTCGTAGAGGTGGTCGAGGACTTCAGAGCAGTCCGTCTCGTGCGGGTCTCCGCAGCTCATGAGTCCGACCCTTTCCGGTTGTGCGACTCGTCGGAACCGTTCGGCGCGGAACCGGCCCCCGCCGGCACCAGGCCGCGCTCGCGGGCGTAGTCCTCCAGCAGCCCGCGCAGCTGCCGGCGACCGCGGTGCAGCCGGGACATCACCGTGCCGATGGGGGTACCCATGATGTCCGCGATCTCCTTGTAGGCAAACCCCTCGACGTCCGCGAGGTAGACCGCGATGCGGAACTCCTCGGGAATGGCCTGCAGGGCCTCCTTGACATCGGAGTCGGGCAGGTGGTCCAGCGCCTGGGACTCCGCCGAGCGCAGTCCGGTCGACATGTGCGACTCGGCGCGGGCCAGCTGCCAGTCCTCGATCTCCTCGGACGCGCTGCGCAGCGGCTCGCGCTGCTTCTTGCGGTACGAGTTGATGAAGGTGTTGGTCAGGATGCGGTACAGCCACGCCTTGAGGTTGGTGCCGTCACGGAACTGGTGGAACGACGCGTACGCCTTGGCGTACGTCTCCTGCACGAGGTCCTCGGCGTCGGCGGCGTTCCTCGTCATGCGCAGTGCGGCGGAGTACATCTGGTCGAGGTAGGTCAGCGCGTCGCGCTCGAAGCGGGCATTGCGCTCCGCATCGGTCTCGGCGTCGCGTCCGCTCGCGGTGTTCTCCGCGTCGGTCCCAGTGACCGGACCCACCTCCTCCTCCAATGCCATGGCGGCGCCCGCACCGGACCCGCTCGAATCGGAGAATAGACGACGATCCGGCGCGCCCGCCGCTCCAGCCGCAGCCGGCTGGGCCACCCTCAGCACCGCCCAGTCCAGGTCGGCCGTCTGCGGGCGGGACGGGCATGCGATCGAACCCATGCTGGCGAGCTCCCATTCCTTCGTCTTGCCGGTTGCAGCACTGCGTACGCGTTTCAGACGCAACAACAGCACCGGCCCGCGGATCATTCCCGGCGGTACGGTTTCGGTTTTCCGCCGGACCCGCTGGTCAACGGCGGCGGGCGGGGAGCCTCAGATCGCCCTGAGCCACAGTCCGACCGCGCGGACGATTCCCGCCACCGCCTCCTCCTGGGTGACGTCCGCCTTCTTCGGCACCGCGAAGCCGTGGTCGCCCCAGGGCACCTCGACGGGCTCGGTGCCCACGGGGAACTCCTCGGGGCGCCCGAACGGGTCCCGGGCGCCCTGCACCACGAGCACGGGCACGCCCGCGCCGGTCAGCTCCTCGGCGCGGGAGTTCTCGGGCCGGCCCGGCGGGTGCAGGGGGAAGCTCAGGGCGAGCACGGCGGCGGCGCCCAGCTCCCCGGCGGTACGGCAGGCGACGCGGGCCCCGGCGCTGCGGCCGCCGGCCACGACGGGCAGCCCGGGGGCGGTGAGGGCGGGCCACACCGCGCGCCACGCCGCGTCGAGCGTCCTTGGCGCGGGCGCCACGCGCTTGCCTGCCACCCGCCAGGGCTGCTCGACCAGGGCCACGGTCACCCCTTCGCCGGGCAGTGCGGCCGCGAGCGCCTGCAGGTCGCGGGCCTCCACCCCGCCACCGGCGCCGTGTCCGAGGGCGAGCACGAGGCGGGCCGCGGGGGCCGGGTGCCAGTGGATGCGGGCCTCGCCCACGGGGGTGTCGACGTCCTGCACGGTCACTGCGATCTTCGTGGTCACGCCTTCCATCCTGCCCCGCCGTCCGGTCAGAACAGCGTCGCCTCCTCCGGGGCCGGCAGCTCCGTCAGCAGTTCCGGCCCGTTGTTGCGCACGTCGCTGACGGCCGTGGCGACCGGGTGGGCCCGCAGCAGCCCGGCGGGCGGCGGCTCCAGCAGTCCGCGCAGGGCCTCGACGTCGGTGTTCGCCGGGTCCAGCCAGGCCGCCCACCGGTCGGGGGTGAGCAGGAGCGGCATGCGGGGGTGGATCTCGGCGAGGGAGCGAGGCCCGGGCTCCTCGGCGGCCCCGGTGGCGGCGAAGGGTTCGCTGTGCGCCTCGGTGGTGATCACCGAGCAGGTCGCCCACCACGCCCGGGGGTGGTCCGGCGGCAGGGCGGGGTCGCGCCAGAACTCGTAGATCCCGGCCATCGCCATCACCGAGCCGTCGACGGGCATGACGAAGTACGGCTGCTTGCGGGGGCGCTTGCGGCGGCCCTGCTCCTCCAGCTCCCGCTCCTGGGCGCCGGTGACCCACTCGTAGTAGCCGTCGGCGGGCAGCAGGCAGCGCCGGGAGGCGAAGGCGCTGCGGAAGGCGGGCTTCTCGTGCACGGTCTCGGCCCGGGCGTTGATCATCCGGGCTGCACCCTCGGGGTTCTTGGCCCAGGACGGGACCAGGCCCCAGCGCAGCGCTCTGAGCTGCCGAACCGGACGCCGGTCCGCGGCGTCTTTCAAGGGACGCTCGAGCACCACGTGGACGCTCTTCGTCGGCGCCACGTTCCAGTCCGGAGCGAGCGTCTCCTCCGGTTCCCACTTCTCCACCTCGAAGAGCCCGGCCAGGTCCTCCGGCCGCCGGCTCGCCGCATATCGACCGCACATGAGTGCCACACTGCCACGACGACGCAAGGAGCGGCCCAGAAATGGACAGCAGTACCAGTGCCACCGGCCTGTGGAGCCGCGTCGTCGGCACGCAGCCGCACCCGTCCCTCTGGCTGGTTCTCGTCACCGGGCTCATAGCCCTCGCCGCTGTCGTGCCCTTCCGCGTCTGGCGCATCACCCGTAACGCCGTCACCATCGCCCACGAGGGCGGGCACGCCCTGGTGGCCGTGCTCAGCGGCCGGCGCCTGGACGGCATCCGGCTGCACTCCGACACCTCGGGGCTGACCGTCTCCCGCGGCCGGCCGACCGGCCTCGGCATGGTCCTCACCGCGGCCGCCGGCTACCCCGCCCCCTCGCTGCTGGGCCTGGCCGGCGCCTGGCTGCTGGCCGCCGGGCACATCACCGCCCTGCTGTGGGGCGCGACGGCCCTGCTGGCCGCCGTGCTCGTGATGATCCGCAACGCCTACGGGGCCCTGACGGTGGTGCTGGCCGGGGCGTCCTTCGTCCTGGTCTCCTGGCTGACCGGACCCCCCGTGCAGGCGGCGTTCGCGTACGGGGTGGTGTGGTTCCTGCTGCTCGGCGGGGTGCGGCCGGCCTTCGAGCTGCAGCGCAAGCGGCGGCAGGGCGGCGCCGCCGACTCCGACGCCGACCAGCTCGCCCGGCTGACCAACGTGCCGGCCGTGGTGTGGCTCGGAATGTTCCACCTCGTCGCCCTGTGCGCCCTGACCGGAGGCGGACGCTGGCTGCTCGGCCTGTGAGACGGACGAGGTCCGTGACGGGCGCATGACCAGCCCGTGACCGCCGGGGCCGAACCCCGCGCGGAACGTCAGTAAGGTAAAGGCATGACCGAGAGCCCCGCGCACCCCGACCTCTGGCCCGCTCCCCTCGCGACCGGGGCCGTCGACGCCACCGTCACCGTGCCCGGCTCGAAGTCGGTCACCAACCGCGCCCTGGTGCTGGCCGCCCTCGCCGCCGAGCCCGGCTGGCTGCGCCGCCCGCTGCGCTCCCGCGACACCGTCCTGATGGCCGACGCGCTGCGCGCCATGGGCGTGGGCATCGAGGAAGGGGTCGGCCCCGACGGCACCGGCGAGGCCTGGCGGGTCATCCCGGCCCAGCTGCACGGCCCGGCCACCGTCGACGTCGGCAACGCCGGCACCGTGATGCGCTTCCTGCCGCCGGTCGCCGCGCTCGCCGACGGGCCGGTGCGCTTCGACGGCGACCCCCGCAGCTACGAGCGCCCCCTGCACGGCGTGATCGACGCGCTGCGCGCGCTGGGCGCCCGCATCGACGACAACGAGCGCGGCGCCCTGCCGCTGACCGTGCACGGCGCCGGCGCCCTGGACGGCGGCCCGGTGGAGGTCGACGCCTCCTCGTCCTCGCAGTTCGTCAGCGCCCTGCTGCTGTCGGGCCCGCGCTTCAACCAGGGCGTCGAGGTCCGCCACACCGGCCCCACCCTGCCGTCGCTGCCCCACATCCGCATGACCGTGGAGATGCTGCGCGCGGCCGGTGCCCAGGTCGACACCCCCGAATCCGGCGGCGAGCCGAACGTCTGGCGGGTCTCCCCCAGCGCCCTGCTCGGCCGCGACCTGGTCATCGAGCCGGACCTGTCGAACGCGGCGCCGTTCCTGGCCGCCGCCCTGATCACCGGCGGCCGGGTCACCGTCACCGACTGGCCGGAGCGCACCACCCAGCCGGGCGACTCGCTGCGCGAGATCTTCACCGCCATGGGCGGCCGCTGCGAGCTGACCGAGGCGGGCCTGACCTTCACCGGAACGGGCCGGATCACCGGCATCGACGCCGACCTGCACGAGGTCGGCGAGCTCACCCCGGTGATCGCGGCGGTCGCGGCGCTGGCGGACTCCGAGTCCGTCCTGCGCGGCATCGCCCATCTGCGCCTGCACGAGACCGACCGGCTGGCCGCGCTGGCCAAGGAGATCAACGAGCTCGGCGGCGACGTCACCGAGACCGAGGACGGGCTGCGCATCCGGCCCCGTCCGCTGCACGGCGGTGTCTTCCACACCTACGAGGACCACCGGCTGGCCACCGCGGCGGCCGTGCTCGGCCTCGTCGTGGACGGCGTCCGGGTGGAGAACGTCGCCACCACCGCCAAGACCCTGCCCGACTTCCCGGGGCTGTGGACCGGGATGCTCGGTTCCGTCGCGGGGGCGACGGCGGCGCCGAGAAGCTGAGAGACCTGGAAGCACCATGCGCCGCTACGGCAAGCACACCGACGAGGACGACGTCCGCGTACGCCCCAACCGCAAGGGCAATCGCCCCCGCACCAACATCCGCCCCAAACACGAGGACGCCGCCGAGGGCTTCGTGCTCACCGTCGACCGCGGGCGGCTGACCGTCCTCGTCGAGGACCGCACCGTCATGGCGATGAAGGCGCGCGAACTGGGCCGCAAGGGCGTCGTGGTCGGCGACCGGGTGGCGGTCGTCGGCGACCTCAGCGGCGCCAAGGACACCCTCGCCCGGATCGTGCGGGTCGAGGAGCGCAGCTCGGTGCTGCGCCGCACGGCCGACGACGACGACCCGTTCGAGCGGGTGGTCGTCGCCAACGCCGACCAGCTGGCCATCGTCACCGCGCTCGCCGACCCCGAGCCGCGGCCCCGGCTGATCGACCGCTGCCTGGTGGCCGCCTACGACGCGGGCCTGGAGCCGCTGCTGGTGCTGACCAAGTCGGACCTGGCGCCGGCCGAGAAGCTCATGGAGTCCTACGGCTCCCTGGGCGTGCCGTACGTGGTCACCAACCGCGACGAGCTGGCGAACGGGGATGCGGCCGACCGCGTCCGCGAGCGGCTGACGGGCCGTCTGACCGCCTTCGTCGGGCACTCCGGCGTCGGCAAGACGACGCTGGTCAACGCCCTGGTGCCGGACCGGCAGCGGGCCACCGGCCACGTCAACAAGGTCACCGGCCGGGGCCGGCACACCACCACCTCGGCGCTGGCCCTGCCGCTGCCGGACGACTCGGGCTGGGTCATCGACACCCCCGGCGTGCGCTCGTTCGGGCTGCACCACGTCGACCCGGCCCGTGTCATCCACGCCTTCCCCGACCTGGAACCGGGCGCGGAGAACTGCCCGCGCGCCTGCAGCCACGACGAGCCGGACTGCGCGCTGGACGAGTGGGTGGCGGACGGGCACGCCGACCCGCAACGGCTCTACTCGTTGCGCCGGCTGCTGGCGACCCGGGAGCGGCGCGAAGGCGACTGATCGCCTACGTTTGCGAGTGACCGCCGGTGGCAAGGGCATGCAAGGGCGCGCCCCGCACCGGGACCGCGCGGCGGTCCGCGGAACGGGAGGCACACTGATGGCGTGGCTGCTGGTCGTCGTCGCCGGGTTGCTGGAGACCGGCTTCGCCGTCTGTCTGAAGCTCTCGCACGGCTTCACCCGGCTGTGGCCCACGATCGCCTTCGCCTGCTTCGCCCTCGGCAGCTTCGGGCTGCTCACGCTCTCCCTGCGCAAGCTCGACGTGGGGCCGGCGTACGCCGTGTGGACGGGTATCGGCGCGGCCGGTACGGCCGTCTACGGCATGGTCTTCCTCGGCGATCTGGTCTCCACGCTGAAGATCGTCTCCATCAGCCTGGTGATCGTCGGGGTGATCGGGCTGCAGCTGTCCGGCTCCTCGCACTGAGCCCGCGGGACCTAAGCCGTCGCCAGCAGCGCCCGCACCAGCCGGGCGACCTCGCCGGCGGCCTCGTCGTCCGAGGCGGCGGGGGCGACGACATAGGACAGAATCAGCCGGACGGCGGCCTCGCAGGCCCGGCACAGGGCGCACTCACCGGCCTCCGGAAGCTCCTCGGGGTGCTGCGGCGGGCCGCCGAGGGCGGTCACCGCGCTGTGGCGGATCCGCTCGGCGAGCGCGGCGGGTGTGGGCGGGGCGCCGCGGAAGGGCCGCGCGTCGCGCGGCGTGCGCGGCCCCGGTAAGGGAGGTGCGGCGGCGGGCGGCAGCCGGTCGCCGCGGCAGCCGGTCAGGGCGGCGCGTACGAAGGGGTTGCCGCGGGCCGCGCGCAGCGTCCACAGGGCCGCGGCGGCCAGGGCGTCGCCGGCGTCGGTGCCGGCGCGGGCCGCGGCGTCGCCCAGGGTGCGCTCGACGCCGGTGAGGAAGGTCTCCGCCTCGCGACGCACGAGGGCGCGGGCGAGCCCGTCCTTGCTGCCGAACTCGTTGTAGAGGGTCTGGCGGGACACACCGGCGGCGGCCGCGACGTCCACCATCCGGACCCCGTGCCAGGGCCGGGCGGCGAGTGCCGTGAAGGCCGCGTCCAGCAAGAGCTCTCGTGCCGCGGGCATCGTCGCCTCCTCGGCCGCGGGGCCGCACGACGGTTGGGGCAGCCCACAGAATTGACGCAGCGCCAGAGGGTGTCAAGAGGCCCGGCCGGCCGCGCCGCGCACGCGCCCCCGCCCCGGCCGCAGGTAGTGTGCGTTGCATGTCCGACTACCACGATGATCTGCGTCTGGCCCACGTCCTGGCGGACGCCGCCGACGCGGCCACCATGGACCGGTTCAAGGCCCTCGACCTGAAGGTCGACACCAAACCGGACATGACACCGGTGAGCGAGGCGGACAAGGCCGCCGAGGAGCTGATCCGCGGCCAGCTGCAGCGTGCCCGCCCGCGGGACGCCGTGCTGGGCGAGGAGTTCGGCAGCGAGGGCGCGGGCCCGCGGCGCTGGGTGATCGACCCGATCGACGGCACCAAGAACTATGTGCGCGGGGTGCCGGTCTGGGCCACGCTGATCTCCCTGATGGTGATGGAGCAGGGCGGCTACCAGCCGGTGGTCGGGCTGGTCTCGGCGCCGGCGCTCGGGCGGCGCTGGTGGGCGGCGAAGGGGTCGGGCGCCTACACCGGGCGCAGCCTGACGTCCGCCAGCCGGCTGCAGGTCTCGCGGGTGGAGCGGATCGACGACGCGTCGTTCGCGTACTCGTCGCTGTCCGGGTGGGAGGAGCGCGGCATGCTGCCGGGCTTCCTGAACCTCACGCGGGACTGCTGGCGCACGCGCGGCTACGGCGACTTCTGGCCCTACATGATGGTCGCCGAGGGCTCGGTGGACATCTGTGCGGAGCCGGAGCTGTCGCTGTGGGACATGGCGGCGAACGTCGTCATCGTGGAGGAGGCCGGCGGTCGCTTCACCGGCCTGGACGGGCGCCCGGGGCCGCACAGCGGCAACGCGGCGGCGTCGAACGGAGTACTGCACGACGAACTGCTCAACTATTTGCGGCCGCCGGGTTCTTAAACCCATCATATGGTCGTAAAAATCTGGCAAAATTCAGCCTTCTGAAGACCTTGTCCGCCTCTCCGGGGCGTGTGACGATGACGGCCACAGGCTTGTGAACATGTGAAGCCCTCGCTCCTCCAGGAGGTGGCTTGCAACCATGCTCGTCCGCGACGCCATGAGCACGGTGGTCCTGACCATAGGGCCCGCCCACACCCTCCGGCAGGCGGCCCGGCTGATGTCCGCCCGCAGAGTGGGCGCCGCCGTCGTCCTCGACCCCGACACCAGCGGCCTCGGCATCCTCACCGAGCGCGACATCCTCAACGCGCTCGGGGCGGGGCGCGACCCCGACCACGAGACGGCCCACGGACACACCACCACCGACGTGGTCTTCGCGGCCCCCGACTGGACCCTGGAGGAGGCCGCGGCCGCGATGTCGCGCGGCGAGTTCCGGCACCTGATCGTCCTCGACCGGCACGAGGCCGTGGGCGTGGTCTCGGTCCGCGACATCATCCGCTGCTGGCTGCCCCTGCGCGGCCGCGCCCAGGCGCCGGCGGTCACCGCCTGAAGGCGCCACCCGGGGGAAACGGAACGCAAAAAGGCCGAAGAGGCCGGAGCCCCATGGCGTCCGGCCTCTTCGGTTTTTTACGGCAAGCGTCCAGTGGTTGTTCAGCCGCGCAGGGCCTGGACCGCGGCCTCCAACCGCTTGCCGTAGTCGGGGTCCGCCTGGCGGAAGTTGTTGATCGCCCGCTCGACGATGTCGTCGCGCGACACCTTGGCGATGAAGCCGGCGAGGTTGGCGATCAGGCGCTCCTTCTCGTCCTCGGACATCAGGCGGTAGAGGTTGCCGGCCTGGACGAAGTCGTTGTCCTCGGAGTGCGAGGGAGCGGCGAGGTTGCCGGTGGCGCCGGTGACGGCGATCGGCTGCCACAGCGGGCGGTCGGTCTGGGCCGGGCCGCCGAAGCTGTTGGGCTCGTAGTTCTTCGCACCCTTGTGCCGGCCGTCGTACATCAGGCCGTCACGGCCGTAGGTGCGCGCCTCGGTCGCGTGCGGGCGGTTGACCGGCAGGTGGTCGGCGTTGATGCCGACGCGGTAGCGGTGCGCGTCGCCGTAGGCGAAGAGGCGGCCCTGGAGCATCTTGTCCGGGGAGGGGCCGATGCCCGGCACGAAGTGGGCGGGGCTGAAGATCGACTGCTCGACCTCGGCGAAGATGTTCTCCGGGTTGCGGTTGAGCTCCAGCTTGCCGATCTCGATCGGCGGGTAGTCCTCGTGCGGCCAGACCTTGGTGAGGTCGAACGGGTTGAAGCGGTAGGTCGCCGCCTCGTCCGCCGGCATGATCTGCACCTGCACGGTCCAGGTGGGGAACTCGCCGCGCTCGATGGCCTCGCGCAGGTCGCGCTGGTGGCTGTCGGGGTCCTCGCCGGCGAGCTTGTTGGCCTCGTCCTGGGTGAGGTTCTTGATGCCCTGGTCGGTCTTGAAGTGGTACTTCACCCAGAAGGCCTCGCCGGCCTCGTTGTTCCACTGGAACGTGTGCGAGCCGTAGCCGTTCATGTGGCGGTACGAGGCGGGGATGCCGCGGTCGCCGAACAGCCAGGTCACCTGGTGGGTGGACTCCGGCGAGTGGCCCCAGAAGTCCCAGACGTTGTCCGCCTCCTGCGAGCCGGTGTACGGGTCGCGCTTCTGGGTGTGGATGAAGTCGGGGAACTTGATGGCGTCCTTGATGAAGAACACCGGGGTGTTGTTGCCGACGAGGTCGTAGTTGCCCTCTTCGGTGTAGAACTTCAGCGCGAAGCCGCGGGGGTCGCGCACCGCGTCGGCCGCGCCGAGGTTGCCGGCGACGGTGGAGAAGCGCAGGAAGACCTCGGTCTGCTTGCCGACCTCGGAGAGGAAGTTCGCCCGCGTCCAGCGCGTGACGTCGGCGGTCACGGTGAAGGTGCCGTAGGCCCCGGCGCCGCGGGCGTGCACCACGCGCTCCGGGATCCGCTCGCGGTTGAAGTGCGCGAGCTTCTCCAGCAGCAGCTGGTCCTGGATGAGCATGGGGCCGCCGAGACCCGCCGTCTCGCTGTTCTGGTTGTCCGCGACCGGAGCACCGGACTCCGTGGTCAGCGGGCCCGTCGTCGTCTCGCCCTGCACCGACACCTACGCCTCCGTCGTCTCATCGTCTCTACCGGCTCCGCCGGGATCCGGGGGTGACCCCCTTGGCCTGAGCCGAGATCGATCCTACATTGGACTATGTCTAAGTCAAGATGCTTCCCACACAAATATGGGATCCAGGGGTGGACAGGCGCCGCTGCTACGCTTGGTCCTATCTGACTGATAGGTGAATGGCATGAGTGACCTGCTGGAAAGGCTCCGGGGACGCGGCTGGCGGCTGACCGCGCAGCGACGCGTCGTCGCCGAAGTGCTCGACGGGGACCACGTGCACTACACCGCCGACGAAGTACACGCCAAGGCGGCCGAGCTGCTGCCGGAGATCTCGCGCGCGACGGTGTACAACACCCTGGGCGAGCTGGTCTCGCTGGGCGAGGTCCTCGAGGTGAGCACGGACGGCCGCGCGAAGCGCTACGACCCCAACGCCCACCATGCACACCAGCACCTGGTGTGCTCGCGGTGCGGCACGATCCGCGACGTCCACCCCGCCGGCGACCTGCTGGCCGGGCTGCCCGTCGACGAGCGCTTCGGCTTCGAGGTCTCGGCGGTCGAGGTGACGTACCGCGGAATCTGCCCGTCCTGCGCAGGGCCCTGATCGGGACGCCCGGGGGGGGGCGACGGCACGAGGAGCCGGGCGTACGAGGACCGCATGGGGGCCTGCGCGGCATGACGGCCCGAGGGCACGACAGGCCATGACACGGCAAACACGGCATGACAAAGGGCCCGGATCCTGGGATCCGGGCCCTCGGCCTTCAGTAGCGGGGACAGGATTTGAACCTGCGACCTCTGGGTTATGAGCCCAGCGAGCTACCGAGCTGCTCCACCCCGCGTCGGTAGACCCACCCTAACCCGTCCGTGACTCCCGGCGCAAACACGCCGGCCGGCACTCAGGCGGACAGCTCCTGCTGCAGGGCGTCCCGCAGCCGTGCCGCGCGCTCGGCGACCTCCGCCGGGCCCAGCTCCACCGCCCGCGCGCACCACTGCCGGCCCGCCGAGAGATCGCCGCGCCGGGCCGCGAGGAGGGCGAGGCGCAGGGCGGCCCGGCCGTGGCCGGCCTCCGCCGCCCGCGTCCACCACATCGCCGCCTCGGGCTCGCTGCCCTCGCGGGCCAGCAGCAGCCCCAGGTTGAAGGCGCCGTTGCGGCTGCCGGCCTCGGCGGCCTCCCGGTACCAGTGCGCGGCCCCGGCGGTGTCGCCCCGCTCGGCCACCAGCATCCCCAGGCGCACCTGGGCGCGCCGGTGGCCCTGGCGGGCGGCCCGCTCGTACCACTGCTCGCTCTCGCGGCCGCGCTCGTCGTCGCGGTCGAGCAGCGCGCCCAGCCGGAAGGCGGCCTCCGCGCTGCCGCCCTGCACGGCGACCCGCAGGTGGCGCTCGGCCTCCTCGGTGCCGCCCGGGCCGCCGTCGCGCAGCACGGCCATGGCGACCTGCAGCGCGGCCTCGGTGTGGCCGGCCGCGGCGGCCCGCTCGTACCACTCCAGGGCCAGGTGCTCCTCGCCCCGGCCGGCGTAGAGGATGCCGAGGTTGAAGGCCGCGTCCACGCTGCCGGCCTCGGCCGCCTTGGAGAACCAGGGCTCGGCCCCGGCGGCGTCGCCGCCCTGCATCAGCAGGACGGCCAGCGCGTTGGCGGCCTCCCGGTGCCCGGCGTAGGCGGCGCGGCGGTACCACTGCTCGGCCTGGGCGGTGCGGTCCTGCTCGGCGCACAGCAGCCCGAGGTTGTACGCGCCGTTGATGTCGCCGGCGTCGAGGGCCTCGCGGTACCAGCGCTCGGCCTGCTGGGACTCGCCGCGCTCGGCGTGCAGGGCGCCCAGGGCGTTGGCGGCGTTGCCGTCGCCCTCCTGGGCGGCGCGGCGCCACCACACGGCGGCGCTGTCGGTGTCGCCGGCGTCGCGCAGCAGGAAGCCCAGGGCGCAGGCGGCGCGCGGCTCCCCGTCCTTGGCGGAGGTCAGGTACCAGCGGGCGGCCTCCTGGGTCTCGCCCCGGCCCTCCAGCAGGGTGCCCAGGTGCAGGGCGGCGCGGCGGTGGCCGCGGGCCGCGGCCTGCCGGTACCACTGCTCGGCCTCGCCGGCCGGGCCGTCCTGGCGGCCGGCGGCCGCGGCGCGCAGCTCGCGCACGGAGGTGTCGCCGCCGCCGGCGGAGATCCGCCGGTTCCGGGTGGCCGGGCCGAGGGAGGCGGTCAGGCCCTCGCAGACGTCGTCGGCCTGGGGTCGTGGGGCCCGTCCGTCGAGTATCCGGGCGAGCCGGTAGGCGGCCTCGCGGTGGCCGCGCTCGGCGGCGGCCCGGAACCAGCGCTCGGCGCCCACGTCGCTGCGGTGCTCCAGCAGGTCGGCCAGCGCGTACGCGCCGAGGGCGTGCCCGGACTCGGCGGACTGCCGCAGCCAGTACTCGGCGGCGGGCTCGTCGCCGCGCTCGCGGTGGTAGCGGCCGAGGGCGTGGGCGGCCGCCGCGGAGCCGGCGACGGCGGCGACCCGCCACCAGCCGGCGGCCTCGTCGGCGTAGCCGCGCTGGTGCAGCAGGACGCCGAGGTTGTTGGCGGCGGAGCGGTCCCCGGCGGCGGTGGCGGCGCGCAGGTGGCGCTCGGCGCCGTCGAGGTCGCCGCGGCGCAGCAGCAGCGCGCCGAGCATGCTCAGCGACGCGGGGTCGCCGGACTCGGCTGCGCGGCGGCGGGCGGTCTCCAGCTCCAGGTCGGCGGCCTCGGTGGCGCAGGCTGTGTCCTGAGGGTCCCGGGGGTCCCGGGGCTCCTGTGCGACGCGGGGATCGGCCGCCTGCGGTGCGGTGTGGGCCGCCGCGGTCGCGGTGCGGTCCGGGGCCGTGGCCAGGGCGGTGCCGCCCAGGGCGTACGACGACGGGTCCTGCTCTGGCGTCTGGCTCCCGTTGCCGGGAGCCGCTACAAGCCGACGGGTGCTCAACAGCCTCGCCCTGTCCCCCATAAGTCCCATCGTCGCACTCCCGCAACCTGCGTACACCTGGAATACCGCAGCCAGTGAGGTCACTTCAGCGTTTTGTCGACTTCCCGACTTCCCGACACGGCGGTGCTCCAAACTCTAATCAAAACCCCCGCACACAACCCGCACAGTCCGCCGCGTGGCGGGCCGCGGGCTCCCGTGCGCCCCCAACGCCCGGGAAGGCGGGGGCCGGCCGCGCCGAGCGACCCGGCCCGAGATGCGACAAGGCCCGGAGTTGCGAGAACTCCGGGCCTTGTCCTTCAGTAGCGGGGACAGGATTTGAACCTGCGACCTCTGGGTTATGAGCCCAGCGAGCTACCGAGCTGCTCCACCCCGCGCCGTTGTGGAACAACCGTACCACGGCGCGGGGCGGGGCCGCGGGGTCAGCTGCCGGGCCGGGTGCCGCCGGTCGCGGCGGCCTGCTCGGCCTTGGCGAGCCGGTCGAGAGCGGCCTTGAGGTCCTCCTGGGCCTTGCCGTAGGCCGTCCAGTCCTTCTTGTCGAGCGCCTTCTGGCCGGCGTCGAAGGCGTCCTGCGCGGCCTTGACGGCTTCCTTGACCGAGGGGTTGGCCGCCGGCGGCTGCGTGGTGCCGGGGGTGGGCGGCTGGGTGCCGGGCTTGGCGCCCTTGACCTCGAACACGGCGTCGAGCGCGGTGGCGAGATCGTCCTCGAAGGCGGTCTTGTTGCCGTAGGTGACCAACACCTTCTTCAACCGCGGGAAGTTGGACCCCGCACCGCGCACATAGACCGGCTCGACGTACAACAGGCCGTCGTCCAGCGGCACGGTCAGCAGATTTCCGTACTCGATCTCGGAATCGCCGCGCTTCAGAATATTGATCTTATTGGCGATCTCGGGATCGCCGTTGAACTTGCTCTGCACCTGCTGCGGACCCGACGTCGTGGTTTCCGACGGCAGTTTCAGAATGCGGATCTTCCCGTAATCGGCGCTGGTGGCATCGGCGTCCACCGCCATGAAGGCACCGAGATTCTCCCGGCCCTTGGGGGTGAACGTCGTGGTCAGGGAGAACGACTGCGCCTGCTGACCGGGCATCCGCATGCTCAGGTAGAACGGCGGGACGGCATTGCCGGACTTGTTGGTCGGGTCGTCCGGCACCTCCCAGCGCTCGCTGCCCGTGTAGAAGGTGTCGGCCTTGGTGACGTGGTAGCGGGTCAGCAGCTCGCGCTGCACCTTGAACAGGTCCTGCGGGTAGCGCAGGTGGTCCAGCAGGCCCTTGCTGATCTCGCTCTTGGCCTTCACCGTGCCGGGGAACGCCTTCATCCAGGTCTTGAGCACCGGGTCCTTGGTGTCCCACTGGTAGAGCGTGACCGTGCCGTCGTAGGCGTCGACCGTGGCCTTGACCGAGTTGCGGATGTAGTTGACCTGGTTCTGCTGGGCGACGACCGCGCGCTGACCGGTGGTGAGCGAGTCGGCGGTGGTGTCACCGAGCGTCGTGCGCGAGGCGTACGGATATCCGTTGGTCGTGGTGTAGGCGTCCACGATCCACTGGATGCGCCCGTCGACGACCGCCGGATAGGCGTCGCCGTCGATCGTCAGCCAAGGGGCGACGGCCTCGACGCGCTCCTTGGGCGTGCGGTTGTACAGAATCCGCGAACCGTCGCCGATGGCGCCCGAATACAGGATCTGCGGTTCGCCGAAGGCCACCGCGTACGCGGCCCGGTTGACCGGGTTGGACAGGCTCACCCCGCTCCGGCCCTGATAGCTGTAGCTCTTCTCGCCCTTGTCGCCGGAGTAGTCCAGCTCCTTCTGCGGGCCGCCGACGATCGAGTACTGGGTGGTCTTCTCGCCGTAATACACCCGCTGCTCGTACGTGCCGAGCTTGCCCTTGGTCGGCAGGTTGGACTCGGTGAAGTCCGGGTCGCCCTCGCCGACGGCCGTGGTGCCCTTGGCGGTGATGGCGCCGTAGCCGTGGGTGTACTTGAAGTGGTCGTTGATCCAGTTGCGCTCGGGAATGCCGTTGATGTTCAGCTCGCGCAGACCGATGACCGTGTCCTGCTCCTTGCCGTCGACCTTGTAGCGGTCGACGTCCAGCGTGGAGGGGAACTGGTAGTAGCCCTTGACCTGCTGGAGCTGCTGGAAGGTGGGCGAGACGATGTTGGGGTCGAGCAGCCGGATGCTGGCGGTGGAGTCGGCGGCGTCGCGCAGCTTCTGCTTGTCCTTGCCCTGCAGGTCGCTGCGGCCCGCGTAGTCCTGCACCTCGGAGCCGTCGATGCCGTACGCCTCGCGGGTGGCCGCGATGTTCTTCTTGATGTACGGCGCTTCCTTGGCCTGCTCGTTCGGCTGCACCTGGAACTTCTGCACGATCGCCGGGTAGAGCCCGCCGATGAGCACCGCCGAGAGCACCATCAGGCCGAAGCCGATCACCGGCAGCTGCCAGGTGCGCCGCCACAGGGTGGCGAAGAACAGCACCGCACAGATCAGCGCGATGATGAACAGGATCGTCTTGGCCGGCAGATAGGCGTTGGCGTCCACGTACCGCAGACCCGTCCAGCCGTCGGTGGACTTCAGCCCGCTGGACTTCACCGCGAGCCCGTAGCGGTCCAGCCAGTAGGCGACGGCCTTGAGCGTGACGAAGACGCCCAGCAGCACGGACAGGTGGCCGGTGGCCGCCGCGGTGGCCCGGTGGCCGGGGCTGGTCAGCCGCAGCCCGCCGTACAGGTAGTGCACCAGGGCGGCGGCGATCAGCGACAGCACCGTCGCCGCGAAGCCGAAGCTCAGCAGGAAGCGGTACCAGGGCAGGTCGAAGGTGTAGAAGGAGATGTCCTTGTGGAACTGCGGGTCGCGCTGCCCGAACGACACCCCGTTGATCCACTGCAGCCAGGTGCGCCACTGTCCGGCGGCCGAGGCCCCCGCGACCAGGCCGACGAGCGCGGTGACCGCCAGCAGCACCCACTTCTTGTACGGTGCGATGCCCATCCGGTAGCGGTCGAGGCTCTGCTGCTCCACCGACATCGCGCTCAGCGGCGGCCGCAGGCGGTGCGCGAGCCAGATGTTCAGGCCGACGGCCAGCGCCATCAGCAGGCCGAAGACGGCGAACAGGCCGATCTTCGTGCCGAGGGTGGTGGTGAAGACCGAGGAGTAGTCCACCGACCGGTACCACAGCCAGTCCGTCCAGAACCCGGCGAACATGACGAAGAGCAGGGCCAGACCGGCCAGCACGCCCAAGGTCATCAGCAGGGTCCGGACGCGCCGGGAGGGCCGGCCGACTCTGATCCGTGGCCCTGACGGGCCTCCGCCGCGGTCCGGCATCTGGAAAGCCAAGGTGCGCACCTCGAAGTTCGCTGTCGGTGGAGCTGGGATTGAAGGCCCCGGTGATAGTAGGACCCACTGTGGCAACTTACCGAGGCTTTACTCGGTTCCCGTTTTCGGCCTCTCTCAGGGCACGATATTGACCATGTCCAGCAATACCGGTTCGAACCTTCCCGGCTCCCAGGAGCCCGACGTCCCCATGGCGGCCAGCCCGCTGACCCGTGCCGTGCTCGAGATCGACGAGTACACCGCGGGTCTCGGCTGGGACCAGCCCGCACGGCTGTTCGCCCTGGTCGACACCGCCAGGCTGCGGGCCCAGGAGCCCGGCCTGGCCGCCCAGCTCGGCCTCGACTCCTCCGCGGCCTCCGCCGCCGTCTCCTACACCCCCGTCGAGCAGGAGGAGCTGCCGGCCGGCACGGCGCTCGACGAGTTCCTCGCCACGATCGCCTGGCCCGACGCGGTGGCGGGCTGCGCCCTGACCGTGGAGCGGCTGATGCTGCCGCCGTCGGCCGAGGCGTCCGTTCCGCACAACCTCAGCGAGAAGCAGCTGGCCCAGTGGGTGGCCAAGCACCCCGACCGCCAGGAGGTGCGGATGACCGTCGCGGTGCTGCGCGACGGCGCCCGCGAGTCCGCGGTGCGGCTGCGCGAGAAGGACTCCGCCAAGGAGGTCCTCACCGGCGCCGACCTGGTGCCGGGCCTGGCCGACGCCCTCGCCGCCACCTTCGCGGACTGAGAGGAGCCCCCTTCAGCGGGCCGCTAGCCTGCCGTGCACTGCGGCAGGCCGGCCCGGTCCCCCTTGCGGATCTTCTCCAGGGACGCCAGCGCGTCCTTGATCGTGTCCACCTTGACCAGGGTCAGGCCCGAGGGGGTGTCCTTGGCGGCGGCCGCGCAGTTGTCCTTGGGCGTCAGGAAGTACTGGGCGCCCTTGGAGCGGGCACCGACCGTCTTCATCTCCACGCCGCCGATCGGGCCGACCTTGCCGTCGTCGTCGATGGTGCCGGTGCCGGCGACGAACTTGCCGCCCGTGAGGTCCTCGGGCGTGAGCTTGTCGACTATCCCCAGCGCGAACATCAGGCCCGCGCTGGGGCCGCCGACGTCCGCCAGCTTGATGTTGATCGTGAACGGGAAGGTGTGGTCCGTCCCGGCCTGGATGCCGACGATCGCCCGGTTGTCGTCGGGCGCCTTGCCCGTGACGAGGGTGACGCTCTGCTCGCCCTTCGGCTCGCGCTTCTCCTTCTCGGCCGCGGCCGCCTCCTTGGCGGGGACGATCACGAAGGTCACCTTCTCGCCCGGCTTGTGCCGGGTGACCTGCTTGGCCACGTCGCCGGGCTGCTCGATCCGCGTACCGTCCACGGAGCGGATGACGTCACCGGCGTGCAGCGTGCCCTCGGCCGGGCTGCCCTTGACCACCGAGGAGACGATCACGCGCGTACCGACGGGGATGTCCAGCTGCTTCAGGGCCGCGACCTTGGCGCTCTCCTGCGACTGGCTGAACTCCTCCGCCGTCTCCTGGTTCAGCTCGTCCGGCGACTTGTCGTCCGGGTAGAGCGTGCTGTGCGGCACGACCAGGTTGTCGTGGGCCAGCCAGCCGTAGACGGCCTCCACCAGGTTCATCCGGTACTGCGAGCCGGTCACGCGGACCGTGGTCATGTTGAGGTGACCACTGGTGGGGTACGTCTTGTGCCCGGAGATCTGCAGAACGGGCTCGCCCCCGTGCTCGCCGAGGGTGTTGACCGTCGGGCCCGGGGACATCTCCGCGTAGGGCACGGGGATCAGCACGCCTGCGCAGAGCAGCGCGATCAGCATCAGGAGGGACGCGAGCATCGTCGCGGTGCGGCGGGGCATGGAACGACAGTACGGGACGGGTCCGGCAGTCCACTCCTGGGGCGGTCCGTACGGGGCAGGTGGGCTTGCGGGGGCGGAAATCGCCCGCTGCCGGCCCGCTGCTAGCCCGCCGAGCCGGATCCGGACTCGGTCCGCTCCATCGCCTCCCGGAACTTTGCATAACCGGCCAGTTCCGCGACATCCCCGGTCTTGCGGTTCCGGGCCGCCCAGCTTCCCCACAGGGCGGCGGCAAGGGCCGCCACCACCGGAATCAGCAACCAAGCGAGCGCCGCCATGCCGGCCTCCGACCCCTCACGCAATCGCAACTGAAGTGATGAGCAGATTAGTCATCTTCGGTCTCAACGCTTACGTCGGGGGCCCGGTTACGCAACCAGGCAGGGCCCGTTCGTGGGCGACTTTGACACAGATCCAGCCGTTCAGGCCCTCTCCCGGCCCCTCAGGCCCCCACCCACTCCTCCGTGCCGTCGCTGAAGCGCTGGTGCTTCCAGATCGGCACGTTCGCCTTGAGGTCGTCGATCAGCTGCCGGCACGCGGCGAACGCCTCCGCCCGGTGCGCGCACGACACGGCGACCACGACCGCCAGGTCGCCCACGGCCAGCTCGCCCACCCGGTGCACGGCGGCCAGGGCCCGTACGGGGAAGTCCCCCGCCACCTTCTCGGCCACCGTGCGCAGCTCGGCCTCGGCGGTGGGGTGGGCGGAGTAGCCGAGCGCGGCGACGTCCGCGCCGCCGTCGTGGTCCCGCACGGTGCCCACTAACAGCGCGGTGCCGCCGGCCGCGGGATCGCCCACGGCCGCGAAGACCTCGTCCAGGGACAGCGGGGTCTCCCGCACGGCGAGCAGCCGGATGGGATCGTCGGCGGCGAGCTCGCCGGGATGGTGGGGGGTAGGCGCCATGGCGCCCATCGTACGAATCCCCGCTCCCCCCTCCCCCTGCGCGCCCCCCGGAGCCGGCCTAGAGCCGGCGGCGGGCCTTGCGGGCCCTGCGCACCAGCGCGGCGGTGCCCAGCAGGGCCACGGTCGCGCCCGCGGCGCCCGCGGCGGTGGCGTCCTTGCGGCCCAGGCGGCGGCCCGCGACCGTGCGCCGGCCCGCGACCTCCTCCAGGAGCTCCGCGAGGACCTCCTCGTTGGTCCAGCGGGGCCGCCAGCCCGCGTCGTGCAGCCGGTGGCCGCTGACCACCCAGGGGTGCATCGTGTACTCCAGGTCGCCCGCCGGGGAGGGGGTCAGGCCCAGGCGGTGCAGCCGGGAGGCGGCGCCCAGTGCGACGGCCGAGGGCAGCTCCATGCGCCGGATGCCGCTGAGCTCCTCGACCTCCTCCTGCTCCAGCCAGCCGTCGCAGCCGACGGCCAGCTCGCCCTCGGCCTTCTCCAGGGCGGCGAACTCCAGGGCGCTCACCAGGTCCTCGACATGGCAGAACTGCCAGGCGGGCCGGGAGCCGGCGACGACCAGCAGGCGGGGCGACTCGAAGTAGCGGGTCAGGGCGGTGTCCGTGCCGCCGACCAGGACGGCGGGCCGCAGCACCGTGACGTTCAGGCCGGGGTGCGCCCGGGGCGCGCGCCTGGCCAGCCGCTCTATCTCCAGCAGGTCCCCCACGCCGGTGGCCTCGGCGGTGGCGCGCAGCTCGGCGTCCTCCGACAGCGGCACGTCGTTGTCGGGACGGGCGCCGTAGACCATGGCGGAGGTGCACAGCACCACACGGTGCACGCCGGCCGCCGCGGCGGCGGTGAGCACGGTCTGGGTGCCGCGCACGTTGTAGGCGGTGCGGGCGGCCGGGTCGCCCTCCAGGTCCAGGTCGAGCGCGAGGTGGACGACCACGTCGGCACCGCGCAGCCGCTCGGCGATCGCCGGGTCGCGCACGTCCAGCACGTGCCACTGCGCCTCGGTGACGTCGCCGCGGCGCTCGTCGATGGCGATCAGGTGCTTGATCTCCTCGGACGCGGCCAGGCGGCGCGTGAGCAGGGCGCCGACGCCGCGGGCGGCGCCGGTGACCGCGACCACCGGGCGGCGGCCGTCGCGGCCCGGGCCGGGCGCGGGCACGCCGGACGTGCGCAGCGCGTCGTCGGGCGCGGAACCGTTTCGCGCTGCGCGAACTTCTCGGTCGGCTTCTCGGTCGGGGGAACTCACCGGGCGTCTCCAGCGGTTGTCTTCAGTACGTGCACGCCACGTTCTTCGTGACGCGTACGGACCAGGTGACGTCCATCCTGCCGCAGGCCCCGGGCGGGCGGAGCACCAAGCCCGGATAGCGGCGGGGTGTCTACGCTTGGTGGTGTTGTCGGGCATTCGCCGCCGGTCCGGAGCCGGTGGCCCTACGAGCCGAGGAAACCCGTGAGTGACACCCCATTCGGATTCGGTCTTCCGCCGGAGGAGCCGGAGAACGGCGACGACGGCAAGAAGAAGGGCGGTGGCCAGGGAGGCGGCCAGGGGCCCGCGAATCCCTTCGGGTTCGGCGCGGCCGGCGGTGCGGACAATCCCTTCGCCGCGATGTTCGGCTCCATGAACCCCAACGATCTCGGCGCCGCCTTCCAGCAGCTCGGCCAGATGCTCTCCTACGAGGGCGGCCCGGTGAACTGGGACATGGCCAAGCAGATCGCCCGCCAGACGGTGGCCCAGGGCACCGCCGGCGGCAGCAAGGACGCCAGCGTCACGGCCGGCGAGCGGTCCGCGGTCGAGGAGGCCGTGCGCCTGGCCGACCTGTGGCTGGACGGCGTGACCTCGCTGCCCTCGGGTGCCGGCACCGCCGTGGCCTGGAGCCGCGCGGAGTGGGTCGAGGCGACCCTGCCCGTGTGGCGGGACCTGGTCGACCCGGTCGCCGAGCGCGTCGGCGCGGCCATGGGCGAGGTGCTGCCCGAGGAGATGCAGGCCATGGCGGGCCCGCTGCTGGGCATGATGCGCAGCATGGGCGGTGCGATGTTCGGCACCCAGATCGGCCAGGCCGTGGGCGTGCTCGCGGGCGAGGTCGTCGGTTCGACGGACATCGGCCTGCCGCTGACCCCGCCCGGCAAGGCCGCGCTGCTGCCGCTGAACATCGAGGCGCTGGGCGCGGGCCTGGGCGTCCCGCAGGACGAGGTGCGGCTGTACCTGGCCCTGCGCGAGGCCGCCCACCAGCGGCTCTTCGCCCACGTGCCGTGGCTGCGATCGCATCTGTTCGGCGCGGTCGAGGGCTACGCCCGCGGCATCAAGGTCGACACGGCCAAGCTCGAGGACGTCGTGGGCCAGCTGGACCCGACGCATCCGGAGCAGATGCAGGAGGCCCTGCAGCAGGGCATGTTCCAGCCGGAGGACACCCCGGAGCAGAAGGCCGCCCTGGCCCGCCTGGAGACCGCCCTGGCGCTCGTCGAGGGCTGGGTGGACGCGGTGGTGCACGCCGCGGCCGCGCCCCACCTGCCGTCGGCCGGCGCGCTGCGCGAGACCCTGCGCCGCCGCCGCGCCTCCGGCGGCCCGGCGGAGCAGACCTTCGCCACCCTGATCGGCCTGGAGCTGCGCCCGCGCCGGCTGCGGGACGCCTCGCGCCTGTGGGCGTCGCTGGCCGACGCCCGGGGCACCGAGGGCCGCGACGCCCTGTGGGAGCACCCGGACATGCTGCCCACGGCCGCCGACCTGGACGACCCGGACGGCTTCGTGCACCGCGAGCACCTGGACTTCTCCGAGCTGGACAAGATGCTCGGCGAGGCCGCACAGGGCCGCCACGAGCCCGGCCAGGACTCGAAGGACGCCAAGGACTCCAAGGACGCCAAGGACTCCGGGGCCGACGACAAGGGCGACGACGGCAAGGGCGACGACGGCGAGGGTGACGAGAAGAAGTGAGCCTGCACGAGAACGCGGTCCGCGTGCTGAAGGAGTACACGGACCAGGACGAGCTGCGCGGCGTCTACCTGGACCACCTGGCGGCCCACCCCGACGGCATGTGGAAGCCGTGCGAGGCCGGCCACGTCACCGCGAGCGCCCTGGTGATCGCCCCGGAGCGCGGCAAGGTGCTGCTCACCCTGCACCGCAAGCTGGGCATGTGGCTGCAGATGGGCGGCCACTGCGAGCCCGGTGACGCCACCGTGGAGGAGGCGGCCCTGCGGGAGGCCACCGAGGAGTCCGGCATCGCGGGTCTGACGCTGCTGCCGGGCGGCCCGGTGCGCCTGGACCGGCACCCGATCCCGGCCCCCTGCAACTGGCACCTGGACGTGCAGTACGCGGCGCTGGTGCCGCAGGGCGCGGTCGAGGCGATCAGCGACGAGTCGCTGGACCTGCGCTGGTTCGCGTACGACGAGGTCGCGGACGTGGCCGACGCGTCGGTCGTCCAGCTGGTGCAGCGCACGCTGGCCCGGCTGTAGAAGCAGCTGTAGAAGCAGAGGTAAGGGGCGGTCACCATGGGTGACCGCCCCTTACGCATGCCCGGTTCAGTTCGTCCAGATGTTGCCCTGGTTCTGGGCGTGGGCGCCGTGCTGCCCGAAGCCGTACTGGGCGGCCAGGCCCTGGCCGATCTGCGCACCCTGCGGCGGCATCAGCTCACTGGGCTGCACCAGCACGTAGCCGGTGCCCATGAAGGCCAGCTCCCAGCCCTCGCCCGTGCCGCCGCGGCGCCGCCAGACGCCGGAGGAGGAGGTCTGCGCCTGCATCTGCACGCGCAGCGAGGAGGACCAGGCGACGACGGCGTCCGCGTCCGCGTAGGCGTACTTGTCGGGCGTGACCTGCATCATCAGCGGCTGCCCGGAGGTCATCAGCGCGACCTTGCCGCGGCCGCTGATGGCGAGGTTGTACGACCCGGTGCCGGAGATGCCGTACTGGCTGTCCACGGCCACGGCGTCCCAGTGGAGGGCGGAGTCCATGGCGAGGACGTAGGCGCTGTCCACGGTCAGGCCGTCGTGGTCGACGTCGACCACGTGGACGTGCTGCGCGAGGTTGGCGAGGTAGACGGTGCCCTGCCCGGAGCAGCGCATCAGGTCCAGGCCCTCACCGGTGTGGGCCTGCTGGTACTGCCGCTGGGCCGACATGTACTCGCCGTCGAACTCGATGAGGCCCTGGTAGGCCACCATCGCGCCCTTGCGGGCCAGCACATCCTCGTGACCGTTGAGGCTGACGCGCAGCATGTAGGCGTTCTGCAGGGCGTAGCGGTCCTGCGTCTGGGCCTCGGTGTAGGCGAAAAGCGGGCTCTGCATGTCTCTTCCGTCCCCCTCAGCCCCGGGCCCGGAGCCGGTCCGTACTGTCCTCGCTGGGCTGCACGACCACGAATCCCTGGCCGGAGAAGCCCAGTTGGTACGCCTCGCCGCTGCCGCGGCCGATGATGGAGGACGCCTTGAAGCTGCGCTTCCCCTTCATCCGCAGGTTGGTGGACCAGGCGACGAGCGCGTCGGGGTCCACATAGGTCTCGTCCTCGCCGCTGCCGCAGTCGACGACGATGGGCGTGCCGCGCGAGGTGAGCGCGACCCAGCCGGTGCCGCTGACGACGACGTTGAACAGGCCCTGGCCGGCGAACTTGGCCATGCCCTTGACGCGTTCGACGCCGAACTGCAGGTGGGCGTCGAAGGCGAGCAGGTTGGTGCCGTTGACGGAGACGGACTCGCCCGCCAGCTGGATGCACACGACGTCCGCGCCGTAGTCGGCGAGGTAGAGCAGGCCGTCGCCGCTGCACTTCATGAGCGGCACGCCCTCGCCGGTCAGCCACTGGGAGGCCATCTGGCGCAGGGCGGGCGGATTGGGCTCGTACTGGACGAAGCCCTCGTAGGCGACCATCGAGCCCGTGCGGGCGAACAGGTCGTGGCCGCTCTGCATGGCGACCTTCAGCATGCTGCTGCCGTGGTTCTCCATGCGGGCGGCGGGCGGGGTCGGGGCGTGGCCCGAGATCAGCGACTGGTCCATGGCGGGCTCCCTCAGACCTCGTAGGGCTGGACGACGATGAAGTTGCCGGGCGCACCGCGGAACTGGAGGTTCACGGTCTCCCCGCTGTGGCCGGGGTAGGCGTGGCGGCGCAGCCGCACCTGGCTGGTGACGACGACCTGGGCGCCGGCCGACCAGGCGACGACGGCGTTGGCGTCGGCGAAGGTGGTGGGCGTGACCGGCAGCACCACGGGGGTGCCGTGGGTCTTCAGCACGACGGTGCCGGTGCCGTGGAACTGCATGGTGAACAGCGCCCCGCCGGGGATGCCGTGGCCGTCGATCCGGCGCACCTCGTGGTGCAGCGACTCGTCGAAGGCGAGGACGGCGTCGGCGCTGACGCAGATCGCGTCGTTCTCCAGCTGAATGGGGTGCAGATGGGCCGCGTTCTCCGCGAGGAAGACCTGGCCGCGGCCGGTGCAGCGCATCAGCTGCATCTCCTGGCCGGTGGCGTTGCCGACGATGCGGCCCATGAAGCCGGCGCCCTTGTAGCCGAACTCGACCTTGCCCTGGTACAGCACCATGCTGCCCTGCCGGGCGAGCACGGGCTGCGGGTCGGCGCCGAGGTCGGCGCGGATGAGCTTGGGGTTCTGCAGGGTCCAGCGCTGTCCGGTGGGCGCTTCGCGGTACGGGCCGAAGGCGGCCTGCACGCCGGGGGCGCCGACGGGCGCGCCGGTGCCGTGGGGCGGCGTGCCGGGAGCGTAGGGGGGCTGGCCGACCGGGTACGGCTGGGTCGGCGCCGGCGGGGCGGGGGGCGCGGGCGGGGCGCCGTACTGCTGGGGGTTGCCGTACGCCGGGGCCGGCGGCGGGGTCGCCGAGTGGCCGTACGAGGCGTGCTGGCCCGGCATCCCGGGCGGGCCGGGGGGCGGCGGGACGGTCCCGCGGGCGGGGGTGCGGTCGGCGGCGGGCGCGGGCTCGCCGGAGAAGTAGCCGGGCGGGGCGAGGGGGGCGGCCAGCGTGGGGGCGGCGTGCACCTGCGGGGCGGCCGGCGGCGGGGTGCCGCCGGGCGGAGGA
>NZ_BAAJPZ010000033.1:0-31172 GCF_057552455.1 Streptomyces sp. PKA51
CACGGGCCCGGCCCGGGGGCCGCGGTCGGGCGCCCCGCCGCGGCGGCCGCCGGCACCCTGGCCGCGTGGGCCGTCGTCCGGGCACGGCGGCCCCGGTGGCCCGGCGCGGCCAGGGCGGCCGCCCGGCAGGCCCTCGCCGAGACCGTCCGGCAGCAGGCGGGCGAGCGGCGCAGGCAACTGCTGGGCCGGGACACGGTGGCCATCAACGTCACCTTCACCACGCTGCCGGACACCGGCCGCGGGCCCCGCCGCGCCCCGCCCGCGGGCGACTTCGAGGGCATCGCCCGCTACTTCGCCGCCCTGCGGCCGCAGCGGCTCGTCGTCACCGGCGGGCCCGGTGCGGGCAAGACGCTGCTGGCCAACGAGCTCGCCCACCGGCTGCTGGCGCAGGAGCGCTCCGAGGGCCCGGTGCCCGTACCGGCCGGGCTTTCCGGGTGGGACACCGCCACGCCGTTCGCCGACTGGTTCGGCGCCCTCCTGGCCCGCGAGTACCTGGGCGGCTCCGAGACGGCGGCCCGTGACCTGCTCGCCTTCGGCCGGGTCCTGCCGGTGCTCGACGGGCTGGACGAGATGGACGAGGCCGGCACCGGCCGGCGGCACGCCGCGGCCGCGCTCCGGCAGCTCAACGAGTTCACGGGGCCGCTCGTGCTGACCTGCCGGGAGGAGGAGTACGCCGCCCTCGCCCGGGACGGCGAGCGGCTGCTCGACTGCGCGACGGTACGCATCGATGCGGTCGGGGCGGCGGACCGCCGGCACTACCTCCGGCAGCGGGCCCACGACCGGTCCCGGCTCGCCGGGCTGGAGGCCGAGCTGGCCGACCCGGACACCGCGCTCGGCGCGACGCTCGGCTCGCCCTGGATGCTCACCCTGGCGTCGATCACCTCCCAGTCCGACGAGGGGGCCCGCGTCCTGCGGTCCTTCGTCGGCGTACCGGCCGGCGAGGCGCAGGTGCGCCGGCTGCGCGACGTGCTGCTCGGCCGGCTCGTGCCGACCCTGTGCCGGCCGGACCCCGGGCACGGCCCCCAGCCGTACCCCGACGCGGAGGCGGTCACGCGCTGGCTGCGGCTGTTCGCTGCCCACCTGCACGGCGGCCCGGCCGGCCGGGACCTGGCCGTCCACCGCCTGTGGCCGCTGGCGGGCCCGCGGGCGGGCCGGTACGCCGCCGCCGCGCTCACCCTGGCCTGCTGGCTGCCGGCGTTCGTCCTGCTCGCGCTGTGCCTGCGGCAGCGCGGGGGCTTCCCCTTCCCCGGCACCCTGCTGCTGCTCCTGCTCGTGCCCGCCCCGCTCGTGGCCGCGTGGGGCGCACGGGCCCGGGCCATCCAGCCCCGGCGCGTCCTGCACCAGCGCCTGCGCAGCGCGCTGGGCTGGCGGCGGATCGGCCTGGGTGCCCTGCTCGGCTGTGTGCTGATGCCGCCGCTCGTCCCGCTGTTCGGCGCGGGGTACGCGGGCGCGGCCGCCACCGCCTTCGCGCTCGTCTTCGGCTTCGGCCTGGCCCTGTCGGTCCGGGCCGACATCGACCGCCGGTTCCTGGTGGCGGGCGGGCTGCCCGTCGCCCTCGGCCTGACGGTGGCCGCCGGCCGCCTCGCCGGCCCCCTCGGGAACGTCGTCGGGGTGATCGCGGGCTGCGGCGGCGGGGCGCTGGCCCTCGCGGTGGGCGTCCCCCTGGGCCTGTGGGCCGCCCGCCGCGCCGACGGCGGCGCCCCCGACCCGGACCCGCCCGGCGCCCCCACCCCGCTCGCCCCCTTGCGGGGCGATGCGGCGGCCGGCCTGGTCGCCGGCGTCATCGTCACCGGCATCGCGCTGTACGCCACGCTGACCGTGCCCTGGCTGCGCGTCGGCTGGCCGCTGGCCGTGCCCACCTCCCTGGCCTGCGGCCTGGCGGCCGGCCCCGGCTTCGTCGCCGACGTCACCCGCCAGTACGCCGGTGTGGTCCTGGCCACCCGCGGCCGGCTCCCCTGGAACATCGTGGGCTTCCTGCGCTGGTGCCACCGCACGGGCCTGCTGCGCTCGGCCGGCACGGTCTACCAGTTCCGGCACGAGGACCTGCTGGCGTGGCTGCGCGAGGGCGAGCGCGCCTGAGTACGCGTACTCATGACAACCACCATCGCCCCGGGGAGGGTCGGGACATGACGAGGATCAAGGCGACGAGGGCGCGGCTCGGGGTGCTGCCGGTGGCGGTGCTGGCCGTGCTGGCGGCCGGGTGCGGGACGGACCGGGCGGGCGGCGACGCCGCCGGTGCCAAGTCCTCGCCGAGCGCGGCGGCGGTGCCGAGCGCGGCGGCGGACTTCCCCTGCCCCGGCGAGAGTCCCCTGCCGGCCCCGCGGTCGACGTCGGGCTCCTCCGCCCCGCAGGCGCCGCCCACCGACCACTACGCCGAGAACCACGGCTTCAAAATGCCCCTCCCCCTGCACGGGCGGAAGCGGTGCGAGGGGCTGGCGGCCGCCGGACGCGTCAAGGGCGTCCTGGAACCGTTGCGCGGGCGCGGCGACTTCGCCCCGGAGAGCACCCGCCGCGCGCTCGTGGCCCTCGGCTACCCCGCCGAGAAGGTGCGCGCGTACCAGAACGGCGCCACCGGCGTCGGCTTCGTCGTCGACGCCGCCTCGCTGTGCCTGGAAGGCACGATGAACTCCGGCGCCGTCCAGGCCGACGCCTTCGGCGGCTACCCCGACGGCACCGGCTGCGAGCCGCCCCGCGGCGGCCACTGACGGTCCTCAGGCGGTGAGCTGTGCGAGCTCGTCCGGCTCCAGCGCGAGGTCGAACGTCTCCCGCAGGACCTGCCCCAGCTCGGAGGGGGCGATCTCCTTGGAGACGCGCGAGCCGTCCGGGCGGATCGTCGTCCACGTGGTGGCGTCCAGCTGGTGGTGCTCGGGCCCGGTGAACCGCTGGGCGAAGAGCCGCTTGACGAACGGCGAGCGCGGGTGCGTGCCCACGTAGTGGCTGCCCATCACGTAGTCGACGGGAAGGCGCGGCGCGAGGGAGAAGGTGTGCCGGTCCGTCCAGCCGTCCGGGCCGTGCTGGTGGAGCCACCACGCGTCGACGAAGGTGCCGGGCCGCCGTTCGAGCCGGAACCGCCAGCCGTCGGCGTCCACTTCGGCGCCGTCGGCGAGCTCGACCGGCTCGGTGGGGCCGCCGCCGAAGCCCACGTCGCACAGCCAGTGGCGGTCGTCGTCGGCGCAGCGCACGACCAGCATGGCGTGGGTCGCCGGGGTCCACCGGCCGCTGCCGAGCGTCACCCGCCCGGAGATCCCGGTGACCTCGAAGCCGAGGCGCTCCAGCGCGGCCGCGAGGAGCAGCACGTGCTCGAAGCAGTAGCCGCCCCGGCGCCTGCGGACGATCCGCTCCTGGAGGGAGGCGAGGTCCAGGGGCAGCGGCCGGCCGAGGACCGCGTGGACGTTCTCGAAGGGAATCGACGTGGTGTGGGCCCGCACCAGGCGGCGCAGCGTGGCGAGCGTCGCGGTGCGCTCGCCGGTGAAGCCGATGCGGCCGAGGTAGGCGTCCACGTCGAGTTCGTCGCCGTGCCAGGTGCCCGCGCCGGTGGGGAGGTGCGAAGTCATCGTGTGCTCTCTCACGTTCTGTGCGCCGCGTTCTTCCCGTTCCCGAACGCCGCCCTGCCGACCCTACGGGCCCGGGGGCACCGGGCGCCTGTGCGTGCGGTCCCGTCCGGCCCGGGACCTTGGTCGTAGGCCGTACGGCCGGCGGTGGCCGTTCCGCCGCGCGGCGGAGCGGCCTCCTTCGCGCGGCCGACGCCGCCGGCGAGGGCCGTTTGCGATCTTCGAGTCAGCGCCGGGGGCCGCCCCGGCGCCCGGCCGAAGGACGATCCCGATGCATGCAGCACCCCCGCCGACCAGCACGGTTCCCGCCCCGGCCACCGAGCGGCCCGTGCCGCCGTGGGCGACACGCATCGCCCGGCTCCTGCCGTGGCTCGCGCTGCCCGTGTGCCTGTGGCGGCTGCCCATCGGCTTCGGGTACACGATGGGGCTCGACCTCGGCCCCCTGCCGGGACCGGTGTGGATGGGCGTCCTGTACGTCAGCACGCTCAGTCTTCTCTCCGAGGTGTTCGCCCTGGCGTGCCGCGGCCTGGTGAGCTGGTGGGGCGAGACCGTCCCCGCGTGGGTGCCGCGGCTGGGAGGGCGGCGCATCCCGCCGATGGCCGTGGTCGTCCCCGCGACGGTCGCCGGCCTGGGCCTGATGTACCTGCACGTCGACTGGTGGTTGGCCGTCCTCCGCGTGGAGGGCTGGGAGGCCGGGCCGTACGCCACCGTGTGGTGGCGGATCCTGGCCGACACGGTCAGCGCCCTGTTCGTGATGTGGGGGCCGCTGGTCCTGGCCCTCACCTACGGCTACTGGCGGCGCCGTTGCCGGTGACCAACGCTCCGGAGGGCCGCTGCGCCAGCCGCTCGACAACCTGCAGCGTGCGGGCCGCGGCGTCCTCGCTCGCCATGTGACGGGCGGCGGTGGCGGCGGCGCGGGCGTACGTCCCGTCCCGTACGGCGTCGCGGAGGGCGTCGCCGAGGCGCTGCGCGGTCAGTTCCTTGAAGGGGATCGGTGCGGTGGCCGCGCCGAGGGCGGCGAGCCGGCCGGCCCAGAAGGGCTGGTCCGCGGCCACCGGGACGGGCACCGCCGGGACGCCGGCGCGCAGTGCGGCCGCCGAGGTGCCCGCGCCGGCGTGGTGCACCACCGCGGCGACGCGCGGGAACAGCAGCGCGTGCGGCAGGTCGCCCACGGTCAGCAGGTCGTCGCCCGTGGCCGCGAGTCCCGCGCTGCCGTTCTGCAGGATGCCGCGCAGCCCGGCCCGGCGCAGGGCGGCCACCGCGAGCTCGCTCAGCCGCTCCCCCTCGCTGCCGGCCATGGAGCCGAAGCCGACGACCACGGGCGGTGGTCCGGCGGCGAGGAAGTCCTCCAGGTCCGCGGGCAGCCGCTCGCTCTCCTCGACGTGCGGCCACCAGGTGCCGACGACGTCGAGACCGTCGCGCCAGTCGGACGGGCGCGGCACGAGGGCCGTGCTGAAGCCGTGCAGGACGGGCCAGTTCGCCGCTTCCTGCCGGCGCCGGGCCGCCGAGGGGGTGAGCGGGGGAAGGCCGAGGCGGCGGCGCAGGGCGGCGGTGGCCGGTGCGAAGACGCGGTCGGCCATGCGCAGCGCGAAGCGGCCGGCCGCGCGGTTGCCGAGGCGGCCCAGGGAGCGGGCGCCGGTGACGACGGGCGGGAAGTCGCCGGTCGGTGCGGTGGGCTGGAGGTAGACGCCCAGGCTCGCGGTGCCCGTGGCCTCGGTGAGGTGCCAGCCGAGCGGGGCCGTGGTGGCCGAGAGCAGCAGCAGGTCCGTGTCGTCGGTGACGGCGTCGGCGAAGCCCTGCCCGAGCTCGGTGACGAACGCGGCGGCGCTGCGCATCAGGGCGCGCCGGTCGCCGACGTCGCCGTGGGCCTCGGCGCGGCCGGGCAGGCGGCGGAAGCCGAGTCCGGCCCGTGCCACCAGGTCGGCGAAGGGCTCCGGGGCGGCGAGGGCGACGTCGTGGCCGGCCCGGCGCAGGGCTGCGCCCAGGCCCGTGTAGGGGGCGACGTCACCGCGCGAGCCGGCCGCGGCGATCAGGATTTTCATCGGTGCTCCTCGGAGTCGGTACGACGGGCGGCGTTGGCGTGTACGGCCTTGCGCAGGTAGGCGGCGAGGCCGGGCCGTTGCTGCGAGGGTGGGACGACGAGGGCGAAGGCGCGCGGGTCGGCGGCGAAGTCGTCGGCGATGCGCCGGTGCATGGCGGGCGGGCACGAGGTGAACCAGCGCGAGATGTGCAGGCGGTGCTCCTCGGCGAGGTCCATGACCCGCTCGCCGTCGGCGGGCTCGCGCTCGTCGAAGGCGGCGAGCAGGTCGGCGCGCCAGGCGGTGGCCTCGTTCATCAGCTGCCGCCAGTCCTCCTTGCTGTGGGCCGCGGCCCGTGCCATGGACTCGCGGTGGCCCTCGGAGCCGGCCCATTTCAGCTGGGCCTCGGTGGCGTAGCTGAGGTCGAAGGCGATCTCGCCGAAGACCTCGAAGCGCTCCTGCGGGCTCAGGGAGACCCCTGTCTGCTGGACCTCGATGGCCCGCTCGGCGACCTCGGCGAGCCGTTGCAGCCGGGCGGCCTCCTCGCGCAGTTGCCGTTGCCGGGCCCTGAGGTGGTCCAGGGCGTTGGCCTGCGGGTCCTGCAGGATGGTGGCGATCTCCTCCAGGCAGAAGCCCAGTTCCCGGTAGAAGAGGATCTGCTGCAGGCGCGCCAGGTCGGCGTCGCTGTAGAGCCGGTAGCCGGCGTGGCTGCGGCCGCGCGGCGTGAGCAGCCCCGCCCGGTCGTAGTGGTGCAGTGTCCGCACCGTCACCCCGGCGAAGGCCGACACCTGTCCCACCGAATAGCTCATGCACCTGCCCTTTCGTCGGCATACAGCGTGCAGCCTGACGTAAGGGGAGGGTCAACCGGCCCGTCCTGCCGCCGTCACCCGCAGGGCTGAAGCGGGGCGCGGGCCGCATTCGCGGTGGTGGCGGGGGAAGGATGACGGGCATGGCGACCTGCTCGGCGGAGGCCCACTACCGTCAGAACGTGCTGCCGTACTACCGGGCGTTCGGCTCGCGCTGGGGCTATGCGGCCCTGCTCGGCAGGACGCGGCACTTCGGCTGGTACGAGCCCGGTGACTCGCCCTGGCGCTTCACTGCCGCCATGCGCCGCATGGAGCTCGTCACGGCCCGCAAGCTGGCCCTGCCGGCGGCGTCGTCGGTGCTCGACGCGGGATGCGGGGTGGGCGACACGGCCCGTACGGTGGCGCGGGCGAGCGGGGTGTATGTGACGGGGATCGACGGGATCGAGCCCGACCTGGCCATCGCCCGGCAGCGCTCGGCCAGGGCGGGCGGGCGCACGCGCTTCCTGCGGGCCGACTACCACGCGCTTCCCTTCGCCGACGGCGCGTTCGACGGCGTCTACACCATGGAGTCGTTCGTCCACTCGCCCGAGCCGGCGCAGGGGCTCGCCGAGTTCTTCCGCGTCCTGCGGCCCGGCGGCAGGCTGGTGATGTTCGAGTACGCGAGCACCCCGCAGGACCGGCTCACGCCGAAGGCGCGATCCGCGCTGGTGCGGGTGTGCGAGCTGTCCGGCATGGCGGGGATGCTCGCGATGCCCCACGGCGAGCTGGAGCGGCTCCTGGGGCGGACGGGCTTCGCGGTCGAGTCGGTCCAGGACGTGACGGCGAACATCCTGCCCATGCTGTACGCGTTCTCGGTGCTCGGCCGCCTGCCGTACGCGCTGGCCCGCGCGGTGGGCCGCGGGGACAGCCTGGTCAACGCGATGAGCGGGGTGGAGATGTACCGGCACCAGGAAACGTGGCGCTACACCATCAGCGTCGCCGTCAAGCCCTGACCTCACGCCTGCGGATGGCGCCCGGCCTCAGGCGGCCCGTCAGGGCCAGGAAGGCGACGAACGCGCCCAGGACGAGCCAGCCGGGCCAGCCGGCGATGCCCATGTGCAGGGGGTCGAGAGGGGCGTCGGGGTCGGCGAAGTGCCGGACCATGCCCACGCTCAGGGTGCTCACGAAGGCGTGCCCGAGGACCGCCGGTACGACCGAGTCGGAGCGCAGTCGCAGCCAGCTGAGGACCGGCAGCACGAGGAGGCAGCTGATCACCATCGCGGGGACGGAGACGTACCAGGGCCGGCCCGGGTACTGGCCGCCCATCAGCAGCGTCGGCAGGTGCCACAGGGCGAAGGCCGTGCCGGTGAGCAGGTAGGCCCGCACCAGGGCGGCGCGGCTGCCGTCCCGCAGCAGGCGCGGGAAGAGGTAGCCCTGCCAGCCCAGTTCCTCGCCGAAGAACAGCGGCAGCGAGACGATCATGCCGGCCAGGCCCTCGGCGGCCCAGGTGCCGAGCCCGCTGGCGTGCATCCCGCCGAAGGGGTAGCGGCCCACGAGTGTCCCGAGCGCGAGGGCGGCGCCCGTCAGAGCTGCGGGAACGGCCACGGCCACCAGGCACGCCCGCACGGCGCGCCCCCAGGGCCGCGGCCACCGCAGGGCGAGGGCCTCGCGCAGTCGGCCGGTGCGCTCGACATGACGCAGGACCAGGAGCGCGGCGAGCGCGGGGGCGCACATGGCGGCGAAGATGCAGGCGTTCTCCAGCGCGCCGGGCTGGTCCCGTGCGTCGGCGCGCCGGAAACCGGCGGCCAGCAGCGGTGTCATGGCCAGCCACATGCCGGCGCAGGCCAGGGCGAAGTACAGGAGGGGACCGCGTCGACGCCACCCGGTGGGGGACGGCGGTGACGACGGCAGGGACCCGGTGGTGGTGGTCATGCCGGGACGCTACGGCGACGCCGGGCGGCCGGGGAATGCGGCCGGCCCGACCGGGGACGCGGGGGATTGCCCCACCCACGCCGCAGGGGCACGGCCGCCCTCCCTCACGAGCGCGTGCCGTGCCCGTCGTTCTCCGGTGTGCAGTGGGCCGGGCCTCAGCCGGCCGGCATGTAGTACCACCAGCGGCCCGGTTCGCCTCCCTCGACCCGGTTGCCGCTCGGTGTTCCCATGGTCAGCTCGGTGAAGTCACCGACCTCCACCATCGCCGGCGGTTCGTACACGTCCCGTTCCCGAGCCGGTAGTTGTTCCATCACGGTCTCCCCTCTCCTCCCCTGCCCGGTCGGCGGCAGGAAGTGTGGTGCCGGCTGCGTCCTGCGCGTGGGCGCGGAGCCAGATCTCGCAGCCGAGGGTGGCGTCCAGGGGCCCGGCCAGTCCGTACGGGCCGGGGTGTACGGCCAGCAACCGGTCGCGCAGGACCGCCGTGTCGATCAGGCCCGCGCGGGCGAGCGCCGAGGTGGCGAAGAAGTCGAGGAGCGCGGCGCGGTTGTGGCGCAGGGCGTGGTGGAAGTCGGTGCTGTACTCGCCCTTGGTGCAGCGGTCGAGGACGCCGGCGCCCAGGAGGGGGCGCAGGGCGTCGACGAGCACCGGCTTGTAGCGGCCGGGGGCGTTGCGCTCGGCCACCCGTACCGACAGTGCGGCCTCGACGACGCAGTCGTCGAGGAAGGGGGCGGCGTACTCCAGGCCGCCGGCCGAGGTGAGGCGGTCCGTCTGCACGACCCCGACGGCTCCCGCCCGTACGCAGGCGAGCGCCATGTGCTGGCCGCGCTGCGGGGCGAGGGGTTCGGTGCCGGCGGTGGCGGCCTCGCGCAGGGCGTCCCGTACGGCCCCTACGGCGTCGGGGGTCGCCCAGGCGGGCATGCGCTGCTGCGTGCCCCAGGTGAGGGGGAGCGCGCGGGCGGCCTCGGCGAGGGTGGGGGCGGGGCCGGTGAGGTCGTCCGCCCAGGTGGCCAGCCACCGGCTGAACGGGCTGCGGTCGGCCAGGCCGCGCAGGGCGGGCCACAAGGGGATGCGGCAGGCGGCGCGTTGCCTGCGGAGGCGGGCGAGGGCCGCCAGCGGGTGGCTTCGGACGTAGTCGTGCAGGTGCTGGGGCAGGGCGGTGAACAGCTCGTCGGCACCGCCGCCGGTCATGTGCAGACGGGAGCCCCGGGCGGTCATCCACCGGGTGAGCGCCGCGAGCCGGGTGACGTCGCGGGCCCATTGACCGGGCTCCGGGCCGGTGTCGGTGAGACCGGTGAGGCCGCTGTACCACAGGGGGGCGCGAGGGCCGTCGGCCACCACGTGCTCCGCGGCGGTGAGTTCGGCCGTGGCGCGCTCGGCCCAGGCGGTGTCGTCGTTGACCGGGTCCAGGCTCGGCCAGCGCATGGTCACCAGGCGGGCGTTGCCGTCGCGTGCGGCGAGGAGGCACAGGCTGGTGGAGTCCATGCCGCCGGAGAGGTCGGAGCTGATGGTGCCGCCGCCGGCGGTGCAGGAGCCGACGGCGGCCTGCAGCGCCCGCCGTACCGCGGGGGCGCCTTCGCCGGCCGGCAGGTCCGGCTCGGGCACGGTCCACCAGCGGCGGGTGCGGGCTCGCCCGTCCGGCTCGATGAGCAGGCAGTCGTGGGGGCGGACGGTCGCGACGCCGTGCCAGACGCTGCGGTCGTCGAGCGGGTAGGGGGGTGGTACGGACATCAGCCGCAGGGCGAGCTGCCCTTCGTCGATGCCCGCACGGGTGAGGGCTGCGAGGACGCCCGTCGTGGAGGCCGCGACCGTGACCGGGCCGACCTGCGCGTGGTGGACCTGCCGCACCCCGGACGCGCTGCCGCGCACCGCGACGCGATGGCCGATCGAGGCGGCCACGTGGAAGCTGCCGGCCAGGCCGTGGACGGCTCGCTCCATCGCCTCGACCTCCGGTACGCGCCGCAGGCCCGCGGCGAGTTCGCCCGCGGTGACGAGGCACCGGCCGACGACCGCGAGCCGTGCCGGGCCCGCCTCGGCGACCGTCACCCGCCCGTCGGGCCAGTCGCCGAGCAGCCACGGCCGGCCCGAGGCGTGCGCGACGACACGGGGGGCGCGCGTCCGCAGGGCGCGGGCGGCGGGGAGGGCCGCGTCGCCGTCGGGCAGGACGGCGAACCATGTACCGCCACCGGCCCGGCCGGTCATGGCAGCGGCTGCCGGGCCGTGCTCGGCACGACCATGAGGCGGCCGTAGTACCCGGCCGGGAAGGGCTCGCCGACCGGCTCCCCGCCGACCTCGACCCAGGCGTGCGCGCGGAACGGTCCCGTCCGCACCCCCGTGCACCAGTCGGGCCACACGCCGCGCATCCGGCACAGCACGGCGGTGGCGACGGAGCGTTGCAGGCAGCCCTCCCCCGCACAGCGTGCGCTCACGGCGACCACCGCCCGCCGGGCGGCGAGCGCCTGGCCGGCGGTGGCCGGCGCGGCGCCGCGCCGCAGCACGGTCAGGATCCGGCGGATGCGGCGGGGCGGCAGCGCGGCGATCAACCGGGCGAGGACGACCGCGAGGAGGACGGGCGGGGCCGTGGGCCGGCTCACGGGGACATCCACGGCCGCGGGGCGAAGATCACGACGCCTCCCGGCGGTTGCACTCTTCGAGGGAAGAAGCATTTCATGAACAATGCCAAGAGGCGACTCTTTTCACCCGAAAGGGCAAAGATATGACAATCAGTCATCAGCAGGCGGATCTGGACAGGGTGAGCGTGCTCGGGCTGGGAGCCATGGGCTCCGCCCTGGCGGCCGGCTTTCTGGCCGCCGGCCACCGTACGACCGTGTGGAACCGCACCCCGGGCAGGGCGGTGGCCCCGGCCCTGCGCGGCGCCGTGGTGGCGGGCTCGGCCGCCGAGGCCCTCGCCGCGAGCCCGCTGACCGTGGTGTGCCTGTCCACGTACGACGCGGTCCGCGAGGTCCTGGAACCGCTGCCGGACGCCGTCGCCGGTCGCAGCGTCGTCAACCTCACCTCGGGACCGCCCGTGGACGGGCAGCGGATGGCGCAGTGGGCCCAGCGGTGCGGCGCCGGATACCTCGACGGGGTGCTGATGACGACACCGGACAGGGTCGGCACCCCCGACGCCCTCCAGCTCTACGCCGGCCCTCCGGCCCTCTTCCGCGCGCACCGGGCGACGCTCGCGGCGCTGGGCGACGCGCTGCACGTCGGCGAGGACCACGGGCTGCCGTCCGTGTACGACACGGCGCTGCTGGGGCTGATGTGGTCCACCCTGACCGGCTGGCTCCTCGGCACCGCGCTGATCGGCACCGACGGGCCGGGCGGCGGCGTGCCGGCGACCGCCTTCGCGGACGTCGCGGCGCGCTGGATGAGGACCGTGGAGACGTTCATGCGCGAGGGGGCCCGGCAGGTGGACGCCGGGCACACGCCGGGCGGGCAGTTCCCGCTCGACCTGCATCTGAGGACGATGGACATCCTCGTGCACGCCTGCGAGCTGCGCGGCATCGATCCGCAACTCCCCCTGGCGTACCGGGCGCTGGCGCGCAGGGCCGTCGCGGAGGGCCACGGGAGCGACGGTTTCGCGCGGCTGATCGGTTACGTGCGCGGAAGCTGACCGGCTGCGTCCGCAATCCTCGCGCCAACCCGACCGTGTCCGAAACCTTTCGGTCACATTGCGGGCGCCGGCCTACTGAAAACGGAACCCGCCCTCGGCTCGCGCCCTCACGCACGTGAGCTGTGCGACGCACAAACCCCGTGATGCAAATGGCGATTGCCGTCGGCAGCAAGGAAGGCTGGCCGATTCGGCCCCACCGAGGTCGACGCGTCACGCGTGGTCTCCCTAGCGTGCTGGTGGCCGGATCGCATCGTGAGGTCCGGCAACGGCACACGCACGGCAGTCACCTCAAGGGGGACCATGCGTAAGGTGAATGCACGCCGGTACGCCGTCGCCTCGGCGGCACTCGGCTTGGCGGCAGGGTTGTTCGCAGCGGCGCCGGCGTCCGCGACGGCAGCGGCACCCGCCGCGCAGGGCGCTTCCGGGGACGTGGAGTTCTCCGTCTTCGACAACGGATCCGGGATCCCGAGAAACTCCTCGTTCCGGCTGGCCGACCTCGGCCGGCACGGGATCGCGGATTCCGCGGTGAAGCAGCTCGGCGCCGGGAAGGCACCCACGGCCGCCGGGACGCAGAGCACGACGCTCAGCGGCCCCGACGACCTGGTGGGGCAGTGGAAGGACCGTGACGGCTGGACCGTCTACATGCGGCGGGGCTACTACGACCCCGTCAAGGACAAGGGCTTCGGGCTCACCAAGATAGAACAGAAACACAACCTCACCATGAAGGCCGTCCGGGCCACCACGCAGTACCCGCGCCCGGGCGCCGCGGGGAAGCAGAAGTTCGCCGGGTATCCGGACACCTGGAACTACTTCACCGACGTGCTGCACGTGAAGTGCAGCGGCTGGTGGATCTTCCGGACCTGCCGCGTCGACAAGGTCCAGGCCGTCCGTGCGGGAGTAGACTTCAGCGTCAAGATCCCGATGCTGCCCAAGGGCGTCATCACCGCCTACTGCGAGGGTGTGCAGGGGCGTTGTCCCGACTGGGTCAAGAACGCCATCAACATCTGATCCGTCCATCGCCAGGAGGGCCCCCTCGATGAGCCGACGTCCGGTCCGGCCGTCCCGCATCCTGCCCGCGGCCGAATGGTGGGCGCCGTTGCTCGTCGACCTGGGTGCCGTGCAGCGCGGGAGCGCCGAACTCGGCCTGTGCGTCCGCGATGTCGACCTCACCACCGGCCGCGCACGGGTGACCGTGCACTGGCCCGGCGCCCCCGCCACCACCCTCCTGCCCGACCCCGAGGCCGGCCGCGACGCGCTCCTGCAGCAGATCGCCGCGGTCGGCCCCGCCCGGCTCGCCGGCGACGAGCCCACGGACTGCCCGCCCTCACCGCTCGCCGGCCACGGCTGGCTGCTCGACGAACTCGGCCGGCGCAGCGACGCCTGGTACGCGTATCTCGCCGAACCGGTCGAGCTGCTCAGGGTGGAGACCGACGGCCGCCGGAGCACGGACGTCGCCGTGGCGCGCACCGCGCGCGGCGACGTGGTGGGGGTCCGCGTCCCCCTGGCGGGGCTGGGGGCCGACGGCATGGACGTCGGTCTCACCTACACGATCGTCGAGCGCGCGGTGAGCGTCGCGGCGGACGACCTCCGGCCGGCCGGCTCACTGCAGGGCCGCCCCACCTTCTCCACCGGCCTCCCGGGCGAGGACGAGGGCCTGTCCGGCGGATCATGCAGCGCCCCGTAAGGGGCGCGGGGAACTGCGCGACAAGCCACCGCGCGCCCGCAGACAGGATGCCGTCCCTCGCCCGGGCCTCGGGGCGGTAGGACGACTGCGGGCCGTCCGTGGCCGATCGCGCAGTTCCCCGCGCCCCTTACGGGGCACTGCATCAGCCCACGGCGCCCCCTGGGGGCGCGGGGAACTGCGCGATGAGCCACGACGCGCCCGCAGGTGTCGGCGGCAGCCGCAAGTCGGCACTGCCCCGCACCCCTACAGGCCGCTGCACCCGTCCGGTGGGAGGGACTCCCCCGTGCCCAGCCGGATCGCCGCACGGGGGCGCATGGGCCCTTCGCCGCGCCGGGAGAGCACGACGAGCTCGTCGACCGTGGCCCGCAGGGTGCCGAGGCGGGCCGCGCACTCGGCGGCCAGGCGCTTGGGGTCCTGCGTGCGGCCCAGCGACAGATGCGGGGTGAAGCGGCCACCGCGGCCACCGCGGCCGCGGCACAGCGGGAAGCGCAGTTCCAGCTCCCGGTGGAGGCGGGCCCACGGTGCCGGGTCCGCCGCGGCCGGGTCGAGCCAGATCGTGGCGTAGTGCCGGTGCCGGAAGTACCGTACGCCCGTCATGCGGACGGCGAACGGCGCACAGTCCGCCGCCGCGGCGGACAGCAGCGGCACGGCCTGCGGGAATTCCTCCTCCGGTACGAAGCCGAACAGCAGGTTCACGTGCGGCGGCCAGCGTCGCACCTGGGGGTCGTGCTCCCAGCGGATGTCCTGGATGGCCGGCCAGAGCTCCTGCGGCGGCAGCCACGCCACCGCCGTCCGGGCCGTCGGCGCCGCCTCCAGCGCGTCGGCCGGCCCGGCCCCGCCGTAGTGCGGGATCGCGTCCACGTTTCCATGGTCCGCATCGCACCGGGCCGCGCATGCGCGCACGGCAGGCGTCAGGCGTGGAGCGCCCCGGCCCATGCCTCGAGGGCGGGGTCGGCCAGGCTGGTGCCCAGCCAGTCGTGGTCGAGGGTGGTTCCCTCAAGGGACGGTACGACCGCGACGTACAGTCCGGCGGCGCGTGCCGCGGCGATGCCCGTCGCGGAGTCCTCGAAGGCGACGGAGCGCCGCGGGTCGGCGCCGAGGGCTTCGCATGCCGTGAGGTAGAGCTCCGGTGCGGGCTTGGGGGAACGTACCTCGTCGGCGGCGAAGGAGTGGGGGAAGAAGTCGGCCAGGCCGGCCGAGGACAAGGCGGCGTCCAGCAGTTCCCGGGGGCTGTTGCTGGCCACGGCGACGGGGACGGCCGCCCGGCAGGCGCGCACCAGCTCCACCGCGCCGGGCAGGGCCGTGGCGCCCCGGGCGAGCTCCCTGCGCACGCGTGCGAGGAGGTCGGCGGCGATGTCGGCGCCGGCTTCGGGGCAGCCGAAGTACGCGGCCATGGCTTCTGCGGCGGATTCCAGGGTGCGGCCGATGACCAGGGCCTTCTGTGCGGGGCCGAAGGGGTGGCCGTGGGCGGCGAAGAGGGCCGTTTCGGCAACGGTCCAGTGGGTTTCGGTGTCGACCAGCAGGCCGTCGCAGTCGAAGACGACGGCGTCGGGGCTGTCGGGGAACGAGCGGTTCACGGGGTCCTCACTGGCCGAGTGCGAGGCGGATGCCGAAGGCGGCGATGACGGTGCCGGTGACGCGGTCGAGGAAGCGCCGGGCCGAGGGCCGTTGCAGGCGGTCCCGGAGCAGGTGCGCGAAGGCGATCAGCGCGCAGGACCACAGGAGGGCCAGGACGACGTGCACGCCGGCCAGGAGCACGCCGGCGACGAGGTGCGAGGCGCCGGCGGGCATGAACTGCGGCAGCACCGCGATGTAGAAGGCGCCCATCTTGGGGTTGAGCAGGTTGGTCACCAGCCCCTGCCGCCAGCCGCCGAGCAGGGTGTCGCCGGCGCCCGTCCCGGCGGCGGCCGGGTCCTCGGCCCCGGCCGGCTGCGGGCTGTCGCCCGGTGCGCGGCGGCGCCAGGTGGCCCACAGCAGCCTGCCGCCCATCCACAGCAGGTACGCGGCTCCGGCCCACCGCAGCGTGACGTACGCGAGGTGGGAGGCGGTCAGGAGTGCGGTCACGCCGAGCGAGGTGAGCACGCCCCAGACCAGCGTGCCGCTCTGTATGCCGAGGACCACGCCCCAGGCGCGGCGACGGTGGCCGAGCGCGGCGGTGCGCAGGATGAGGGCGGTGTCCAGTCCGGGGGTGAGGGTGAGGAGTCCCACGATCAGGGTGAAGGCCCCGATGGCGTTCAGGGTGATCATGAGCGTTCACCCTAGGCCGGGGCCCACCCGAGGTCCACAATTCCTGCCCGGAATCGGGCAGGAATCGGGGAGTTGAGCGTTGATGCTCCGCTTACCGGACGCCGCGGACGGCCTCGGGATGCGTGGGCGGGAGGGCGGTGGGCGCCTGGGCCTTCGTCGCGGCGGGGGGCGGGGTGACGTAGACCGGAGCCGGATCAGGCTGGGGGGCGCAGGTCTTGGCGATGAAGCCCTTGCCCGCCGGGAGGCTGCCGTCTCGCAGGTAGGCGGTGAAGGCGTCGTCCAGGCAGGAGTTGCCGCGGAAGAGGATCTCGTGGAAGCTTCCGCCGTTCTGGACGACGAGCTTGGAGCCGGGCAGCGCCTTGTGCATGGCGACGCCGCCCTCGTACGGGGTCGCGGCGTCCTCGGTGGCCTGGAAGAGCAGGACGGGCGGCAGACCCTTGCCGGTAATCTTCAGCCGGCCGGCCTGGTTGCCCTGGTAGGGCCAGAACATGCAGGCGGCGTTGTACCACATGTTGTTGTAGGTGTAGAAGGGCGCGACGGCGTCGACCTTGGCCTGGTCCTTCTTCCAGAACTCCCAGTCGCGCGGCCACGCGTTCTCCGTGCACTGGACGGCGTTGTACGCCGGGAACGTGCCGTCGTCGGCGCCCGGCGCCGCGTAGGTGTTGTAGGCGATCTGCAGCGGCCGGGTGTCGTTCCTGGTGACGTAGGCCGACAGGACGGTCGCCATCCGCGGCCAGCGCAGGAAGGTGTAGCCGCCGCCGTAGAAGGTGTCCTCGAACTCGGCGGGCCCGATCCTGCCGGGTGCCGGCGCGGCGTCCACCGGGTGGCTGCGCAGCGCCTCCTCCACCTGGTAGTAGGCGCGCTTCACGCTCGCGGCGTCGGTGCCGAGGTGGTAGACGGAGTCGGCCTTGGCGGTCCACGCCGCGAAGGCGTCGAAGCGGCGCTGATGTTCCTTGTCCTGCAGGATGTTGTGGTCGTACCAGCTGATGGTGGGGCCGACGATGCTGTCGAGCACCATCCGGCGCACGTGCGAGGGGAAGAGCTCGCCGTACGTCGAGCCGAGGGTGGTGCCCCACGACCCGCCGTAGAAGTTGATCTTCTTCACGCCGAGGGCCCGCCGGATGCTGTCCATGTCGCGGGCGTTGTCGACGGTGGTCATGTGCGGCAGGAACCAGCTCCAGTTGGCGGCGCAGTCGGCGGCGTACTTGGCCGACTTCTCCAGCCACGCCTTCGACGTCCCCTTGGCGACCCGGTAGTCCGGCCGCTCGCCGTCGAAGTAGTGGGCGTCGCAGGTGACGTGCGGTTCGCTGGCGTTGGTGCCGCGCGGGTCGAAGCCGATCCAGTCGTAGGTGGAGGCGACGTCCTGCGGGAGCTTCCCCGCGATGGAGGCCGGCATCCACAGGCCGGAGTCGCCGGGGCCGCCGGGGTTCAGCAGGATCGGCCCCTGCTGCCTGCTCCTGGGCGCGGTGGCCGGGAGCCGGTTCACCTTGATCTTGATCTTCTTGCCGTCGGGGTGCGCGTAGTCCAGCGGCACGTCGAGCATTGCGCACTGCAGCGCGGGGGTGGCCGTGTCGTTGCAGGAGCTCCACACGAGCTTCCCCTGCCCCGTGTCCTGCTCCGCCTGCCCCACCTGCCCCACCGGCGAGGACGAGGAGGCGGGGGTGACGCTCGCGAGGACTCCGCCCATGGCAACGAGGGCCGTCAGCACGGCTCTTGCTCTTCTCATGGAGGAATGATGTGACATGTAAAATGTCACACACCGCGCTTCCGGGACGGGTGTTACCCAACCGTGACCGCCGCGGCCGGGCTCGTCGCGTGCGTGGCCCACGGCACACCGTCCTACGTCATCGCGGGGGGAGCCCCGGGCGCAGCAGCCGGGTCACCGGCCGGTGGCCGCCGCCCGCCTGCGCAGGAGGAGGTTCTGGGTGCCGAGGCCGAACGCCACGTAGGCGTACAGGGACGCGGTTCCCAGCAGTCCGGTGCCGGTCGCGTGGTCGATCCACAGGCCCAGACCGATGTGCGCGCACGCCGAGGTCAGCCACAGTGCGGTCGTGGCCGCCGTCCCCTTGCGGAGCACCGTGCCCTGGGCGTCGCGCCAGACGCGTACGGTCCGGGACCTGGCCGCGCCGAAGCCCGTCGCGACGACGAAGCTGACCACCAGGAGGGCGATGGGCAGCGCGGTCAGCGGGCGGTCCTTGACGACGGAGAGGACACCGAAGGCCAGGCCCGCGACGCCCAGGACGGCAAAGACCACCGGGGCTATCAGCGAGCCGATGCGCCGTATCGGACGGGTGCGCAGCTGCTGCAGCACCACCAGGCCCACGATCGCCACGGCCATGACGAAGCCGCCGTTCGCACTGTGCATGTGTCCACTCCCCCATCGCGGCGCCACCCCGTACGGAAGCGCCGTACCGCACTATTGTGCGGGACGCCCGGACCGGCACCGGCACTCGGGCGCCGGTACCGGTGCCGTCCCGGACGGCGCGTCAGGAAGCCGTGCCCTGCACCTCCTTGCGCACCTCATCGGCCGCCGCCACCAGGTTCTCCAGGGAGGCGCGGACCTCGGGCCAGCCACGCGTCTTCAGGCCGCAGTCCGGGTTGACCCACAGGCGCTCGGCGGGGATCGCGGCCAGCGCCTTGCGCAGCAGCTCCGCCGCCTCGCCCGCACCGGGGACGCGCGGCGAGTGGATGTCGTACACGCCGGGCCCCACCTCGCGCGGGTATCCCGCCGCGGCCAGCTCGGCGGCGACCTGCATGTGCGAGCGGGCGGCCTCCAGGCTGATCACATCGGCGTCGAGGTCGTCGATGGCCGCCAGGATGTCGCCGAACTCGGCGTAGCACATGTGGGTGTGGATCTGGGTGTCCGGCCGGACGCCGCTCGTGGCCAGGCGGAAGGACTCGGTGGCCCAGGCGAGGTACGCGGCGTGGTCGGCGGCGCGCAACGGGAGGCTCTCGCGCAGGGCGGGCTCGTCCACCTGGATCACCGACGTGCCGGCGGCCTCCAGGTCGCCGACCTCGTCGCGCAGGGCGAGGGCGACCTGCCGGGCGGTGTCGGCCGCCGGCTGGTCGTCGCGGACGAAGGACCACGCGAGCATGGTGACGGGCCCGGTGAGCATGCCCTTGACCGGGCGCCGGGTGAGCGACTGGGCGTAGCGGGTCCAGCGGACGGTCATGGGCTCGGAGCGGGAGATGTCGCCGGCGAGGATCGGCGGGCGGACGTAGCGGGTGCCGTAGGACTGCACCCAGCCGTGCCGGGTGGCCAGGTAGCCGGTGAGCTGCTCGGCGAAGTACTGCACCATGTCGTTGCGCTCGGGCTCGCCGTGCACGAGGACGTCGATGCCGGTCTTCTCCTGGAAGGAGATCACTTCGCGGATCTCCGCCTCGATGCGCTCCTCGTAGGCCGCCGTGGTGATGCGTCCGGCGCGCAGGTCGGCGCGGACGGTGCGCAGCTCGCTCGTCTGGGGGAAGGAGCCGATGGTGGTCGTCGGCAGGAGCGGCAGGCCCAGGTGGGCGCGCTGGGCGGCGGCCCGTTCGGCGTACGGCCGGCAGCGGTGGGTGTCGGCGGCGGTGACGGCGGCGGCGCGGGCGCGCACCGCCGGGTCCCGGGTGATCGCCGAGTTCGCGCGGGAGGCGAGGTCGGCGCGGTTGGCGGCGAGTTCCGCGGCGATGGAGTCGGTGCCGTGGGCGAGGCCCTTGGCGAGGATCGCGACCTCGCGGGCCTTCTGACGGGCGAAGGAGAACCAGCGGACGATCTGCGGGTCGATGTCCCGCTCGGCGGTGGCGTCGAGGGGGACGTGCAGCAGGGAGCAGGAGGTGGCGACGTCGACCCGGTCGGCGAGGCCGAGGAGGGTGCCGAGGGTGGCCAGGGACTTCTCGAGGTCGTTGATCCACACGTTGCGGCCGTCGACGACGCCGGCGACCAGGCGCTTGCCGGGCAGGCCGCCGACGGCCGCGAGGTCGTCGAGGCCCGCGGCGGCGGGGCGCGTGAAGTCGAGGGCGAGGCCCTCGACGGGGGCCTTGGCCAGGACGGGCAGGGCCTCGCCGAGACGGTCGAAGTAGGAGGCGACCAGCAGCTGCGGGCGGTCGGTGAGGGCGCCGAGCTCGCGGTAGGCGCGGGCGACGGCGTTCAGCTCGGCCGGGGTGCGGTCCTGCACGAGGGCGGGCTCGTCCAGCTGGACCCACGTGGCGCCGGCGGCCCGCAGATCGGCGAGGACCTCGGCGTACACGGGCAGCAGCCGGTCCAGCAGAGTCAGCGGTGGGAAGCCTGCGTCGACGCCGGGTGCGGGCTTGGCCAGCAGGAGGTAGGTGACCGGGCCGACCAGGACGGGGCGGGCGGCGAGGCCGAGGGCGAGGGCCTCCTTCAGCTGCGTGACCTGCTGGGTGGAGTCGGCGGTGAAGACGGTGTCGGGGCCGAGTTCCGGGACGAGGTAGTGGTAGTTGGTGTCGAACCACTTGGTCATCTCCAGCGGCGCCACCTCCTGGGTGCCGCGGGCCATGGCGAAGTACCCGTCCAGGGCGCCGGCCTCGACGGCGGCCCGGTGCCGGGCGGGGATCGCGCCGACCATGACGCTGGTGTCCAGGACGTGGTCGTAGTACGAGAAGTCGCCGGTCGGCACCTCGTGGACGCCGGCGTCGGCGAGCTGCAGCCAGTTGGTGCGGCGCAGCGCGGTGGCCGTCCGGTGCAGGGCGTCGGCGGTGACCTCGCCCTTCCAGTAGCCCTCGATCGCCTTCTTCAGTTCACGGCCCTGCCCCTGACGGGGGTAGCCGAGCACGGCGGCGCGTGCTGCCGCGGCTGCGGACGTGCTGGTCACGGAACTCTCCTTCGCGAGTTTCTCCCGGAAAGCCCGGTGCCCGACGAGGGCGCGAAGGGGTGACGACAGACCCGCCCGGGACACCACCGTCGTCACGTGGATCCGTCCGCTGCGGTACGCCTGTGTACGCCGACCCGCCCTCGAGGTCACCGGGATGGCCGCGCACGAAGGCTCGCACGCGGGCAGCGGCAGGTCTTCGGACTCGCGGGCACGCCTGCCGGAAAGAACACCTCCCGGCGGACACCTACTGGCCGTCGCTTCCCGGGCCCGTCCGGACCCAGTGCGTATGACGGCGGTCGTTCCCGCTCACCGCTGCGGGGCAGTCCCGGATTCCCACCGGGTTCCCTCTTACGACGCCTCCCGCCTGGCGGACGGGGCGAACCAGCTGCACCGCCACCCTAGAGGGAGAAGCGCCTTTGCGCACAGGGCTGTTCGTATGCCGGTCACGGACGGCAGCGGATCGGCCGGTGCCGTTCGTTGTCCGGAGCATGCCCAGCCGAGGGGTAGGCTCCGGCGGGCACGAGAACAATGCTGCTGGGGAGACGACATGAAGCGCCGGGCACTGTGGACGGCTGCCGTGGGAATACTGGCCCTGGCCGGCTGCGCCGACTCGGGGCAGACCCTGAAGTTCGGCGAGAAGGCAACCGTCGCCGGCGACAGGAGCGGCACCGTCGGGGTGACCGTCGTACGCGTGGAAAAGGGCACCCACGCCGACCTCACCCTGCTCCAGGACTCGTCGAAATACACGGGCAAAACCCCCTACTACGTCCGCTTCAAACTCACGAAGACGGCCGAGGGCAACGACAACGACGAGACCTCGCACTTCGAGGTGTGGAGCGACGGCACACAGCTGACGGAGCTGATCGTCCTCCCCTCCATGGAACCCACGGGCGACCCGACCGAACCCCTGACCACCGGCCACTTCGACAAATGCGTCGGAGCCGACCACACGACGTTCAAGAAAGCCCCCGCAGGAACGAGCGTCGGCGGCTGCGCCGTCTTCGTCGCACCGGACGACGCGAAGGCGCCGTCCACCGTCACGTGGACACGGCGCAGCGAGACGCTCGCTACGTGGAAGTAGCCGCCCGGTAGCGAACGCGGCCGCTCGCCGCGTCGATCGCCACTGGGTTCGGGCCAGGGCCTGTCCAGCGGATCGTGCAGCGCCCCGTAAGGGGCCGTGTCGATTTGCGGCTACCGCCGCGTGGGCGCGACACGGCACCCCGTCTGCGGGTGCGTCGTGGCTTGTCGCGCAGTTCCCCGCGCCCCTGACGGGGCACTGCACCAGCCCACAGCGCCCCGTAAGGGGCGCGGGGAACTGCGCGATCGGCCACCGACGGCCCGCAGTCGACGCGCCACCCCCAGGCCCGGGCGAAGCACGGCACCCCGCCGGCGGCGAACGTCCATGCCGGCAGCCCTTCCTGCAGGCGCTCGGCATCGATGCGGATCATGGCGTTTATGCCGTGCTCGCCCAGCCATTCGAGGATCAGCAGCGTCACGTCCTCGACGTCGCCGTCGCCGTTGCCGTTGCCGTCGGGATCGGGCTTGGGCCATCGCCCTTTCGCCTTGGTCATGGCGGTGACCCTACTCAGCGCGCCTCCACAAGGCGCACGGCTTCACCCCCGGTCGTGGCGGTGGAAACCGCGGCCCGTTGTGCGGCCGAGGTTGCCTGCTTCGACCAAGGCGGGGGCGGCCCGGCCCTTGAGGGGCTGGACTTGGTAGGACGTCCAACTATATGTTCGGGGCAAGATCCGCGGTGCGGGGAAGCCGGTGCGCATCCGGGACGGTACCGCCGCTGACGCGAGGCGCGTCGGGCATGCGGTGGCCTTCGTGCCCTACGGCTCGCGCTCGCCGTGCCGTCCATCGTTCGCGATCTTCGGGCGCACCGCATCCTGGAAGGGACGAACGAGATCATGCCTCCGATCGTGGCCCGGGACCTGACGGGCGGCCGGCGATGACGGTCCCCGGCGACACCGACGTCCTGCTGCGCACCGAGGGCCGCGCGGCGTACCTGACCCTCAATCGGCCCCGGGCCCTCAACGCCCTGACCCACGCCATGGTGACCCGCATCGACCAGGCCCTCGCGGAATGGGAGAAGGATCCCGCCGTCGAGACGGTGGTCGTCACGGGGGCGGGCGAGCGCGGGCTGTGCGCGGGCGGCGACATCCGCGCCATCCACGAGGACGCCCGCACCGGCGGCGGCCGCGCCTCCGCGGCGTTCTGGCGGGACGAGTACCGGCTCAACGCCCTGATCGCCCACTACCCCAAGCCGTACGTGGCCGTGATGGACGGCATCGTCATGGGCGGCGGCGTCGGCGTCTCCGCCCACGGCAGCGTACGGATCGTCACCGAGCGCTCCCGTATCGCCATGCCCGAGACCGGCATCGGTTTCGCGCCCGACGTCGGCGGCACCCACCTCCTCGGGCTCGCCCCCGGCGAGCTCGGCACCCATCTCGCCCTGACGGGTACGGCGGTGGGGGCGGCCGACGCCCTGCTGTGCGGGCTCGCCGACCACTTCGTACCGTCCGACCGGCTGCCGCGCCTGGTGGCCGACCTCGCGCACGCCCCGGTGCACGAGGTGCTCCCCCGGTACGTGCGCGAGGCGCCGCCCGGCGTGCTGGAGGCGCAGCGGGAGTGGATCGACCGGTGCTACGCCGCCGACACCGTCGAGGGCGTGGTGGAGCGGTTGCGTGCCGAGGCCGACCCGGCGGCCGGCGAGGCGGCCGCGACGCTCCTCGGCCGGTCTCCCACCGCCCTGAAGGTCGCCCTCGCCGCGGTGCGGCGCGCCCGGGCGCTGGGTTCGCTGGAGCGGGTCCTGGAGCAGGAGTACCGCATCTCCTGCACGGCGCTGTCCTCGCACGACCTCGTCGAGGGCATCCGGGCCCAGGTCGTGGACAAGGACCGCACCCCGCGGTGGTCCCCCGCCACGCTCGCCGAGGTCACCGATGCGGACGTGGAACGGTACTTCGCCCCGCTCGGTGCTCGCGAGCTGCGCCTGGCCCCCGCCGACGAGGCCCGGGAAGTGCCGTGGTGAACAGCGCCGCCGGCCTCGTCAGCCGCCCGCGGTAAGGGGCTCGTCGCCATGGCGACGAGCCCCTTACCGAACGTCGACCGGCCGGATCAGCCGATCGCTGCGGGCGACCCCGCTCCCTCGGTGCGCCGGCCCGGGGCCGCTGTGGTGCCCAGGAGCCGTTCGGCGAGGTAGCCGAAGAACAGGCCGAAGGCGGCCCACAGGGTGCCCTGGACGGCCAGTGCCGCGAGGCGGAACTGCCACAGCACGGTGGCCGGGAAGTCCTGGGGCACCTCGTTGACGGCGGGCAGGAAGGCGTAGGCGAGGCCGACCACGACGAGGAACGCGGCCGAGGCCGCCACCGTGGCGTACCAGGTGCCCAGGCGCGGAGCCAGCCGCCTGCCGAGGACGACCGCGGCGACGCTCAGCAGGACGCTGAGCGCGATCATCAGGAAGTACAGCGTGGTGCGCTTGGCGATGGTGTCCGGGTCACCGACGGACGGCGGGTTGGCCGGGTACTTCAGGAACGGCACCACGTAGACGGCCAGCAGGGCACCGCCGGCGACCAGCGCCGCCGTGGCACGGGGGCCGAACCGGCCGATGCGGCCCAGCGCCACGCAGAACGCCAGGGCGGCGATGCCGCCGATCGCGACGCCGTAGAGGAGGACGCCGGTGGCGAGGCCGGCGGTGGACTGCAGCGTGCGGCCGACCAGTTCCTCGCCGTGGTCGTGGCTGTGGGCCTCCTCGAAGGCGATGGCCGCGTCAACATGGGGTTCGCCCAGCAGATAGGCGACGACCAGGGCGAGGACGCCGGCCGCGAGGCCGGCGAGCATGCCGCGTACGAGCAGGGCCCGTACGGAGACGGAATTCACGGGAGGTTCCTCCTGCCGTCGTCAGTGGCAGGGGAAGCCGAGCAGGTGGCGTCCGTCGTGCACCCACTCGTGCACGTCCTCGCCGGAGAAGAGGGCGGTGGCGCCCTGCTCGGCGCCGACGAAGTACAGCAGGATCAGCATGAGGACGCCGAAGAAGGCGGCCCACGGGGCGATCGCCTTCAGGGAGATGGGGGTGACCGCCGGTGCGGCGGAAGAGCTGGATGCGGGGGCAGCAGAGTGCGCCATGGCCGAACCTCCTGGAGGGAACACGCGTCCCGGGTGTAGGGGTGCCTGAACGACGGCGTGCGGGTCTGACTTCCGGGCTTGCGTCCGGGTACACAGTGGCGCGACCGTGCCGGACTCTCACCGGCTTCCGTCACCCCGTCGTCATGTCCACGAGACCGTACCGCTTATCGGCCAAGATGACTACGGAGTGCGCCCCGACCCCGTGCGCCCCCCGCAGTAGGAGCCGTGGTCTGCTGGGAGCCGGGATGTCGACAGAGCGAGGGGGAGACAGAGTGACCGTGCGGGTGATGTTCGTATCGCCGGCGATGAACGCGGCACTGCGGCAGGCGCGGTTCGACGACGGCGCCGCCGTCGAACCCGCCGGCCTGGCACAGGCCCGCGCCGCCGCCTGCGCCCTGCCCCGGGCCGACCGGTACGGCTGCGCACCCTCCCTCCGCTGCCGGCAGACGGCGACCGCGCTCGGGCTCGGCACCGAGCCGGTGGCCGCGCTCGGCGACCTCGACGTGGGCCGCTGGCGGGGACGGTCGCTGGAGGAGGTCGCCGCTTGCGAGGCGGATTCCGTGGCCGCCTGGCTGTCGGATCCCGACGCCGCCCCGCACGGAGGCGAATCGCTGTCGGCGCTGGTGGAGCGGGTGGGCGGCTGGCTCGAGGGGGCATCCGCCGGAAGTGGCCGGATCCTGGCGGTCGCGGAACCCGCCGCCGTCCGGGCCGCGATGGTGCACGCGCTCGGCCTGCCCCTGCCGGTCTTCTGGCGGCTCGATGTGGCCCCGCTGACGCTGACGGTGCTCACGGGACGTACGGGACGCTGGAATCTGCAGTGCGGTCAGCCGCTGTGACGGTGGGCCCTGCTGCCCCCACGCGCCGGTGCGCGGCCGGTTTCGTGGCGGGAAGACGGGTCAATCGCCTGGTATGGGGCGAGGGCGCAGCGAGTCGGGTGAGGACCGGTACGAGCGGCCGACGGGGATGCCCGCACGGTCGTGGTGGAGGGTGCTGCGGCGTACCGTCGGCGAGTTCCGGGACGACGAATTGGCGGACCGGGCCGCGGCCCTGACCTATTACGGGGTGCTGTCCCTCTTCCCCTCGCTGCTCGTGCTGGTCTCCGTGCTGGGGGCGGCGGGGCGGCAGACCACCGAGCAGGTGCTGACCGCCGTTCAGCGTCTGGCTCCCGGTGCCACCCGGGAGGTGGTCACCGGCGCGGTGCGGCAGTTGCAGGGCGGGGTGGGCCTCGGTTCGGTCCTGGCGATCGTGGGGCTGCTGGGAGCGGTGTGGTCGGCCTCGGGGTACATCGCGGCATTCATCCGTGCCTCGAACGCCGTCTACGACCTGCCCGAGGGCCGGCCGGTGTGGAAGCTGACACCGCTGCGGCTGGTCCTGACGGTGGTGATGATGGTGATGGCCTGTGCCAGTGCGTTGATCGTGGTGTTCACCGGCACGCTGGCCCACCGGGTGGGCACCGCGCTCGGCGCGGGCGAGGCGGCCCTGACGGTGTGGTCGTACGGCAAGTGGCCGGTGCTGGTGCTGCTCGTCACCGCCATGATCGCGGTGCTGTACTGGGCGGCGCCGAACGTCCGGGGGCGGGGCCTGCACTGGATCACGCCCGGCAGCGTCCTCGCCCTGGTCCTGTGGATGGCCGCCTCGGCGGGCTTCGCGCTGTACGTGGCGAACTTCGGCTCGTACAACAAGACGTACGGCAGCCTGGCCGCGGTCATCGTGTTCCTGGTGTGGCTGTGGCTCAGCAACCTCGCCATTCTGCTCGGCCTGGAATTCGACGCCGAGCTCGCCCGCGAGCGCGCCGCCCTCGACGGCCACCCGCCGGACGAGGAACCGTACGTCGAACCCCGGGACACCCGTACCTGGAGCGAGCGGGACACATGAACGTGCAGCGGCTGGAACGACGGCTGACCCGCCGCCTGGCCTCGTACGACGCCGCACTCGTCCGGCGGGTGCGGCCGCTGGTCGGGGAGGCGGCCGAGCACACCAGGCTGTGGTGGGCCGCGGCGGCGGTCATCGCCGCCACCGGCGCACCGCGGGGCGTGCGGGCGGCGGGCAACGGGCTGCTGGCGATGGGCGTGGCGGAGGTCGCCGCCAACACGGTGGTCAAGCCGCTGTGGCGGCGGCGCCGGCCGCCGAAGGAGCTGATCCCGCACGACGGCGTGCACGACCGTCCCGACAGCCCCTCCTTCCCCTCCGGTCACACGGCCGCCGCCACGGCCTTCACCGTCGCCGTGGCCCGGGTCTGGCCGCAGGCCGGCGCCCTGTGCGCGCTCCCCGCGGCCCTGGTGGCCCTGGAGCGGGTGCACAGCGGCGCCCACTACCCCAGCGACGTCGTCGCCGGCGCCGCCCTCGGCGCGGCCGCCGCCTGGACCGCCCGCCCGGCACCGTGGCTGCGCGCGGCACTGCGCGCCCGGGTGCGGAAGGCCCTTGCGTAGGACGCCCCGGCAAGCAGCAGGCACCCGCGGTGCGCCGTCCGAGTGGAACGCATGGGCCGATCGCAGGAGATCCGGCGCCCGCCACGTGTGAGGTGCCCCGGTGTTGGCACCCGGCGGTCTCCCCGGAAAACGCTGACGGGCTCGCTCAGGGTGGCCCTGCCCGGCAGCCCCACGGCCGAACGGTCACCGCGGTGGCCGGCGGCGCGGCGCTCGGCGGAACGCTCCTCGCCTGCGGCACGGTCCTGGTCCTGCGGAGGCGCCGTACGAGGGCGGCCTCCGCGCGGCGCTGAGCACTCCTCGCGGCGGCCGCCCGGCGGTGTGCCTGGCCGGCGCGGTCGCCGTGGCCCCGGCCGCGGGAACGCCCCGGCCCGCGGGCCCGTCCCCCGGGCCGCCGCCCGCGGCCGGGCGGACGGTGGTACGCGGCGAGAAGGCCCGCTCGCCTCCCGCCTTCGTGGAGGTCCGGGGCCGCTTCGCGGCGCCGGTGGTGCCGGTGGCCGCCGATCCCGACGGTGCGCTGGAGGTCCCGCCGTCCCCGGACACCGTCGCGTGGTGGGCACCGGGCGCACGGCCGGGCGCCGCCGAGGGAACCGACCTGCTGGCCGGGCACGTCGACGCGCGCGGCCTGGGCCTGGGCGTGTTCGGGGAACCGGACCGGTAGCGCGGGCCCCGTCGACTCCGAGGGCGACTGCGGGGTGGTCGACCGCGCCGTCCAGGTGGCTCGCGGCACGGGCCGGCGGTGCGCAGTTGGGGGAAGTGCGCCTCCCGAGCTCCGGAACGCCGGTTAACCGCACGGGCACTGCCGCGGATCCTGGAGCCTCCGACAAGGAGTCGGTCCGGCGACCTCCGGGAGTAGCCCGTGCGTCCACTCAACGCGGTCCGTGCCCTGCGTCTGGCGTCGATCACGCTCGCCACCACCGCCGTCGGCAGCCTGGCGTGGTCCTCCCCCGCCCAGGCGGCAGCCGCCCGCGCCGACAGCGTGGAGTCGCTCCGGCAGCAGGTCGTCGATCTGGTCAACGCCCAGCGGCGCGCTGCCGGTTGTTCCCCCGTACGCCTCGACGCCCGGCTGACCGCCGCCGCCCAGAAGCACGCGGACGACATGGCCCGGCGCCACTACTTCAGCCACACCTCCCCGGACGGTACCGACCCCGGCAAGCGGATATCCGCGGCCGGCTACCGCTGGGCGTCCTACGGCGAGAACATCGCCTACGGCCAGAAGACGCCCGCTGCCGTGATGAACGCCTGGATGGACAGCGAGGGCCACCGTGCGAACATCCTCAACTGCTCCTTCGAGGAGATCGGCGTCGGGGTCGGCACGGCCCCCGACGGCCCCTTGTGGACGCAGGACTTCGGCAGCCGCTAGGGCCTGTCCGCAGGATGCGGCAGAAGAGGCCCGAGAAACACGCCCCTTCCCCCGCGCCCGCATGATCGTCCATGCTGCCCGTGCAGCGCGCGCCGGCGCGCTCCGGCACCGCGGCATGGAGGACATCGCAATGACGACCAGCGCCAGCAGCGCGGCACTGCCCGAACAGGCCGCCGCACTCGTCGACCTTCTGCGCCGCAACGCCGCCCGTACCGAGGAGGACCGGCGCGTCACCGAGGAGAACATCGAGGCCCTCGCCGACGCGGGCCTGTTCCTGTTGACCGTTCCCCGGCGCTTCGGCGGTCGCCAGGCGAGCATCCGTACGCTCCTGGAGGTGAGCGCCGAGCTCGGCCGGGGCTGCGGTTCCACCGCCTGGTTCACCGCCCTGGTCAACGTCTGCGGCTGGATGGTCGGCCTCTTCCCGGAGCGCGCGCAGCGCGAGGTGTACGGGCAGGGCCCCGGCGCCCGGGTCTGTTCCGTCCTGACACCGGGCGGCACGAGCAGGGCGGCCGGCGAGGGGCAGGTCGTCACCGGGCGGTGGCCCTTCGCCTCCGGCTGCCAGGACGCGCAGTGGGCGCTGCTCGGTACGCCGGTCACCGGCGCGGACGGCGAGCAGCTGGACCGGGGCGTGGCGTTGGTGCCGGTGGCCGAGCTGACGATCGAGGACACCTGGCACACCGTGGGGATGCGCGGGACCGGCAGTCACACCCTTGTCGCCGAGGACGTGTTCGTGCCCGGCCACCGCATCCTGTCGCTGACCGGAGCGCTGCGCGGCGAGTACCCCACCGAGTTCCCGGACGAAGCCCTGTACCGCTCGGCGTTCGTGCCGGTGCTCTCCTCGGTGCTGGTGGGCCCCCAGCTGGGCATGGCCCGCGGCGGACTGGAGCTGGTGACGGCATCCCTCGGCAAGGGACGCCCCCTGTCGCACACGTTCTTCGCGCAGGCCCGCGAAGCCTCCTCGACCCAGATACAGCTCGCCGAGGCCGCCCAGCTCGTCGACACCGCCGCGCTGCATCTGATGCGCGCGGCGGACGACATCGACCGCTGGGCGGCGAGCGGCAGAGCCATGCCGCTGCGGGACCGGGCCCGCGTACGCATGGACACCGCCACCGTCGCCCGCCGTTCGCGCGAGGCACTGGACATCCTGCTCGGCCTCCACGGCGCCGGCAGCTTCGCCGAGGCCAACCCCCTGCAGCGCCTGTGGCGCGACCAGGAGACCGCGAGCCGGCACGCCATGACGAACCCTGCGGTCGCGAGCGAGCTGTACGGCCGGGCGCTGCTCGGCGTCGAGGAGCAGATCACCGCGCTGATCTGAGCCGCTGCAGCCCTCGCCCCGACCGGCCGGCTCCTGGGCGGTCAGGCCTTCTTGACGACGCTGGACTTGAGGTGCATCTGGCCGAATCCGTCGACCTTGCAGTCGATGTCGTGGCCGTCCGGGCCGTCCACGAGACGGATGTTGCGCACCTTGGTGCCCGCCTTGATGCCGGTCGGGTGGCCCTTGACCTTCAGGCTCTTGACCACCGTGACGGTGTCGCCGTCGGCCAGGACGTTGCCGACCGCATCCCGGACGACCTTGTCACCGGCCTCTTCCGCGGCCTCGGCGGTCACGGGCGTCCACTCGTGGCCGCACTCGGGGCACACCAGGAGCGCGCCCATCTCATAGCTGTACACGCCGCCGCATTCGGGGCACGGCGGAAGGTTGTCGTTCACAGGGACATTCTAGATCCGCCCACGGGGCCCGCCGACCGGCGGCGGCGGGCGCGGGTAGGGTCGGCGGATGCTCTTCGGGAGGAACACCAGCACCGAGCCGCCCCTGCCGGTGGTCGACTGGCGCACCGCCGACCGGTTCGTGATCGACATCGTGGAACGGGAGAGCGGGCCCGGCCGCAAGCGGCCGGTGCTCGGCGGCAACGCGATCCGCGTCCCGCGCCGCGAGGGCCCGGTGCGGGTCAATGCGCCGTGCGCCTTCGTCGGTTCCGGCACGGTCGGTGTACGCGACGTCGGGAACGTGGTCTACGAGGACCCGGAGCGGCAGCGGGTCCTGTGCCGTATCGACCGGGTGGCGGGAGAAGGCCGCGGCGAGGAGCGGCGCCACGTCGTCCGCGACGCGCAGGGCCGGGAGATCGGCGTGGTACGCCGCATACCGCCGTCGAACCAGCTGGTCCGCCACACGTGGCGCATCGAGCAGCCGGGACATCCGCCGATCGTGGGCCGCAACCAGTGGACGGCGATGCCACGGCAGGACGTACCGGCCCGTGCGCTGGGCACGCTCCTGGGCGGAGTCCTCGATTCTGCGCTGTCCCTGGGCGCAGAGGGGGACGACCGGCCCCGGGAACGGACGTTGCTGTGGCTGGCGGACGAGGTGGAGGTCATGCGGTCCACCGGGCAGGACTTCCGCATCAAGGCCGCGTGGCCGGACCGCCGCCTGGCGTTCGCGGTGGCGTGCCTGGGAGACCGCTGAGGCCACCGCCGCGTGGGCGCGACACAGCACCCCGTCTGCGGGCGCGTCGTGGCTCATCGCGCAGTTCCCCGCGCCCCTAAGGGGCGCCGTGGCTGGTGCAGCGCCCCGCCAGGGGCGCGGGGGGCAACACCCGAGGCCCCCCACCCGCCCCCGCGG
>NZ_BAAJPZ010000034.1:0-30980 GCF_057552455.1 Streptomyces sp. PKA51
GTCGTCGAGCGTGATACGACCGAAATCCATCGCCACGGTCGTGGTCTTCTTGTCCTGGACATGGCTCAGGTCGTCGATGCCGGCCGAAGCCGACGTCATCACGGCCTCCGTGCGCAGCGGACTGATCTCCGAGACCGCACCCACGAACGTGGTCTTGCCGACGCCGAAGCCACCGGCCACCACGATCTTCGCGGACGTGGTGGAGCGGCTCGGGCCGCCGCTGGAGCTTCCGTAACCGGAGCTTCCGAAGTTAGAGCTTCCGAAGTCCACTGAGCACCCTTTCGAGCAGTGTCACATCCGGCGTACCGCCGGCCTCGGTGCCGCCGCCCGGCTGGTGGATCGCCACCATGCCGGCCTCCGCCAGGTCCGCGACGAGAATGCGGGCCACGCCGAGAGGCATGTTCAGCAGCGCGGAGACCTCCGCGACCGACTTCACCTCCTGGCACAGCTGGCAGATCCGCTGGTGCTCGGGGAGCAGCCCGCCGAGGTGGGCCGGGTCGGCCGTGGAGCTGACCAGGGCCTCGATGGCGAGCTGGTAGCGCGGCCGGGTGCGGCCCCCCGTCATGGCGTAGGGGCGGACCAGCGGCTGGTCGCCTTCATCTTCCCCGTACGACGCATGCGGGGAAGCGCCGTACGGGCCGGGCGAGACGGGCGGGGTCATGAATCCTCCGGACGGGACTGCAGGATGGCAATAATGCCGTCGAGCGGGGGCCGGTGGGGGGTTTTCGGCCGTACGGTCGGACGGAATATGCGGTGGGAGCGGGTCAGTTCAGCAAGCTGCCCTGGAGTTCGGCGCGCAGGTCGGGCGTCAGCACGGTGCCCGCGCGGTCGACCAGCAGGGCCATCTCGTAGCCCACGAGGCCGATGTCGCACTCCGGGTGCGCCAGCACCGCGAGGGACGAACCGTCCGAGACGGACATGATGAACAGGAAGCCGCGCTCCATCTCGACGACGGTCTGGGTGACCGCGCCCCCCTCGAAGATGCGCGAGGCGCCCGCGGTCAGCGACGTCAGGCCGGAGGCCACCGCCGCCAGCTGGTCGGCGCGGTCCCGCGGGAACCCTTCGGACATCGCCAGAAGGAGTCCGTCGGCGGAGACCACCACCGTGTGGGACACACCGGGGGTGTTGTCCACGAAGTTGGTGATCAACCAGTTCAGATTCTGCGCCGCCTGGCTCATCGGACTCAACTAACGCTCCTGCTGGTAAGTGGGGCCAACATTGTGGCTGCCGGTGGACGGACCGTTGCCGGCCTGACGTCCTTGCTGGATGCCCCGGCGGAGATTGGTCAGTCGGCCGCGTACGTCGTCGGGCGCACGCGAGACCTGCGGACCGGTCGGAAGGGACTGCGTCTGGGTGGTCTGGGCGGTGCCCTCGACGAGGTTGGCCCGCGGCACCCGCCGCGGCAACCCGGACGAGGTGATGCCGCCCGCCGCCGGCTCGCGGACCTGCTCGGCCCGGCGCCAGCGCTCGTCGTTGGGGGACTCCCGCCACTCGGCCCGCTCGCGGGCCTCGTCCTGCGGCGCCCGGCGCTCCGCGGCGGCGGCCGGAGCCGGACGCTCGGAGTCGGCGGGCTGCTGCGGTACCTGGCCCTCGCCGGCGGCGCCGCGGAACCAGTTGGACTCCAGCTCCTCGAACAGCGGCGTGCCCGCGCCCTCGTCGGCGGCGGGCAGCGCGAACTGCCCGGTGCCGGAGGAGTGCTCGGCGGCAGGCTGCGGGAACTGCCCCGTGGTGGCGGCGTCCTGGCCGTGGCCCGGCACGGGGAACTGGCCCGTGGTCGCGGAGACCTGCGGGAACTGCCCGGTGCCGGTCAGCGGGTCCTCCTGGGCGGGGACGGGGAACTGCCCCGTGCCCGAGGAGTGCTCGCCGGCCCGGTCCGGCCGCTCGAACTGGCCCGTGCCCGACATGTCCTGACCGTGACCCCGGTCCTGGCCCGGCACCGGGAACTGGCCCGTACCGGAGGACTGCTCGGACCCCGGCTGCGGGAAGCGGCCCGTACCGGACATGTCCTCGCCCCGGCCCGGCAGCGCGAACTGGCCCGTGGTGCCCGCGGACGCGAGGTCCGCCGGCTTCGGCGTGCCGTCGGTGACCGGCGGGAACTGCGCCGTGTCGCCCGGGCCGCCGCCCGGCTGTGCACCGGCGCCGTTGCCCGGCGCCGGGAACTGCCCCGTGGCGTGGCGCGGCTCGCCCGCGGCGGGAACCGGCGGGAACTGCGCCGTGTCGCCCGGGCCGCCGCCCGGCACCCCGGCACCCGGCTGCGGGAAGCCGCCCGTGTGCTCGGTGTTCTCGTGGCCGCGCGGCGCCTCCTGGCCCGCGCGCGGCGCACCGTCGGAGGCCAGCGGCCAGTCGTCGGCCGGGCGCTGGCGGCCCTTGCCCTTGCGGCCCGGACCACCGGCCGGCGGCATCGCCGCGGGACCGGCCTGGCCGGCGGGCCCGCCGGGGGCCCCGGCACCGCGCGGGGGCAGGGCGGCACGGCCGTCGCCACCGGGGGCGGCGTTGCCGCCGCGCGGTGCGGTGTCGAAGAGGCTGCCGGCGGCGGCACCGCCGGGGGTGCCGGCACCGGGGCCGCCGGCGCGGCGCGGCAGGCCGGCCTCGGGCGCAGCGGGACGCTGGCCCGGCCCGGCCGGGCGCGGACCGCCCGTGACCTGGCGGCGCTGCTGGCCGGCACCGGCGGCCGGCGCACCGGGACCACCGGGGCCCGCCTGACCGGCCTGACCCGCGCCGGGGGCCGGCTTCTTGTGGCCCTGGGCCACGTCGACCGGCAGCATGACGAGCGCGGTCGTACCGCCGGAGTCCGACGGGCGCAGCTGGATGCGGATGCCGTGTCGCAGGGACAGGCGGCCGACCACGAACAGACCCATGCGGCGGGAGACCGAGACGTCCACGGTGGGCGGCGAGGCGAGCCGCTCGTTGATCGCCGCGAGGTCCTCGGGCGACAGACCGATGCCGGTGTCGTGGATCTCGACCAGCACGCGGCCGTCGGGCAGCGCGTGACCGGTGACCTTGACCTTGGTCTGCGGGGAGGAGAACGAGGTGGCGTTCTCCAGCAGCTCGGCGAGGAGGTGCACGAGGTCGTTGACGACGCGGCCGGCGACCTCGGTCGGCGGCACGCCGGACAGCTCGATGCGCTCGTACTGCTCCACCTCGGAGGCGGCGGCGCGCAGGACGTCGACGAGGGGGACCGGGCGGGTCCACCGGCGACCGGGCTCCTCACCCGCGAGGACGAGGAGGTTTTCGCCGTTACGGCGCATGCGGGTGGCGAGGTGGTCGAGCTTGAACAGCGAGGACAGCTGGTCCGGGTCGGCCTCGCGGCTCTCGAGCTCGGAGATCAGGGACAGCTGACGCTGGATGAGGCCCTGGCTCCGGCGCGAGAGGTTGGTGAACATCGCGTTGACGTTGCCACGCAGCAGGGCCTGCTCGGCGGCGAGGCGGACGGCCTCCTGGTGCACGTGGTCGAAGGCCGCGGCCACCTTGCCGATCTCGTCCCGGCTGTGCACGCCGACGGACTCCACGGAGGTGTCGACGTCCTGCGGGTCGGACTCGGAGAGCTGCTTGACGAGCTCGGGCAGACGGTCGTTGGCGACCCTCTGGGCGGTGTCCTGCAGACGGTGCAGCGAGCGCACCATGGAGCGGGCCACGACGAAGGCGCCGACGAGCGAGATGCCGAGGACGAGGACGATCAGGGCACCGTTGAGGATGGCTTCCTGCTGGGCCTCGTCGCGCAGCTCCTGGGCCTTCTGGTCCATCTGCGACAGCAGGGTCTGCTCGATCTTGGCCATCTCTTCGAGCTTGACGCTGTCCTGGTCGTACCAGTCGCGGTAACTGGTCTTCTCGCCCTTGAACGCGTCGGTGTTGCCGAAGGCCCGCTCGGCGAAGGTGTTCGCCGCGGTGACGTTGGTGTCACCGCCGTTGAGGGCCTTGAGCAGGTCGGCGGAGTCGCCGGCCCGGATGGCGGTGAAGCGGCGCAGGGCCTCTTCCTCGGCGTCCAGGGCGGCCTTGCCGTACTGGTGGTCGTTGGCCGACAGGCTCGCGCCCTTGGGGTTGGCGAGCGCGGCGGAGATCACCGCACGCTGGATGGAGGCGTACTCCTTGGCGGCGGAGAACGTCGCCAGCGCGCGGGTCGAGGTGATCATGTCGCTGTTGCTGGTGGCCTGGGCCATGTCCTGGGACAGCGACAGCAGCGCGTTGATCAGTCCGTCGTAGTTGTTGACCGTCTGGGAGATGTACTGCTCGTCGGTGTACGCGCTCTCCCGGACCGCCTTGATCTTGTCGAGCTGCTTGGTGATGTCGACAAGGGTGGTCTGGACGCCGACCATCGTCGGGTCGTTGGCCTTGACCTTCTTCGTCGTCTCACGGAAGGCGTCGATGGCGCGGTCGGTCTTCTGCCGCGGGGCGACCACGGAGTCGTCGCCCTTGTTCTTCTGGACGATCGGACCGGCCGACTTGTCCCGCTCCTCCTGCAGGGCGTCGGCGAGCTGGGTCGCCTTGCCCGTCATCTCGGTGAGGAGCTTCATGTGGTCGAGCTGGTCGACGTTGGTCAGCGACTCGTTGATGCGCATCGCACCCAGGGTCGTCGCGGCGACGACGGGGAGGGCGAGCAGCGAGACGAGACGGGTACTGATTCGCCAGTTGCGCAGGGCTATTCGTGAGCCCGGGCCGCTGGGGCCGGGCTTGCCGGCCTTCTCGCCCTTCTTCTCCTTGGGCCGCTGGGCGGCCTCGCCGCCGTTCGGCACCTCCGGCGCGCCGGCGGGCGTGCCGCGGTCGGTCGCACCGCGCGGCTCCGGCTCCGCCGCAGCGCTGCCATCCCTCTTGAAACGTCCCTGCACTAGCGTCGCAACCTCTGGACCAGGCGTCCCGCCGGGTGAGCGGAGGGACGGTGTCGAGTCGTGGGGGGACCGCGGTGCCCCCCTGGCGGTCCCGGGAATTCCAGCACAGTGCCGGATCTCCCAACAAGGCCGGTGGTGGCCATGGACACGACGGTCACCGGGTGTGAGCGCTCACGTGACGCAGCGTAGAAGTTCCGGTCCTTAATGTCGGACTTGTAGCCATCGGTCGTGTGGGTCGGGGTCCCACCCCGGGCGTGTCCCAGTCGCCATGATCAGGAGCGGAACGTCAGATTCAGCCCTGCAATGTCCGTTTAGTCGTAGCCCGGCGGTCGCCCGGTATGCCGCATTTTTCGGTCCTGTCGTGAGCAAACTCACAGGAAAGCCGGGACTCGTCCGCCCCGCCGCTGGGGATAGGCGCGCCTAGCCTGGTTCCTTTGCACGGGCGCACGAAACGCCCGGTGAAAGCACCACAAGCCCCCGATCCCCACGCGAGGACCGACGTGAACACCGCCCCCACGGCCACCCCCACCCGGAAGATCGCCAACCCCCGCCGCACCACGCTCGCGCACCTGAAGGACGCCGAGTCGCTGCGCCTCGCCGAGGAGATGCTCCCCCGGCACGCCCAGCAGCTGCCCACGGCCACCGCCAACCCGCGGCGCACCATCCTGATGACCGCGCCCGCACCCCAGGCGCCCGCCGCGGAGTAAAGGGGCGCTTTCGGCAACGGCGGCGCACGGGCCGGCAGGACCCCCCGCGATAGCCTGGGGTGTCCGATCTCCGGCCGATCACCCGGCCACATACGACAAGGGGAAAACGCCTCCCGTGCGCATCGCCAGGTTCTCCATCGAGGGAAACGTCGCCTTCGGCGTCGTGGAAGGGGACGAGTCGACCGAGAACGGTCCCGTCCTCGACATCATCAAGGGACACCCCTTCGCGGAATTCGAGCGCTCGGGCCAGCGAATTCCGCTGAGCAAGGTCCGCCTGCTGCCGCCCGTCCTTCCCAACAAGGTCGTGGCCATCGGCCGCAACTACGCCGAACACGCCGCGGAGCTCGGCAACGAGGTGCCGGAGGTGCCCGTCGCCTTCTTCAAGCCGTCGACCGCGGTCGTCGGCCCCGGCGACCCCATCGCCTACCCCTCCTTCTCCAGCGAGGTCCACCACGAGGCCGAGCTCGCCGTCGTCATCGGCCGCATGTGCCGCGAGGTCCCGCGCGAGCGCGTCAAGGACGTGATCCTCGGCTACACCTGCGCCAACGACGTCACCGCACGCGACGTCCAGCAGCGCGAGAAGCAGTGGGCCCGGGCCAAGGGCTTCGACACCTCCTGCCCGCTCGGCCCCTGGATCGAGACCGAGCTGGACCCCGCCGACGTGGCGATCTCCTGCACGGTCAACGGCGAGCCGCGCCAGCAGGGCCGCACCAGCGCCATGCTGCGCTCCGTCGAGGACCTGATCGTCCACATCACCGAGGCGATGACGCTGCTGCCCGGCGACGTCGTCCTGACCGGCACCCCGGCCGGGGTCGGACCCCTGAACGTCGGCGACGAGGTCGCCGTCACCATCGAAGGCATCGGCACTCTCACCAACAAGGTGATCAAGCGTGGCTAACGCGAACGTCCGCGTACGTTTCTGTCCCTCGCCGACCGGCAACCCGCACGTGGGTCTGGTCCGCACCGCCCTGTTCAACTGGGCGTTCGCCCGCCACCACGGCGGCACCCTGGTCTTCCGCATCGAGGACACCGACGCGGCGCGCGACTCGGAGGAGTCCTACGAGCAGCTGCTCGACGCCATGCGCTGGCTCGGCCTCGACTGGGACGAGGGCCCCGAGGTGGGCGGCCCCCACGCGCCGTACCGCCAGTCGCAGCGCATGGACCTCTACAAGGACGTCGCCGCCAGGCTCCTGCAGGCCGGCCACGCCTACCACTGCTACTGCACCGCCGAGGAGCTCGACGAGCGCCGCGAGGCCGCCCGCGCCGCCGGCCGCCCCTCCGGCTACGACGGCACCTGCCGCGACCTGAGCGCCGAGCAGAAGGCCGCCTACGAGCGCGAGGGCCGCGAGCCCATCGTCCGCTTCCGGATGCCCGACGAGCCGATCACCTTCACCGACCTGGTGCGCGGCGAGCTGACCTTCACCCCGGAGAACGTGCCGGACTACGGCATCGTCCGGGCCAACGGCGCCCCGCTGTACACGCTGGTCAACCCGGTCGACGACGCGCTGATGGAGATCACGCACGTGCTGCGCGGCGAGGACCTGCTCTCCTCCACCCCGCGGCAGATCGCCCTGTACAAGGCCCTCGCCGAGATCGGCGTCGGCAACGGCACCACGCCGTCCTTCGGCCACCTGCCCTACGTCATGGGCGAGGGCAACAAGAAGCTCTCCAAGCGCGACCCGCAGTCCTCCCTGAACCTCTACCGGGAGCGCGGCTTCCTGCGCGAGGGCCTGCTGAACTACCTCTCGCTCCTGGGCTGGTCCCTGTCGGCCGACCAGGACATCTTCTCCGTCGAGGAGATGGTCGCCGCCTTCGACATCGAGGACGTCAACGCCAACCCGGCCCGCTTCGACCTCAAGAAGGCCGAGGCCATCAACGCCGACCACATCCGGCGCCTGGACCCGAAGGCCTTCGCCGAGGCCTGCGAGCCCTGGCTGCGCGCCCCGCACGCCCCCTGGGACCCGGAGAAGTTCGACCGGGCCGCCTGGGAGGCGATCGCCCCGCACGCCCAGACCCGGCTGACGGTGCTCTCCGACATCACCGCCAACGTCGACTTCCTCTTCCTCGACGAGCCGGTCGACGACGAGGCCTCCTGGCAGAAGGCCATGAAGGAGGGCTCCGCCGACCTGCTGCGCACCGCCCGCACCAAGCTCGCCGAGACGGACTGGAACGCCGACGCCCTCAAGGCCGCCGTCGTCGCCGCCGGCGAGGAGCACGGCCTGAAGCTCGGCAAGGCCCAGGCCCCCGTTCGCGTGGCCGTCACGGGCCGCACGGTGGGCCTGCCGCTGTTCGAGTCCCTGGAGGTCCTCGGCCGCGACCGCACCCTGACGCGCGTGGACGCCGCCCTGGCGCGCCTGGGCGCCTGACGGCCCCTCCGTGCCCGTACGAGGGCCCGGCAGCCTCCTCGTGAGGCCGCCGGGCCCTCGTCGTTCACCGGCCCGTCCACCGGCCGATCGGCGGCCTCCGCGGGGCCCGGGGTTATCGATTTTGGTCACCGGACCACCTTCGGGTAATGTTCTTCCTGCGCCGCCCGGGAGGGCCGAGAGGCCGGAGCGGAGGGCGCGAGCCGGACAAGACCCCTTACGGGGGGTGGAGTTACGGTGGGGTATGGTGTAATTGGCAGCACGAGTGATTCTGGTTCACTTAGTCTAGGTTCGAGTCCTGGTACCCCAGCAAGAGAAAATCGCTTCGAATTCTCTTGATAAACTCTCTCTCGAAGCAAAACGCAGTGCGAGCCCCCGTTGTGTAGCGGCCTAGCACGCCGCCCTCTCAAGGCGGTAGCGCCGGTTCGAATCCGGTCGGGGGTACTGATTCCTGCAAGGGAATCGCTAGGGCCCCCGTTGTGTAGCGGCCTAGCACGCCGCCCTCTCAAGGCGGTAGCGCCGGTTCGAATCCGGTCGGGGGTACTGGTTAAAAAACCACCATGGGCTATGGTGTAATTGGCAGCACGAGTGATTCTGGTTCATTTAGTCTAGGTTCGAGTCCTGGTAGCCCAGCGCAGATTGCTTTCGAGTCTGCAGACAAAAGAAAAGCAAGCCCCCGTTGTGTAGCGGCCTAGCACGCCGCCCTCTCAAGGCGGTAGCGCCGGTTCGAATCCGGTCGGGGGTACGTAAAAGGAAAATGCCTCTCGCGAAAGCGGGGGGCATTTTTCGTGTGTGCGGCACCGCGCAAAAAGCCGGGGCCCGGGGCGCGGGCCCCGGACCCCTGCGGGCTCACCCCGCGCGGCGCAGGGCCTCCGTGAGACGGACCGCCGCGTCCAGCACCGCCTGGGCGTGCATGCGGCCCGGGTGGCGCGTCAGGCGCTCGATGGGGCCGGAGACCGACACGGCGGCCACCACGCGGTTGGAGGGGCCGCGCACGGGCGCGGAGACCGAGGCCACACCCGGCTCGCGCTCACCGATCGACTGGGCCCAGCCCCGCCGCCGTACGCCGGAGAGGGCCGTCGCCGTGAAACGGGCGCCCTGCAGCCCGCGGTGCAGCCGCTCCGGTTCCTCCCAGGCCATGAGCACCTGGGCCGCGGAACCGGCCTTCATCGGCAGCGTCGAGCCCACCGGCACCGTGTCCCGCAGACCGGACAGCCGCTCCGCCGCCGCCACGCAGATGCGCATGTCGCCCTGCCGGCGGTAGAGCTGCGCGCTCTCGCCCGTCACGTCGCGCAGATGCGTCAGGACCGGCCCGGCGGTCGCCAGCAGCCTGTCCTCGCCCGCAGCCGCCGCGAGCTCGCCGAGCCGCGGGCCGAGGATGAACCGGCCCTGCATGTCCCGCGCCACCATCCGGTGGTGCTCCAGTGCGACCGCGAGCCGGTGCGCCGTGGGGCGCGCGAGCCCGGTCGCCGTGACCAGCCCGGCGAGCGTCGCCGGACCGGACTCCAGAGCGCTCAGTACCAGAGCCGCCTTGTCGAGAACGCCCACACCGCTTGAGGCGCCACTAGAGTTGTCCATGCAACGATACTTCCGTCTCACTCTGTGAAACGCAAGTTCAATTTTCCCGGAGAAGCGCCAACCTGGAACGAACAGCACCCACCACAAGGACGGACAGCGATGGGACGGACACTCGCGGAGAAGGTCTGGGACGAGCACGTCGTCCGGCGCGCCGAGGGCGAGCCCGACCTCCTCTTCATCGACCTGCACCTGCTCCACGAGGTCACGAGCCCGCAGGCCTTCGACGGCCTGCGCAAGGCCGGCCGCAAGGTCCGCCGGCTCGACCTGACCATCGCCACCGAGGACCACAACACCCCCACCCTCGACATCGACAAGCCCATCGCGGACCCGGTCTCGCGCACCCAGCTGGAGACCCTGCGCCGCAACTGCGCCGAGTTCGGCGTGCGGCTGCACCCCCTGGGCGACGTCGAGCAGGGCGTTGTCCACGTAGTGGGACCGCAGCTGGGACTGACCCAGCCCGGCACGACGGTGGTCTGCGGCGACAGCCACACCTCCACCCACGGCGCCTTCGGCGCGCTCGCGTTCGGCATCGGCACCAGCCAGGTCGAGCACGTCCTGGCCACCCAGACCCTGCCGCTCCCGCCCTTCCGGACGATGGCGGTCACCGTCGAGGGCGAGCTGCCCGAGGGCGTCACCGCCAAGGACCTGATCCTCGCCGTCATCGCCCGCATCGGCACCGGCGGCGGCCAGGGCCACGTCATCGAGTACCGCGGCCCGGCCATCGAGAAGCTCTCGATGGAGGCCCGGATGACGGTGTGCAACATGTCCATCGAGGCAGGTGCCCGGGCCGGCATGATCGCCCCCGACGAGACCACCTTCGCCTACCTCAAGGACCGCCCGCACGCCCCCCGGGGCGCCGACTGGGACGCCGCGGTGGCCCACTGGCGCACCCTGCGCACCGACGACGACGCGGTCTTCGACAAGGAGGTCGTCATCGACGCCTCCGAACTGTCGCCGTTCGTCACCTGGGGCACCAACCCCGGCCAGGGAGCACCCCTGTCCGCAGCCGTGCCCGACCCGGCCTCCTTCGCCGACGCCTCCGAGCGGTCCGCCGCCGAAAGCGCGCTCGCCTATATGGGACTGACACCAGGTCAGCCCCTGCGCGAGATCGGTGTCGACACCGTCTTCGTGGGCTCGTGCACCAACGGCCGCATCGAGGACCTGCGCGCCGCCGCCGCAGTGCTCCAGGGCCGCACGGTGGCCGAGGGCGTACGGATGCTGGTGGTGCCCGGCTCCGTCCGGGTGGCCCTGCAGGCGGTCGAGGAGGGGCTGGACAAGGTGTTCACCGCGGCCGGCGCCGAATGGCGGCACGCGGGCTGCTCGATGTGCCTGGGCATGAACCCCGACCAACTCGCCCCCGGCGAGCGCAGCGCGTCGACCTCCAACCGCAACTTCGAGGGCAGGCAGGGCAAGGGCGGCCGCACCCACCTGGTCTCCCCGCAGGTCGCCGCCGCCACGGCCGTGACCGGCCGTCTCTCCTCGCCCGCCGACCTCGCCGACGCCCCGACCCCCTCCGGAGTCTGACCATGGAAGCCTTCACCACGCACACCGGCCGGGCCGTGCCGCTGCGCCGCAGCAACGTCGACACCGACCAGATCATCCCCGCGCACTGGCTGAAGAAGGTCACCCGCGACGGCTTCGAGGACGGCCTCTTCGAGGCCTGGCGCAAGGACCCGCAGTTCGTCCTGAACCGCCCCGAGCGCGCCGGCGCCACCGTGCTGCTCGCCGGCCCGGACTTCGGCACCGGCTCCTCCCGCGAGCACGCGGTGTGGGCGCTGCAGAACTACGGCTTCAAGGCCGTCGTCTCCTCCCGCTTCGCCGACATCTTCCGCGGCAACTCGCTGAAGAACGGTCTGCTGACCGTCGTGCTGCCGCAGGAGACCGTCGAGGCCCTGTGGGAGCTGACCGAATCCGACCCCTCGGCCGAGGTGACCGTCGACCTGGTGACCCGCCAGGTGCGGGCCGCGGGCATCACGGCCGGATTCGAGCTTGACGACAACGCCCGCTGGCGGCTCCTGGAGGGTCTCGACGACATCGCGCTGACCCTGCGCCACGAGGCCGACATCGCCGCCTTCGAGCAGGGCCGGCCCGCGTACAAGCCGGTCACGACGCCGATCTGACGGGTCGATTCGGGCTCGTTTGGCCCAGTGTCGACCGGCTCCTCCACCCCCGCCGCGGCCCCGGATTTTCGCTGCTCACCCTGGGTTTGGCATGATGCGCCCCCTGTCTTCGGACAGGGGGCGCGGTGCGTTGTTGAGGGCCCGTGAAGCGACAACTCGCCTCAGATGGCACAATCGGTGCATGGAACGCGACAGCCAACTCGGGCTTTACCGGCTCGTCGCCGCCCAACTGAAGGAAGCGCACGCAAGAGTGCGCACACTGCAAGTCCCGGAGGGCGTACGGATGGCGCTGTCCCGGCAGCTGCTGGCCATCACGGCCTCGGCGAAGCACGATCTCCAAGGCGCGGCAAGGCGTCTGGACCGGCTGATGAACGACCTTGACGAGGGCCGTTTCCCCCAAGACCCCGGCATGCGCGGAACTCCGTGATGCGCCGGGTTCGTTGCGGCACAAGGGTGATTAGACCGTTTCGTGTTTGATTTGCGGTATATATCTGCCTAACGTGCGAAAAAGCTGGAGCACATTCCAGCCAATGTCTCCGAAGGGGAAGACGTGAACAAGGCGCAGCTCGTTGAAGCGATTGCCGACAAGCTCGGCGGCCGTCAGCAGGCCGCGGATGCGGTCGACGCGGTCCTGGATGCGGTCGTCCGTGCGGTGTGTGCCGGTGACCGGGTCTCGGTGACCGGCTTCGGCTCGTTCGAGAAGGTCGACCGCCCGGCCCGTTACGCCCGCAACCCGCAGACGGGCGAGCGTGTGCGGGTCAAGAAGACCTCGGTGCCGCGCTTCCGCGCGGGCCAGGGCTTCAAGGACCTGGTGAGCGGTACCAAGAAGCTCCCGAAGGCCGGCGAGGTCTCCGTCAAGAAGGCGCCCAAGGGCAGCCTCACCGGTGGCAAGGCCACCACCAAGGCCGCGGCCAAGAAGGCCACGACCAAGAAGGCCGCCGCGGCGAAGAAGACGACGGCGAAGAAGGCCGCCCCGACGAAGGCCGCAGCCGCGAAGAAGACCACGGCGAAGAAGGCAGCGCCGGCGAAGAAGGCGACGACGGCGAAGAAGGCCACTCCGGCCACCAAGGCCGCCGCCAAGAAGACGACGACGGCGAAGAAGGCCACGCCGGCGAAGAAGGCGACCACGGCGAAGAAGGCGGCGACGGCGAAGAAGACCGCGCCCGCCAAGAAGACCGCCACCCGCACCACCACTGCGCGCAAGACCACCGCGAAGAAGACCACCGCCCGCAAGAAGTAGGGCGAAGGCCGCACCGCACAGCGTCAACGCGCCGGGCCGGGCTCCCCAGGGGAGCCCGGCCCGCGGTGTGTCCGGGGAAAAGCCCCGGAAGACCTCAGAACGTCTGCAGGGTCACCAGGGTCACCCGGCGCTCGGCCACCGGCCCGCCGGCCGGCTCCGCGAACTCGATCCGCACCCGCTGCCCGGGCCGCAGCAGCCGCAGGCCCCCCGCGTCGAACGCCGCCGCGTCGAAGGACACGGGCGTGCCGTCGTCCAGGAGGACGCTCCCGGAGCGGGTCGAAGGATCGAAGGTGTACGCGGTGGCCTGCATGGGTGCAGCCTAGGCCCTGCCGGGCGGATCATGCAGCGCGCCCCGTGGGGGCGCGGGGCCGTGCCGATCTGCGGCTGCCGCCGCGTGGGCGCGACAAGCCACGACGCGCCCGCAGAGTGCTCGGAGCCGGGATGGCGTGTCAGCTGCGGGCCGGCACTGGTTGATCGCGCAGTTCCCCGCGCCCCTTATGGGGCGCCCTAATCCGCCGGCGTGCCCGGCAGTGGCAGCGGAAGCGACAGCCGTCCGGTCAGGGCGGTCGTGCGGGGGCCCACGCCCAGTGCCAGTGCGGCCCGCAGGTCCGCCTCGGTGTCCACGTCCCGGCGCACGGAATCCACGCCCGCCAGGGCGATCTCGCGGGCCCCCGACGCCGCGTGCCGGGCGCGGGAGCGGCCCTCGAACGCGGGAGCCAATTCCATTCCGGGGGCGGCCGCGAGCAGCGTCGTACCGATTCCCGCCGAATCCGCGAGAAATGCGCGCGGGAATTCGGCGGCGGAATCGAGCACAAGGCCGAGTTCGTGGGGGCGCAGCGCCGGCAGATCCGCGTTCAAGGTGGCCACCCCCGCCCGCCGGCACCGGGCCCGTACCAGGCGCGCCCCGTGCGCGAGGGCGGCGTTCAGCCCGCCGCCCGCCGGCTCCGGCAGCACCCGGGCGCCCAGCGCCGACAGCTGCGCGCCGGCCCGGGCGTCCGCCGTGACGACCACCACATCCCGTACCGACGCGCAGGCCAGCGCGGCGGCCACGGTGTCCTGCGCGAAGGCCAGTGCCAGCGCGGGCGCCGGCAGCGCGCCCGTGCCCGCCGCCAGCCGGCTCTTGGCCACGGCCAGGGGCTTCACCGGCACCACCAGCGTCCAGCCCACCTGCGTCCCCTCCGTCGTCGGCACGGGGGTCATTGTGCAACGCCGCCGCGGAGCCGGGCGGGGCGCGGGGTTACGGTGTTCTCGACAGACCGGGTACCTGGGGCGACACTTGTCCGGCCCCCGGGTGAGCGAGAGCGCCCGAGCAGCTTCCAGGTCCCGACAGAAGGGTGTCCGAGTGTCCCGCCACAGAATCGGCTTCTGGTACCGCTTTGCCGCGGTGTTGGCCAAACCGCCGCTCGTGGTTCTCTTCAAGCGGGACTGGCGGGGAATGGAGCACATTCCGGCCGACGGCGGATTCATCACCGCCGTCAACCACAACTCGTACCTCGACCCGCTGTCGTACGCGCACTACCAGTACAACACCGGGCGCGTCCCGCGCTTCCTGGCCAAGGCGGGCCTGTTCAAGGGCAGCTTCGTCGGCGCCGTGCTGCGCGGCACCGGGCAGATCCCCGTCTACCGGGAGAGCGCGGACGCCGCCACCGCCTTCCGCGCCGCCGTGGACGCCATCAACCGGGGCGAGTGCGTGGCCTTCTACCCCGAGGGCACCCTCACCCGGGACCCGGACATGTGGCCCATGGAGGGCAAGACGGGCGCCGCCCGCGTGGCGCTGCTCACCCGCGCCCCCGTCATCCCCGTCGCCCAGTGGGGCGCCAACGAGGCCATGCCGCCGTATGCCAAGGAGAAGAAGCTGCGGCTCTTCCCCCGCAAGACCCTCAAGGTGCTGGCCGGCCCGCCCGTCGACCTGTCCGCCTACTACGACCGCGAGCCCACCGCCGAGGTGCTGCGCGAGGTGACCGCCGTCATCATGAAGGCCATCACCGACCTCCTCGCCGAACTGCGCGGCGAGCCCGCCCCGGCCGAGCCCTACAACCCCAAGAAGGCCCGCGCCGCCGCCCGCGCCCGGCAGGCGACGACGGCCGAGGAGGACAGCAAGTGACGCGCTGCGCCGTCTACGGCACCGGCTCCTGGGGCACCGCCTTCGCGATGGTGCTGGCCGACGCCGGCTGCGAGGTCACCATGTGGGGCCGCCGCGCCGGGCTCGTCGAGGCCATCAACACCGGCCGCACCAACCCCGACTACCTCCCCGGCGTCGAACTGCCGGCCGCCGTACGGGCCACCACCGACCCCGCCGAGGCCGCCCGGGACGCCGACTTCACCGTCCTCGCCGTGCCCTCGCAGACCCTGCGCGGCAACCTCGCGCAGTGGGCGCCCCTGCTGGCCCCCGACACCGTCCTGGTCTCCCTGATGAAGGGCATCGAACTGGGCACGGCCAAGCGGATGAGCGAGGTCGTCGAGGAGGTCGCCAAGGTCTCCGCGGACCGCGTCGCCGTCCTGACCGGCCCCAACCTCGCCCGCGAGATCGCCGCCCGGCAGCCCGCCGCCGCCGTCGTCGCCTGCCGCGACGAGGACGCCGCCAAGCGTCTGCAGACCGCCTGCCACACCGCGTACTTCCGCCCCTACACCAACACCGACGTCGTCGGCTGCGAGCTCGGCGGCGCCGTGAAGAACGTCATCGCCCTGGCCGTCGGCATCGCCGACGGCATGGGCCTCGGCGACAACGCCAAGGCATCCCTGATCACCCGCGGACTGGCCGAGACCACCCGCCTGGGCCTGGCCATGGGCGCCGACGCGCACACCTTCGCGGGCCTGGCCGGCTTGGGCGACCTCGTCGCCACCTGCTCCTCGCCGCTCTCCCGCAACCACACCTTCGGCACCAACCTCGGCCGCGGCATGACCCTCGAAGAGACCATCGCCGTCACCAAGCAGACCGCCGAGGGCGTCAAGTCCTGCGAATCCGTGCTCGATCTGGCCCGGCGTCACCATGTCGACATGCCGATCACGGAGACCGTCGTGGGCATCGTCCACGAGGGCAAGCCGCCCATGGTCGCCCTCAAGGAGCTCATGGCGCGCAGCGCCAAGCCCGAGCGCCACTGACCCACCCGACGCCACCAGGTACTCTCAACCCGATATGAGCAGCGAGACCTCCCCCCAGAGCACCGCCCGGAAGCCGCGCGTCGCGGTCGTCTTCGGCGGTCGCAGTTCCGAGCACGCCATCTCCGTGGTCACCGCCGGCGCCGTGCTGCGCGCCATCGACCGCAGCAAGTACGACGTGCTGCCGATCGGCATCACCACCGAGGGGCGTTGGGCGCTCGCCGCCGACGAGCCCGAGCGGATGGCCATCACCGAGCGGAGCCTGCCCAGCGTCGAGCAGCTGGCCGAGTCGGCCGAGGGCGGCGTCGTGCTGCCCGTCGACCCCGCCAACCGCGAGGTCGTCTACACCGAGCCCGGCGCCGTCCCCAAGGCGCTCGGCGAGGTCGACGTCGTCTTCCCCGTGCTGCACGGCCCCTACGGCGAGGACGGCACCCTGCAGGGCATGCTCGACCTCGCCGGCATCCCGTACGTGGGCTCCGGCGTCCTGGCCTCCGCCGTCGGGCAGGACAAGGAGTACATGAAGCGCGTCTTCACCTCCTTCGGCCTGGCCGTCGGCCCGTACGTGGTGATCCGCCCGCGCGAGTGGGAGAACGACCCGGCCGCCGCCCGCAAGAAGATCGTCGACTTCGCGGGCGAGCACGGCTGGCCGCTGTTCGTGAAGCCGGCCCGCGCCGGCTCCTCCATGGGCATCACCAAGGTCGACGACCTCGCCGGCCTGGACGAGGCCGTCGAGGAGGCCCGCCGCCACGACCCGAAGATCCTCGTCGAGTCGCTGCTGCGCGGCCGCGAGATCGAGTGCGGCGTGCTGGAGTTCGAGGACGGCCCGCGCGCCAGCGTGCCCGCCGAGATCCCCCCGGTCTCCGCGCACGACTTCTACGACTTCGAGGCCAAGTACATCGACTCGGCCCCCGGCATCGTCCCCGCCCCGCTCACCGAGGAGCAGACCCGCGAGGTCCAGGAGCTCGCCGTGCGCGCCTTCGACGCCGCCTCCTGCGAGGGCCTGGTGCGCGCCGACTTCTTCCTCACCGAGGACGGCGAGTTCGTGATCAACGAGATCAACACCATGCCCGGCTTCACGCCCATCTCCATGTACCCGCGCATGTGGCAGGAGACCGGGCTGACCTACGCCGAGCTGGTCGACCGCCTCCTGGAGGCCGCCCTGCGCCGGCCGACCGGCCTGCGCTAGCCGCCGGGCCGGGGAGGGCCGGGAGGGCTAGGAGATGATCCCCTCGGGGATCGTCCTGCGGACGGCGCCGGAGAGATCGGTCAGCGCACTGATGTCACCGGCGTCGCCCACCACCTTCCTCGGCAGGGTCACCTCGACCCAGGCGTTCCGGCGCACGGTGGTGCAGCGCACGCTGCCGTCGGACTGCCGCTCGGGCAGCCAGCCCACGTCGTCCACGTCCACCGAGTCCGCATCGGGCCGCCGCTTGAGCAGCTCCGGCTTGGGCACCCCGCACCGCAGCGTGATGCGCACGCCGTCGCCCCAGGCGGCCGTGAGGTCCGAGGCCGGATCGGTGGCGCGGCGCTTCAGCCCGTCCACGGTCGCCGGCAGCTGGGCGTGCAGCGCCCGGCACAGTGCCGCCTCGGCCGCGGGCGGCGTCGGCACCGCGGGCCCGGCCTGGTCGCCGGGCCCCGAGCAGGCCGTGACCGCACCGGTCGCGGCGGCGAGCAGCAGGGCGAGCGCGGGCAGGCCGGAAGGCCGGTGGAGTGCAGACTTCACCGGCCCGAGGATACGGGGAGCTAGATGTGGACCACCGGGCAGGTCAGCGTGCGGGTGATGCCCTCCACCTTCTGCACCTTGGCCACCACCATCCGGCCGAGCTCGTCGACGGTGTCCGCCTGGGCGCGCACGATCACGTCGTACGGCCCGGTGACGTCCTCGGCCTGGATCACTCCCTCGATCTTTCCGATGACTTCGGCCACGGTCGACGCCTTGCCGACCTCGGTCTGGATCAGGATGTACGCCTGTACCACGGAACCTCCAGGGCGGCTACGAGGATCATGTGGGGAGAAGAGACGCCACGGTACCGCGTCGCCCGGCGCGGCGGGGAGACCCGCGCGGCCTGCGCGGCGCGGAAGCACGTCACGAACAGTCAGGATCAGGGCAACCGACACTCCGAGGAGGAGCTCAGTGAAAGGCACCGTGGGCGAGCTGGGGGAGTTCGGGCTCATCAGAGAGCTGACCTCCCGGCTCACCACCACCCCGGCGGTCCGCCTGGGACCGGGCGACGACGCCGCGGTGGTCGCAGCGCCCGACCGCCGGGTGGTGGCCAGTACGGACGTGCTCCTGGAGGGGAGGCACTTCCGTCGCGACTGGTCCACCGCCTACGACGTCGGCCGTAAGGCCACCGCGCAGAATCTCGCCGACATCGCCGCCATGGGCGCGGTGCCCACCGCCGTCCTGCTCGGCCTCGTCGTGCCCGCCGAGCTCCCCGCCACCTGGCCCACCGAGCTCATGGACGGCATCCGCGACGAATGCCAGGTCGCCGGCGCCGCCGTGGTCGGCGGCGACGTCGTGCGCGGCGAGACCATCACCGTGGCCATCACCGCCCTCGGCGACCTGCGCAACCAGGAGCCCGTCACCCGTTCCGGCGCCCGCGCCGGCGACGTCGTCGCCGTCACCGGCTGGCTCGGCTGGTCCGCCGCCGGCCTCGCCGTGCTCTCCCGCGGCTTCCGCTCCCCGCGCGCCTTCGTCGAGGCCCACCGCCGGCCCGAACCGCCGTACCACGCCGGCCCCGCCGCGGCCGCCCTCGGCGCCACCGCCATGACCGACGTCAGCGACGGCCTCATCGCCGACCTCGGGCACATCGCCGAGGCCAGCAAGGTCCGCATCGACCTGCGCACGGCCGCCATCGACGTACCCACCCAGATGTCCGACATCGGCCAGGCCGTCGGCGTCGACCCCCTGCAGTGGGTGCTCACCGGGGGAGAGGACCACGCCATCGTCGCCACGTTCCCGCCCGACGTGAAACTCCCGGCCCGCTGGAAGGTCATCGGCGAGGTCGTCAGCCCCTCCGCCCTGCCCCAGGTCACCGTCGACGGCGCCCCCTGGGACAAGGCGGGCGGCTGGGACCACTTCGGCGACGGCCTGGAGCCCGGCGAGTAGATTCACCCCGTGTCCCTCCCTCCTCGCGTCCTGACCGTCGCCGGCTCCGACTCCGGCGGCGGTGCGGGCATCCAGGCCGACCTCAAGACGATGCTCGCCCTCGGGGTGCACGGCATGAGCGTGATCACCGCCGTCACCGCCCAGAACTCGCGCGGCGTCCAGGGCGCCTGGCCCCTGCCGGCGGAGGCGGTACGGGCCCAGTTCCGCAGCGTCGTCGACGATATCGGCGTCCAGGCGGTCAAGACGGGCATGCTCGCCTCGACCGAGCTCGTGCAGGAGGTCGCCGGACTGCTCGCCGACCTCTCCGTACCGGTCGTCGTCGACCCCGTCGGCATCTCCAAACACGGCGACGCACTGCTGGCCGCGTCCGCGCTGGAGGCCGTGCGCACCGCACTGCTGCCGGTGGCCACCGTCGCCACCCCCAACCTCGACGAGGTCGCCTGGCTGACCGGCGTCCGCGTGCGCTCGGAGGCCGACCTGCGGCCGGCCGCAGAGGCGGTACTGGCGTACGGGCCGCAGTGGGTGCTCATCAAGGGCGGACACCTCGACGGCGACGCGGTCGACCTCCTGACGGACGGCACCACCGAACACCGGCTGCGCGCCCCACGCCACGACAACCGCCACACCCACGGCACGGGCTGCACCCTGGCATCGGCGATCGCGTCGGGCCTCGCGCACGGGCAGTCGGTGCCGGAGGCGGTGGCGGCGGCGAAGACGTACGTCACGGGTGCGATAGCGGCCGGCTTCCCGCTGGGCGAGGGCATCGGCCCGGTGCACCACGGATGGAACCTCTAGGCCGTGTCCGGAGGGTCTTCGTCCGCGGGCGCGTCGTGGCTTGTCGCGCAGTTCCCCGCGCCCCTTCGGGGCGCCGTGGTCCGGCAGGGGCAGTGCTGTGCGTCGGGCGCATGCAAAAAGCCGGTCCCCGAAGGGACCGGCTTTCAAGGGACGGCGAGGCTGCCGCGCTACTAGCTAGTTAGCGCGAGACCTTGCCGGCCTTGATGCACGAGGTGCAGACGTTGAGGCGCTTCGGCGTCCGACCGACCACGGCACGCACACGCTGGATGTTGGGGTTCCAGCGACGGGACGTACGGCGGTGCGAGTGCGAGATGTTGTTGCCGAAGCCCGGCCCCTTGCCGCAGACGTCGCAGTTGGCAGCCACGGGTCACTCCAAAGACTTCAGATGCACTTACGGGAAATCCCGGCGTGCCGGGTCGAAGGTGACTGGCTTGCCAGGGGAAAGCCTGATTCTCATCAGGCAACCGGAGCAGCATACAACGGCCGCTCCCGGACAACGAAACTACCATGACCGGCCCCGGGGCCGCCTGCCCCGCCCCTGGCAGCGGCCCTCCGGTCTAGTCTGCTCCAGCACCGATCGAGCCCACCTACGAGGAGGACCCCACGTGCCGCAAGCGCTGGAGGCCACGGCGGTACGCACCTGGTGCGCCCTGGCGCTGGACGCGCTGGGCCGGGCCCGCGAGGAGATCGACGCGATCAACGTCTACCCCGTGGCGGACGGCGACACCGGCACGAACCTCTACCTGACCGTCGAGTCCGCCGCCCGCGCCGTGGACGCGGTCTTCGACGCCCACGCGACCGCCGGCCCCGCCTCCCGCCCGGGCCTGGCGGAGGCCGTCCGGGCGATGGCGCACGGCGCCCTCATAGGCGCCCGCGGCAATTCCGGCACCATCCTGGCCCAGCTGCTGCGCGGCATGGCCGAGGTACTGACGGCCGCCGGTGACGAGGATCACCGCGGTGACGGGGCGGCGCTGCTGCGCCGCGCGCTGCGCCGCGCCGTGGACTCGGCGTACGAGGGCGTGGCCCGCCCCGTGGAGGGCACCGTGCTCACCGTGGCGGCCGCGGCGGCGGACGCCGCCGCCGTGACCGCCGGCGACGCCGCCGCGGTGGCGGGTGCGGCGTACGAGGGCGCGCGTACCGCGCTCGCGGCCACCCCCGGTCAGCTGGCGGCCCTCGCGGACGCCGGTGTGGTCGACGCGGGCGGCAAGGGCCTGGTGGAGGTGCTCGGCGCGCTGTCCGCGGCGCTGGCCGGCGCCGCGGCGGCGCCCGCCCGCGCGGCGCGGGCCGCGGCCCCGGCGGCGGCCGCCCACGGCTGGCTGGCCGAGGGCTGCCCCGCCGACCGGGGGCCCGGACCGCACGACGGCGGTCCCACCGGCCCGGCCTTCGAGGTGATCTACCTCCTGGAGGCCGACGACGCGGCCGTCGCCCGGCTGCGCGCCCGCCTGGACGTGCTGGGGGAGTCCCTGGTGGTCGTGGGCGGCGACGGGCTGTGGAACGTCCATGTGCACGTCGACGACGCCGGTGCCGCCGTCGAGGCCGGCATCGACGCCGGCCGGCCCTACCGCGTGCGCATCACCCACTTCGGCGCGGCCGCGCAGGAGCGCGCCACCCATGCCACCGAGCCCGTGCAGCGGGCGGTCGTCTCGGTCGTGCCCGGCGAGGGCCTGGCCGCCCTGTGCACGCAGGCGGGGGCCACCGTCGTCGCCGTGCGGCCGGGGGAGCCGCCGGCCAGCGGCGAGCTGGTGGAGGCGGTCCGCCGGGCCAACGCCCGCGAGGTCGTCCTGCTGCCCAACGACGCCGACCTGCGGCACGCCGCGGCCGCCGCGGCCGAGCAGGCCCGCACCGAGGGCGTACGGGTGGCCCTGATCCCCACCCGCTCCCCGGTGCAGGGGATCGCCGCGCTGGCCGTCCACGAGCCCGCCCGGCGCTTCGACGAGGACGTCGTCGCCATGACCTCCGCCGCCGGGGCCACCCGCCACGCCGAGCTGGTCGTCGCCGAGCGGCAGGCGTGGACGATGGCCGGGGTCTGCCAGGCCGGCGACGTGCTGGGCCTGATCGACGGCGACGTCGCCGTCATCGGCGGCGAGCTGGCCGCCACCGCCGAGACCGTCCTGGACCGCATGCTCGCCGCCGGCGGCGAGATGGTCACCCTGGTGCTGGGCGACGGCGTGCCCGACGCGGTCGCCGACCGGCTGCGCCGGCACGTGCGCGGCGGCCACCTCGCCGTCGACACGGTCGTCTACCACGGCGGCCAGCAGGCCGCCCCGCTGCTGATCGGCGTCGAATAGCCCCGGCTGCCGGTGCCGTGGTGCGGAATGGACCCGGCTGTCAGTGCCGTGGTGTGGAATGGACCCGTGCCCGCGCTGGACGAACCACTCAAGAAGACCCTCGGCGGCAGCACCGCGAAGGTGCTGGCCGAGCACCTCGACCTGCATACGGTCGGCGACCTGCTGCACCACTACCCGCGCCGCTACGCCGAGCGCGGCGAGCTCACGCGCCTGGCCGACCTGCCGCTCGACGAGCACGTCACCGTCGTCGCCCAGGTGAGCGACGCGCGCGTGCACAAGTTCAACGCCGGGCGCGGGCAGCGCCTGGAGGTCACGCTGACCGACGGCAGCGGGCGGCTGCAGCTGGTCTTCTTCGGCCGCTCGATCTACCACCACCAAAAGGAGCTCGTGCCTGGCCGGCGCGGGATGTTCGCCGGCAAGGTGGGCACCTTCCGCAACGTGCGCCAGCTGTCCCATCCGGCGTACGAGATGCTCGGCGAGGACAGCGGGGCGGGCACCGTCGAGGCGTGGGCCAACCAGCTGATCCCGCTCTACCCGGCCTGCTCCCGCATGGAGTCCTGGAAGATCTCCAAGGCGGTCGACGCCGTCCTCGCCTCCATGGAGGCCGGCGGCTGGGCGCTGGTGCGCGACCCGCTGCCGGAGCGGCTGCGCGAGGGCCGTGGGCTGCTGCCGCTGCCGGAGGCCTTCCGCAAGGTCCACCGGCCGCGGACGAAGGCCGACATCGCCGACGCCCGCTCCCGCCTGAAGTGGGACGAGGCGTTCGTGCTGCAGGTGGCGCTGGCCCGCCGCCGGCACGCCGACTCCCAGCTGCCCGCCGTGCCCCGCAAGCCCGCTCCCGGCGGGCTCCTCGACGCGTTCGACGCGAAGCTGCCCTTCACGCTGACCGAGGGCCAGCGCACCGTATCGGCCGAGATCTTCGACGACCTGGCCACCGAGCACCCCATGCACCGGCTGCTGCAGGGCGAAGTGGGTTCCGGCAAGACGATGGTGGCGCTGCGCGCGATGCTCGCCGTCGTCGACGCCGGGGGACAGGCGGCGATGCTCGCCCCCACCGAGGTGCTCGCCCAGCAGCACCACCGGTCCATCACCGAGATGATGGGCGACCTCGCCGAGGGCGGGATGCTCGGCGGCGCCGAGCAGGGCACCAAGGTGGTGCTGCTGACCGGCTCCATGGGCACGGCCGCCCGCCGTCAGGCGCTGCTGGACCTCGTCACGGGCGACGCGGGCATCGTGGTGGGCACGCACGCACTGATCGAGGACAAGGTGCAGTTCCACGACCTCGGCCTGGTCGTGGTCGACGAACAGCACCGTTTCGGCGTCGAGCAGCGCGACGCCCTGCGCTCCAAGGGCGCCCAGCCCCCGCACCTGCTGGTGATGACCGCCACGCCCATTCCGCGCACGGTCGCCATGACGGTCTTCGGCGACCTGGAGACCTCGGTGCTCGACCAGCTGCCCGCCGGCCGCTCGCCGATCGCCACGCACGTGGTCCCCGCCAAGGACAAGCCGCACTTCCTGGCCCGGGCCTGGGAGCGGGTGCGCGAGGAGGTGGCCTCGGGCCACCAGGCGTACGTGGTCTGCCCGCGCATCGGCGACGAGGAGGACGAGGGCGCCCGGGCCAAGGCCGGCGCGAAGGCGAAGGCCGAGGCGGAGGGGGAGGGCGAGCGGCGGCCTCCGCTGGCGGTCGTGGAGGTGGCCGAGCAGCTGTCGGCCGGGCCGCTGGCCGGGCTGCGCGTGGAGGTGCTGCACGGACGGATGCAGCCCGACGCCAAGGACGACGTGATGCGCCGCTTCGCCGCCGGCGAGGTCGACGTGCTCGTGGCCACCACCGTCATCGAGGTCGGCGTGAACGTGCCCAACGCCACCGCGATGGTGATCATGGATGCCGACCGGTTCGGCGTCTCCCAGCTCCACCAGCTGCGCGGCCGCGTCGGGCGTGGCTCCGCGCCCGGCCTGTGCCTGCTGGTCAGCGAGGCCCACGAGGCGAGCCCGGCCCGGGCCCGGCTGGGCGCGGTCGCCGCGACGCTGGACGGCTTCGAGCTCTCCCGCATCGACCTCGAACAGCGGCGCGAGGGCGACGTGCTGGGCCAGGCCCAGTCCGGTGTGCGCTCCTCGCTGCGGATGCTCGCCGTCATCGACGACGAGGAGATCATCGCCGCCGCCCGCGAGGAGGCCGCCGCGGTGGTCGCCGCCGACCCCGACCTCGCCACCCTGCCCGACCTGCGCACCGCCCTGGACGCCCTGCTGGACCAGGAACGCGCCGAGTACCTGGACAAGGGGTAGGGCCGGCCGTCACGGCGCCCCTGACGGGGCACTGCACACGAGCCGCCCGCAGGGGGAGCGCCGCGCCCGGGCCGGTGCGTCCTGGGGACGCCCCGTGAGCCCGCGCCGCGGGGACGCCATACGCTGGGTCCGGCGACGGCCCGTGCCGGCGCCCGCATCCCGCACCGCGACGAAGGACCGGAAAGACCCATGACCCGCGTGATCGCCGGCGCCGCCGGCGGACGCCGCCTGGCCGTGCCGCCGGGCACCGGCACCCGCCCGACCTCCGACCGGGCGCGGGAGGGCCTGTTCTCCACCTGGGTGTCCTTCCTGGGCACCCTGCAGGGCACGCGTGTGCTCGACCTGTACGGCGGCTCGGGCGCGGTCGGCCTGGAGGCGCTCTCGCGCGGCGCCGGGCACGTCCTGCTCGTCGAGGCCGACGCCCGTGCCGTACGCGTCATCCGCGACAACGTCCGCACGGTCGGCCTGCCGGGCGCCGAGGTGCGTACCGGCAAGGCCGAGCAGGTGGTGGCCGGGCCGGTTCCGGGGCAGCCGTACGACGTGGTCTTCCTCGACCCGCCCTACGCGGTCACCGACGACGATCTTCGGGAGATCCTCCTCACACTCCGGCGCAGGGGGTGGCTCGCCGAGGAGGCCCTCGTCACTGTGGAGCGCAGCACCAGAGGCGGGGAATTCCGCTGGCCGGAGGGGTTCGAGGCATTGAGGGCCCGTCGCTACGGCGAGGGGACGCTTTGGTACGGTCACGCCGCTTCGGCGTGCACTGCCGACAGGGATTCGGGCACGTCATGAATGGACCGGAGAGCGAGGAACCACCGTTGCGCCGCGCCGTCTGTCCGGGGTCGTTCGACCCCGTCACCAATGGGCACCTCGACATCATCGCCCGCGCGTCAAAGCTGTACGACGTCGTCCACGTCGCCGTGATGATCAACAAATCCAAGCAGGGCATGTTCACCGTCGACGAGCGGATAGAGCTGCTGCGCCGGGTCACGGCCGAGTACGGCAACGTGGAGGTGGAGTCCTTCCACGGTCTGCTCGTCGACTTCTGCAAGCAGCGCGAGATCCCCGCCATCGTCAAGGGGCTGCGGGCGGTCAGCGACTTCGACTACGAGCTGCAGATGGCCCAGATGAACAACGGCCTCTCCGGCGTCGAGACCCTCTTCGTGCCCACGAACCCCACCTACAGCTTCCTCTCCTCCAGCCTGGTCAAGGAGGTCGCGGCCTGGGGCGGCGACGTCTCCCACCTGGTGCCGCCGGTGGTGCTCGAAGCCCTGGGCGAGCGGCTCGCGCGACAGCCGCGAACTGACTGACCGTCAGAGCATGCCGGGCGGGGTCCGGCGGCCGTACAGTCGTCCCCGTTCCCTCCCCAGGGCCCGCCGGGCCCGAAGATGTCACGAAGGCGGCGATCGTCAAGGTGGACGTCCAGAAGAAGCTCGACGAGATCGTCGCGACCGTCGCCGGTGCCCGTGCCCTGCCCATGTCCGCCTCGTGCGTGCTGAACCGGGCCGACCTGCTGGCGGGCCTGCAGGAGGTGCGGGCCGCGCTGCCCGGCTCCCTCGACCGGGCCCGCGAGGTGATCGGCGACCGCGAGCAGCTGGTGGCCGAGGCCCACGCCGAGGCCGAGCGGATCCTGCAGGCGGCCCGCGACCAGCGTGGCTCCCTGGTCGCCGAGACCGAGGTCGCCCGCCTCGCCCGCGAGGAGGCCGACCGCATCCTCGCCGAGGCCCACCGCGAGGCGGCGGAGATCCGCGCCGCGGCCGACGACTACGTCGACAGCAAGCTCGCCAACTTCGAGGTCGTGCTCACCAAGACCCGCGGTTCCATCGACCGCGGCCGGGAGAAGCTGCTCGGGCTGCCCGGAGCGGTGCAGGGCGGCTACGAGGGGTACGAGGGCGGGGCGGCCGACGACGCCCCCGAGCGCAGCACCGACGCGCACACCCAGCGCCACAACGCCGACGCCTACGTCGACGCCAAGCTCAGCGCCGTCTCGGCCGTGCTGGCCAAGACCCTGGAGGCCGTCGGCCGGGGCCGCGAGAAGCTGCTCGGCGCGCGCCCCGTCGACGAGCTCGGCGCCCACCTCGCCGCCCAGGACGGCCTGGCCGCGGGCCGGCCCACCAGCGACGCGGACTTCCTGGCGGGTCTCGCCGGCCCTCAGGCGGCCGCCCCCGCCCCCCGGGCGGCCCCGGAGCCGCCGGCGGCCCCCGCGGCCCCGCAGGAGCCCGCCTGGGGCGACTACGCGCCCGCCGCGGGCTACTCCCACCAGCAGGGCGACTACGACTACGGCGGGCACTACCCGCACCAGACCGACCCCTATGCCGTCCCCGGCGGCTACCAGCAGACCGACCCCTACGCCTGGCAGCCGCAGGAGGCGCCGCAGGCGTACGGCACGGCGGCCGTCTACCCGGTCGAGACGCACCGGCAGACCCCCCAGGAGCCCCAGCCCCAGGGGCGCGGCGGCCGGGCGGCCGCGCTCGACGAGACCAGCTTCTTCGACACCTCGATGATCGACCTGAACCGGCTCAGGCAGTACGAGCAGGGGCACTGACCGGCCCCGCGGGCCGTCCGCCCGGGTGCGGATTGGGCCCAGCGGGGGCCGTCCAGTATCCTGGCTCTTCGGTCGCGCGTACGTCCCGCGATCCGGGCTGCCCGCCGTGTCTCGACCCGGGGGGTCGCCGTCACCGCAGCGTAGAAAGCAGGAAGCCCTGAACGCCCGCCTCGACCCCCGTAACCCTCTCGTGTTCGACACGCGCGAGCTGGGCCGGCGTCCCGGTGCGCTCAAGAGGGTCTCCCGCTCCGTCCCCGCCCCGCAGGACCTCGGTATCGAGGTCATCGGCGTGGCAGAGGGCGCCGCGGTGGAGCTGGACCTCCGGCTGGAGTCGGTCATGGAAGGGGTGCTCGTCACAGGCACCGCCCGTGCACCGCTCACCGGGGAGTGCGTAAGGTGTCTGGAGCCGCTCGAGCAGGAGCTCGACGTGGACTTCCAGGAGATGTACTCCTACCCCGACGCCGACGCCCGGGGCCGCATCGTGGCCGCGGACGACGACGTTGAGGACGATGAGGAGGACATGCTCTTCCTCGAGGACGACTTGCTCGACCTCGAACCGGTGCTGCGTGACGCGGTGGTGCTCGCACTGCCGCTGCAGCCGGTGTGCCAGGACGACTGCCCTGGTCTGTGCTCCGAGTGCGGGGCACGGCTGGCGGACGACCCGGACCACCACCACGAGACCGTCGACATTCGTTGGGCGGCACTGCAGGGACTCTCCGGCGACACGGCCGGCGAGAAGGACAACGCACCCCGTGCCAACGGGGATGACTCACAGGAGAAGTAGCCGTGGCTGTTCCGAAGCGGAAGATGTCGCGCAGCAACACGCGCCACCGCCGGTCGCAGTGGAAGGCTGCGGTCACCCCCCTGGTGGCGTGCGAGCGCTGCCACGAGCCGAAGCAGCAGCACATCGCGTGCCCCAGCTGCGGCACCTACAACAAGCGCCAGGTCCTCGCGGTCTGATCGGCGGGTGACAGGCTCCATGTCAGACGCCACTACGCCGAAGAAGGCGCCGGCGGACACGGCCTCGTCCCACACGCTTCTGGAAGGGCGGCTCGGGTACAGCCTCGAGACCGCCCTTCTGGTGCGTGCGCTGACTCACCGTTCCTACGCGTACGAGAACGGCGGGCTGCCCACCAACGAGCGGCTGGAGTTCCTCGGGGACTCCGTGCTCGGCCTGGTGGTCACCGACACCCTCTACCGGATCCACCCCGACCTGCCGGAAGGCCAGCTGGCCAAACTGCGGGCCGCGGTGGTCAACTCGCGGGCGCTGGCCGAGGTCGGCCGCACCCTGGACCTCGGCTCCTTCATCCGGCTCGGCCGGGGCGAGGAGGGCACCGGGGGCCGGGACAAGGCATCGATCCTCGCCGACACCCTGGAAGCGGTCATCGGCGCTGTCTACCTCGACAAGGGCCTCGACGCGGCCGCCGAGCTGGTGCACAGGCTCTTCGATCCGCTGATCGAGAAGTCCTCCAACCTCGGCGCCGGCCTGGACTGGAAGACCAGCCTCCAGGAATTGACCGCCACCGAAGGCCTCGGCGTGCCGGAATACCTGGTCACCGAGACCGGTCCGGACCACGAGAAGACCTTCACGGCTGCTGCCCGCGTCGGTGGTGTCGCGTACGGCACCGGCACCGGCCGCAGCAAGAAGGAAGCCGAGCAGCAGGCGGCGGAGTCCGCCTGGCGCGCCATCAACAGCGCCGCCGAAGCCCGCGTCAAGGCCGAGAAGGCCGCGGCCGAGGCGGGTACCGCGGTCGAGGCGGCCGGGCAGGGCGACACCGCCGAAACGTCCGGCTGACGCAGCATCCTGTTCACCGCCGGGCGGCCCCTCGTGGGCCGCCCGGCGGTGGCGTATCCCGCGTCTTCAGTGACCAAAGATCGCGACGAAGGAGCACCGTTGCCCGAACTGCCCGAGGTCGAGGTCGTCCGCTCCGGCCTGGAGCGCTGGGTGTGCGGCCGCACCGTCGCATCGGTGCAGGTCCTGCACGCCCGGGCGGTACGCCGCCACATGGCCGGCCCCGAGGACTTCGCCGCCCGGCTGACCGGGCAGCGCCTGGGCACCGCCCGGCGCCGCGGCAAGTACTTGTGGCTGCCGGTCGAGCCGCCGGCCGGGCCCGCCGCCGGCACCCCCGCTCTCGCCGTCCTCGCCCACCTCGGCATGAGCGGCCAGCTCCTCGTCCAGCCCCAGGGCTCGCCCGACGAGAAGCACCTGCGCATCCGCCTCCGCTTCGCCGACGCCGAGGCCACCGAGCTGCGCTTCGTCGACCAGCGCACCTTCGGCGGCCTCTCGCTGCACGAGACCGTGCCCGGCGACGCCGAGGGCCTGCCGGACGTCATCGCGCACATCGCCCGCGACCCCCTCGACCCGGCCTTCGACGACGACGCCTTCCACGCCGCGCTGCGCCGGCGACGCACCACCGTCAAGCGGGCCCTGCTCGACCAGTCGCTGATCAGCGGCATCGGCAACATCTACGCCGACGAGGCGCTGTGGCGCACCCGGCTGCACTACGACCGCCCGACCGCGGGCCTGACCCGGCCGCGCACGGCGGAGCTGCTCACGCACATCCGCGAGGTCATGAACGAGGCCCTCGCGGCCGGCGGTACCAGCTTCGACAGCCTCTACGTCAACGTGAACGGCCAGTCCGGCTACTTCGACCGCTCCCTGGACGCGTACGGGCGCGAGGACGAACCGTGCCGCCGCTGCGGCACGCCCATCCGCCGGCGCCCGTGGATGAACCGCTCCAGCTACTTCTGCCCCCGCTGCCAGCGCCCGCCGCGCCCCACCACCTGAGCGCCCCGTAGGGGCGCGGGGCGGTGTCGATGTGCGGCTGCCGCCGCGTGGGCGCGATCGGCTATCGACGGCCCGCAGTCGAACGCGCCACCCCGAGGCCTGGGCGAAGATCCGCCGGACAGACCCTCAAACGCGCTGCCAGCGCTCACGCGCGCTCGGCGTCGTACCGGGTGCGGGCTGCCAGCACGTCGGGCATTCGCTGCTCCAGCACCTCGACGAGGCCCAGCAGCCGGTCGGCCACCTCCTGCCCCAGCTCCGTGAGGCCGTAGTCGACGCGCGGCGGGTTGGTCGGCTGTGCGTCGCGCGAGACCAGGCCGTCGCGTTCGAGCGCATGCAGCGTCTGGGACAGCATCTTCTCGCTCACGCCCTCCACGCGGCGGCGCAGCTCGTTGAAGCGCAGGGTGTCCTCGCGCAGGGCGCACAGCGTCAGACCGCCCCAGCGGCCGGTGACGTGCCCCAGGGTCTCGCGCGAGGGGCAGCTGCGGGCGAAGACGTCGAAGGGCAGCTGGTCGTGGTGCTCGTCAATCGTCCCCATGCAGACACCATACTCCTGCACAGCGCTAACCAGAGGCTTGCGCTTTCCAAAAGTTAGTGCTTACCTTTACGCAGTGCTGGTCGCGCCAGCACCCCGCCGTAGCGAGCACCGTCCAGGGAGCCACCATGACCACGCCCGTCGTCTCGATCGCCTACCACTCCGGCTTCGGCCACACCGCCGTCCTGGCCGAGGCCGTCCGCGCCGGCGCCGCCGACGCCGGCGCCACCGTCCACCTGGTCGACGTCGGGCAGATCACCGACGAGCAGTGGGAGCTGCTGGACGCCTCGGACGCCATCGTCTTCGGCTCGCCCACCTACATGGGCACCGCCTCCGGCGCGTTCCACGCCTTCGCCGAGGCCAGCTCCAAGCGCTGGTTCACCCGCGCCTGGCAGGACAAGCTGGCGGCCGGCTTCACCAACTCCGCCTCCAAGAGCGGCGACAAGCTGCACACCCTGCAGTTCTTCACCGTGCTCGCCGCCCAGCACGGCATGCACTGGGTCGGCCTCGGCCTGATGCCGGGCTGGAACAGCAGCACCGCCTCGGAGAACGACCTCAACCGCCTGGGCTTCTTCCTCGGCGCCGCCGCCCAGTCCAACAACGACCAGGGTCCCGAGGGCGTGCACAAGGCCGACATAGCCACCGCCGAGCACCTCGGCCGCCGCGTCACCGAGCAGGCCCGGATCTTCGTCGCCGGCCGCGCCGCCGCCTGACGG
>NZ_BAAJPZ010000035.1:0-30455 GCF_057552455.1 Streptomyces sp. PKA51
GCGGCACCGTGCTGGTCACCGGCGGCCTGGGCGGGCTGGGGCTGCGGGCGGCGGGCGCACGGCCCGCGGGCACGCGCCCGCCCGCGGGCGCCGTTCCCGGAGCGGCCGGCGGCGCGGCGGGCGCCTGCGGGGCCACGGCCGCGGGGGGCACGAGCAGCGGGTCGGGGGCGGTGGCCGGCTCGCGCGGCGGCGCGGGCGCGGTGTAGGCGGCCGGGGCGGCGGGGTCCTCGGTGCCGGCGGGCGCGGGGACGCCCCGTACGGTGCCGTCGGGGCCCAGGAAGGCCGGGCTGCCGCCGGGGACCATGCCCATCTCGCGGGCGCGGCGCTCCAGGGCGTCGGGGGCGGCGAGCTGGTCGACCTCCTGCTGCAGGGCCTGCTGCTCGTCGGTGAGCTCAGTGGTCTTGCGCTGCAGCCTGCTCAGCTCGAAGGAGCCCTGGTTGAGGGAGGAGTTGAGCAGCAGCAGGGAGATCAGCCCGGAGCCCAGCAGCACCACGACCAGCAGGACGAAGGGGGTGCGCCGGGCGCCGGCGGGCCCGGCCGGCAGGACCCGCGCCAGGCGGGTGCCGCGCCGGGCGGCCGGGCTCACCGGACGTCCTCGCGGATGCGTTCGACGCCGCGCAGCCGGGCCGGGGCGGCCCGCCGGTTCTCGGCGACCTCCTCCTCGGTGGGCAGCTCGGCGCCGCGCGTGAGGAGCTTCAGGCGCGGCTGGTACTCCTCGGGCACCACCGGCAGGCCGGGCGGGGCGGTGCTCGTCGCGCCGGCCGCGAAGACCGACTTGACGATGCGGTCCTCCAGCGACTGGTACGACAGCACGACGACGCGACCGCCGACGGCGATGGCCTTGACGGCGGCGGGGATGGCCGCCTCCACGCTGGCCAGCTCCCCGTTGACCTCGATGCGCAGGGCCTGGAAGGTGCGCTTGGCCGGGTTGCCGCCGTGCCGCTTGGCGGCCTGCGGCAGGGCGTCGCGGATGAGCTCCACGAGCCGGGCGCTGTTGGTGAAGGGCTCCTTCTCGCGCTCGCGCACGATGGCGGCGACGATGCGCTTGGCCTGCTTCTCCTCGCCGTACGCGCGCAGGATGCGCACCAGCTCGCCGGGCGGGTAGCTGTTGAGGACCTCGGCGGCGCTCATCCCGGTGGTCTGGTCCATGCGCATGTCCAGGGGGGCGTCCTGGGCGTAGGCGAAGCCGCGGTCGGCCTCGTCGAGCTGCATGGAGGACACGCCGAGGTCGAACAGGACGCCCTGGACGCGGTCGATGCCCAGGCGCTCGAGCACCTCGGGCAGCTCGTGGTAGACGGCCCGCACCAGCGTGGCGCGGTCGCCGTAGGGCGCCAGCCGCTCGGTGGCCAGGGCCAGGGCCGAGGGGTCGCGGTCGAGCGCGACGAGCCGGACGTCGGGGAAGGTCTTCAGCAGCGCCTCGCTGTGCCCGCCCAGGCCCAGGGTGCAGTCGACGACGACCGCGCCGGGGGCGGCGAGGGCAGGGGCGAGCATGTCCAGACAGCGCTGGAGCATGACGGGGACGTGTCGCGCGTTGCTGCTCATGCGCCCTTCAGTCGGCTACGGCGAGCGCGGCGGCACGCACCCGCCGGGTCCCCGCCCGCTCGAAGGGGAAGGGTTGCGGCCGGGCGCCGGGGAAGGGACGCCGGGACGAACCGGAGCGGGAGGAGGCCGAGGGGTACGTACGCACCGTGCCACGTGGTGGTTCTTCGGTTCCGGGGAGCGTCGGGCCTCCCACTTCGCGCCACTTTAGTGCACTCGTCCCCCCGGTCAACCAACCGACCAGCGCGTCCCGCTCGCGGGGTGCATCGCGGCAGGACGGCGACTACCTTGATCTCCATGTCGATATCGCAGCCGCCCTCGTCGTCGCCGTCCCCCGCCAGCCCGGAGCAGCACCGGTCCTCGGTCACCGACCGTCTGGTCGAGGCCAACGCCCGCTATGCCGAGCACTTCACCGACCCGGGCATGGACGCCCGTCCCGTCCTGAAGGTCGCGGTCGTGGCCTGCATGGACGCCCGCCTCGACCTGCACGCCGCGCTCGGCCTGCAGCTGGGCGACTGCCACACCATCCGCAACGCCGGCGGCGTGGTCACCGACGACATCATCCGCTCCCTCACCATCAGCCAGCGCGCGCTGGGCACCCGCTCCGTGGTGCTGATCCACCACACCGGCTGCGGCCTGCTCGACCTGACCGAGGACTTCCGCCACGAGATCGAGGCCGAGGTCGGCCAGCGACCGGTGTGGGCGGTGGAGGCGTTCAAGGACCTCGACCAGGACGTCCGCCAGTCCATGCAGCGCGTGCGCACCTCCCCCTTCCTGCCCCACCGCGACGACGTGCGGGGCTTCGTCTTCGACGTCACCACGGGAGCGCTGCGCGAGATCGACCCGCAGCCGTGAGGCCCCCGGCCGGGGCCGCGCACCCGGGCGAGTTATCCACAGGCGGTGACGGGACGCCGCGCGGGCGGACAGAATGCCGGAAGGACGCCCGGCCCGAAGGCGCGGTCGAAGCGTCCGTGCCACGGGGCTGGGCCGGGTGGAGTTCGTCGGGATGTCCGTCGGGCCCCGGTCCTTGGGACGGGCCGAGGAGGGCCGGGTGACGACCTACGACGAGCGAGCGGGCCTGAGCAGCGATCCGGGCGAGCTGACCGCGACGGCGGAGCGGGTGCGCCGGTCGGTGGAGAGCGTGATCGAGGGCAAGCCCGAGGTCGTCCGGATCGCGCTGACCGTGCTGCTGGCCGAGGGGCACCTGCTCATCGAGGACGTGCCGGGCGTGGGCAAGACGATGCTCGCCAAGGCGCTGGCCCGGTCGGTGGACTGCTCGGTGCGCCGCATCCAGTTCACCCCCGACCTGCTGCCCTCGGACATCACCGGGGTGAGCGTCTACGACCAGCAGCGCCGCGACTTCGAGTTCAAGCCCGGCGCGATCTTCGCGCAGATCGTCATCGGCGACGAGATCAACCGGGCCTCCCCCAAGACGCAGTCCGCGCTGCTGGAGTCGATGGAGGAGCGGCAGGTCACCGTGGACGGCCACACCTACGAGCTGCCCAGCCCCTTCATGGTGGTGGCCACGCAGAACCCGGTGGAGATGGAGGGCACCTACCCGCTGCCCGAGGCGCAGCGCGACCGCTTCATGGCCCGGGTCTCCATGGGCTACCCCGGCCCCGAGGCGGAGCTGCGGATGCTCGACCTGCACGGCGGCTTCTCCCCGCTGGAGGAGCTGCAGCCGGTGGCGCACGCCGACGAGGTCCTCAAGCTCGTCGACGCCGTGCGCGCGGTCCACGTCTCCGAGGCCGTGCGGCGCTACACGGTGGAGCTGGTCACCGCCACCCGGCACCACCCGGAGCTGCGCCTGGGCGCCTCGCCGCGGGCCACCTTGCATCTGATGCGCGCGGCAAAAGCCTCGGCCGCCCTGGCCGGGCGCGACTACGCGCTGCCCGACGACGTGCGCGCCCTGGCGGTGGCGGTGCTCGCGCACCGGCTGCTGCCGACCGCGCAGGCGCAGCTGAACCGGCGCACGGCCGAGCAGATCGTCGCCGACATCCTGCGGCACACCCCGCTGCCCGACCCGTTCGGGCAGCAGCCGCCGGGCGCCCGGAGACGGTGATGTCCCTCCTTTCCGGTCCGCCGGGGCGCACCGGCGGGCGCGGCGGGCTGCGGGCCGCCTTCGGCGGGCTGACCACCCGGGGCCGTTCCTTCCTCGCCGCGGGCCTGGCCGCCGCCGGCTGCGCCTACGTCCTCGGCCAGGCTGACCTGCTGCGGGTGGGTCTGCTGCTGGCCGTGCTGCCGGTGGTGTGCGTGGTGGTGCTGCATCTGACCCGCCACCGGGTCGCCGGCAGCCGGCAGCTGTCGCCGGCCCGGGTGCCCGCGGGCGGCGAGGCCCGGGTCGACCTGCGCGTGGAGAACGTCTCCCGGCTGCCCACCGGCCTGCTGATGCTGCAGGACCGCCTGCCCTACGTGCTGGGGCCGCGCCCGCGGTTCGTCCTGGACCGCATGGAGCCCGGCGCCCGGCGCGAGGTGTCCTACCGGATCCGCGCCGACCTGCGCGGCCGCTACCCGCTGGGGCCGCTGCAGCTGCGCCTGACCGACCCGTTCGGCATGTGCGAGCTCACCCGCGGCTTCAGCGCCCAGGACACGCTGACCGTGGTGCCGCGCACCGAGACGCTGCCGCCCCTGCGGCTGGGCGGCGAGGCCGCCGGCCACGGCGACGGCAGCCTGCGCTCCCTGGCCCTGGCCGGCGAGGACGACGTCATCCCCCGCGGCTACCGGCACGGCGACGACCTGCGCCGGGTGCACTGGCGCTCCACCGCCCGCCACGGCGAGCTCATGGTCCGCCGGGAGGAGCAGCCGCAGCGGGCGCACGCCACCGTGCTGCTCGACACCCGGGCGATCGCCTACGCGGGCGCCGGCCCCGACGCGCCGTTCGAGTGGGCGGTCTCCGCCGCCGCCTCCGCGGCCCTGCACCTGCTGGAGCGCGGCCTCGCCGTCCGGCTGCTGACGGACACCGGCGCGATCGTGCCGGGCCCGGACGGCTTCGGCGGCCCCGCCGGCCCCGGCCCGCAAGGAGCCGACGCGGCGGGCCTGCTGCTGGACACGCTCGCCGTCGTCGACCACTCCGAGGAGGACGGCCTGTCCGCCGCGTACGACGCACTGCGCACCGGCGGCGGGGCGGGCCTGCTCGTGGCCTTCCTCGGCGCCCTCGACGACGAGCAGGCCGCGGTGGCCGCGCGGATGCGACAGCGCGCCGGTACGGCCGTGGCCTTCGTCCTCGACAGCGTCTCCCGGCCCGTCCCCGCCCCCGGGCGCCCCGGGGGCCGGCCGGCCGCGGACCGCCTGGAGATCCTGCGCGCCGCGGGCTGGTCGGCGCTGGCCGTCGGTCCCGGCACCCCGCTGGCCGCGCTGTGGCGGCTGGCCGCCTCCCCCGAAGCACGCACGGCGGCGGCGAGCGGCGCGGCAAGGGGGCGGGCATGAGCGGGCGGACTCGACTGGCGATCTGCGGGCTGCTGGCCACCCTCGCCGCCTCCTGCGCCATGCTGCCGCTGGTCGAGCGGCCCGTGTGGGTCGCCCAGGCCGCCGTGCTGCTGGCCCTGCAGACCGCTGTCGGCGCCGCGGCCCGCCGGGTGCCGCTCGCCCGCTGGCTGACGCTCGCACTGCAGGCCGCGAGCACCGTGCTGCTGCTCACCCTCGCCTTCGCCCGCTCCCGGGCCGTGGCCGGGGTGCTGCCCGGCCCCGACGCCCTGGCCGGGCTCGGTGACCTGCTGCAGCAGGGCGCCCAGGACGTGGGCCGCTACGCCATCCCGGCCCCGGCCACGCCCGGCATCCGGCTGCTGCTCGTGGGCGGGGTCCTGGCCGTCGGGCTGGTGGTGGACGCACTCGCGGTCACCTTCCGCAGCGCGGCCCCGGCCGGGCTGCCGCTGCTCGCGCTGTACTCGATCGGGGCCGGGCTGGCCAAGGGCCACGCCGGCTGGCTGTGGTTCCTCGCCGCGGCGGGCGGCTACCTGCTGCTCCTGCTGGCCGAGGGCCGCGACCGCCTCGCCCGCTGGGGGCGGGTCTTCCCCGCCGGCACCCGGCCACCGGGCTCCTTCGGCGGCCCGGCCGCAACGGCCGGCGGGCCCGCCCTGGCCCCGGTGCGCACCGGGCGGCGCATCGCCGCGCTCTCGCTCGGCATCGCCCTGGCCCTGCCCGCCGTGCTGCCCGCCATCGGCGGCGGGCTGCTCGGGGCCCGTGACCGGGGCGAGGGCGACGGGCCGGGCGGCGGCACCATCTCCGCCGTCAATCCGCTGGTGTCCCTGCAGAACAGCCTCAACCAGCCGGAGAACCGCGAAGTCCTGCGCTACCGCAGCACCTCCCCGTCCGTGCAGGACCTCTACCTGCGCATCGTCGCCCTCGACCGGTTCGACGGCGCGTCATGGCGGGCCTCCGAGCGCCGTATCACCGACGTGCCCAGCCCCCTGCCGACGCCCGCCGGGCTGTCGCCGGCCACCCGGGTCACCCCGGTCGGCACCTCCGTCGCGGCAGCCTCCGGCTACGGCCAGAACTATCTGCCCATGCCGTATCCGGCCGCACAGGTCACGGCACCGGGCAAGTGGCGCTACGAGCCCGCCGGGCGGACGCTGGTCGGCGACCACGGCCAGACCACGCGCGGCGTGCGCTACCAAGTCACCAGCCTGCACGTGGAACCGACGGCCGCTCAGCTCGCCGCCGCCCCCGCACCGCCCGAGGACGTGCTGCGCGAGTACACCAAGGTGCCCTCGTCCCTGCCCGCGGTCGTCGGGCAGACGGCCCGCGAGGTGACCGCCGGCGCCGCGAACGCCTACGAGCAGGCCGTCCGGCTGCAGGACTGGTTCGCGGTCAGCGGCGGCTTCCGCTACGACACCGAAGCGGCCGCGGGCGGCGGCACCGACGCCATCACCCGCTTCCTGCGCGACCGGCAGGGCTTCTGCGTCCACTTCTCCTTCTCCATGGCCGCCATGGCCCGGACGCTGGGCATCCCCGCGCGGGTGGCCGTCGGCTTCACCCCGGGCACCCCGCAGTCGGACGGCTCGGTGTCGGTCGGCACCAAGGACGCGCACGCCTGGCCCGAGCTGTACTTCGAGGGGGCCGGGTGGACCCGGTTCGAGCCCACCCCGAGCCGGGGGACGACACCGGAGTACAGCGTGGCGCAGCAGGCCCCCGTGCCCGACCCGGGCGCCCCGCAGCCCGCTCCGCACCCGCGCTCGGTGCCGTCCGGGGCCCCGGCGGCCCCGCAGGGCTGCCCGCCCGAGCTGAAGAAGCTCGACGGCTGCACGGCCCCCGCACAGCAGGCGGCGGGCGGCGGCCTCGACGCCGGCCCCGGGCCGCTGACCGTGGTCGTGGTGGCCCTGGCGGCCCTGGCCGCCCTGCTGCTGCCGGCGCTGCCGCTGCTGTGGCGGGTGACGGTGAGGGGCCGGCGGCTGGGCGGGAAGGCCCCCGAGCCCACGCTCGCCGCCTGGCGCGAACTCACGGACACCGCGTGGGACTACGGTGCGCTCATCCACGATGACGCGGTGACACCGCGGATGGCCGTGGACCGGCTCACCCGCACCGCGGGCCTGGCCGGGGCCCCCGCCGAGGCGGCGGGGCGGGTGGCGGTGGCGGTGGAGCAGGTGCTGTACGCACCACCGGGGCGCGCCGGTACCACGGACGTCACGACCGTCACCGCCGATGTCGCCGTGGTGCGCGAGGCCCTGCGGGCGTCGGCCCGGCGCCGCGCCCGCATACGGGCCGTGCTGGCGCCGCGGTCCGCGGTGCGGTTGCTGTGGGCGGTGCGGGCCCGCTGGGCCCGGACCACGGCGCGGCTGCGCCGCTGAGCGCCCCTGCAGGGCGCCCTGTACGCCGTGGGGCCGGCGACGACGATGTCGTCCCGGCCCCGCGAGCGCAGAAGTGTCGGTATCAGTGGCCCTGCTCGTCGCGCCGGCGCTGCCAGCGCTGTTCGATGCGGTCCATCATGCCGCGCCGGCGCGGCATGTGGAGGCCGCCGCCCCGCTGGGGGGCCGCGCCGGGGCGCGGCGCCTTGCGCCAGCCCGTCACCGCCAGCACCGCGCAGCCGAGCATGACGAGGAAGCCGACGACGCTGATCCAGATGCGCTGGGCGACCATTCCGGCCATGAGGAGCGCGATGCCCACCAGAAAACCCGCGACCGCCTGGTAGACCCGTCGCCGGGTGTACGTGCGCAGGCCGCTGCCCTCGAGCGCTGTCGCGAACTTGGGATCTTCGGCGTACAGCGCTCGCTCCATCTGCTCGAGCATGCGCTGCTCGTGCTCCGAGAGCGGCACGGAGTCCTCCTACTCGTCGGTCGCGGGGGGCGACCGGGGTGCGACCCTTTCAGGATAGGCAGGGAATCGCCCCCGTGAAACCCGCCCCTGTGCGCCAATTCGGCCACCGGACCCGGTGTGCGAACGATGCCGTCGGGACGTACATTCCCTGCCCGCCGACCCGCCATGCCGGACGGTGTCCCTCGATCATACGGGGCGGACGCCCTGATCGGGCGGGCCGTGCACCGGCCGCCGCTGCGCCCGGTAGGGGCGCGGGGCGGTGCACGATTCGCCGGGCAGGCCCTAGCCGCGTTCCGCCAGGACGTGCAGCTGCGTGGCCACCGAGTGGAAGGCCGGCAGCTCGGCCACGGCGGCCTCCAGCTGCAGCAGGGCGTCCATCGCGCCCGGCTCGGCGTCGACGAGCACGCCCGGCACGAGGTCGGCGAAGACCCGCACGCCGTGCACCGCGGAGACCTCCAGCCCCGCGTCGGTGACGTAGGCCGAGAGCTGTTCGGCGGTGAAGCGGTGGGTGAGCGGGTCGCCGGCGCCCCACAGGCCGGCGGGGTCGGCGAGGGCCGTCCGTGCCTCGGTGAAGTGCCCGGCGAGGGCGCGGGCGAGGACGGCGCCGCCGACGCCGGCGGCGAGCAGGCTCAGGGTGCCGGAGGGCCGCAGGGCGGCGACGGCGTTGCGCACGGACTCGGCCGGGTCCTCGACGTACTCCAGGACGCCGTGGCACAGCACGGCGTCGAAGGCGTCGCGCTCGACGACGTCGAACAGGCCGTGGGCATCGCCCTGGACGCCGCGCACGAGGTCGGCGACGCCGGCCTCGGCGGCCCGGCGCTCCAGCGCGAACAGGGCATTGGGGCTGGGGTCGACGACGGTGACGCGGTGGCCGAGCCGGGCGAGCGGGACCGCGAACTTCCCCGAGCCGCCACCGGTGTCGAGGACCTCCAGGACCTGCCGGCCGGTGGCCTCGGCCCGGCGGCCGAGGGCGTCGCGCAGGACGTCCCGGACCACGGCGGTACGCAGGGATGCCCGGGGGCGCAGGGGGTCGGACACGGCGGATGACTCCTCGGCGGTGACGGCGGTGCGCTGATCGACCGTGCGGTGATCGGGGCCAGCCTACTAAGGCCGCCGTCCGCCCGCCGCCGACCGGCTCCCACCTGCGCGAACTCCCCTGGGCCGACCCCGGGTTGAGACCCGCGCGCCGCGTCCGCCATACTTTTTGCACTGACCGGTCAGTTCAAGCTCGATTCGGGCCTCGATTCGGGCTTCGCCGAGCGCATCGGAGGGCGCATGAGCAGCGGCACCGCACCGGACGGAACCACGGGCACCGCGGCCGCGATCGCGGCCCGCGGCCTGGGCGTCAAGGGCCCCCGTGGCTGGGTCTTCCATTCCGTGGACTTGAGCGCGCCACCGGGCTCGCTCGTCGCGATCGCCGGCCCCTCCGGCTCGGGCCGCACCTGTCTTCTGCTCACCCTCACCGGACGTATGCGCCCCGGCGCCGGGCACGCCGAGGTGGCGGGGCTGCCGCTGCCGCGCCGGATGGCGGCCGTGCGGCGAATGAGTGCACTCGCACACGTACCGGGCGTCGCCGAGCTCGACGCCTCGCTCACCGTGGCCGAGCACCTGCGCGAGGGCGCCCTGCTGCAGCAGCGCTTCGGCGGCTCCCTGCGCGGCCTGCTGCGACCGCGCGCCGGGCGCGCCGCGGCCGTGGCGGCCCGCACCGATGCCGCCCTGGCCGCGGCCGGGCTGGACGTCGAGGCCCTGCCCAAGGGCGCCCGGACCGTCGTGCGCGACCTGGGCCGGCTGCAGGCGCTGCGGCTCTCGCTCGCCGTGGCGCTGCTCGGCGAACCGCGGCTGCTCGCCGTGGACGACACCGACCTCAAGCTCTCCCCCGCCGAACGGCAGGCCGCCTGGGCGCTGCTGCGCTCGCTCGCCGCGCGGGGCGATGTGACGGTGCTCGCCGTGTGCTCCGAGGCGCCCGAGGGCGCCGTCGTGGTGCGCACCGATGCCGGCGGCACCGATGCCGATTCCACGGCCTCCACGACGTCCACGGCCTCCGCCACCTCCACGGCCTCCACCACGAAGGGAGGGGCGGATGCACTCGCCGAAGCTGGCCGCCCTTGAGCTGAAACGATTCGGCCGGGGCCGGCTGCCGCGGGCCGCGCTGGTGGCGCTCCTGCTGCTGCCCCTGCTCTACGGCGCCCTGTACCTGTGGTCGTTCTGGGACCCCTACGGCCGGCTGGACAAGGTGCCCGTCGCGCTCGTCAACGAGGACCGCGGCGCGACGGTGGACGGCAAGCGCCTCGCGGCGGGCGAGACCATCGTCCAAGGGCTGCGCGAGAGCCGGACGTTCCAGTGGCACGAGACGGATGCCGCGCGGGCCCGCGACGGGTTGGAAAAGGGCCGGTACTACCTCTCGCTGACCATTCCGGCCGGCTTCAGCGAGCGGCTCGCCTCCAGCTCCGGCGACCGGCCCGTCACCGGTGCCCTGCAGGTGCGCACCAACGACGCCAACAACTACATCGTCGGCCAGATATCGCGTTCCGTCTTCTCCGAGGTCCGCGCGGCGGCCTCCCGCAAGACCTCGCGCTCCTTCTACGACAAGATCTTTGTCTCCTTCTCCGGCATCCACGGCAAGACCGTCGAGGCGGCGCAGGGCGCCGATCGGCTGGGGGAGGGCATCGACAAGGCGGGCAAGGGCGCCGGCGACCTGAAGGACGGCCTGACCGAGGCCCGCCGCGGCAGCGGCAGCCTCGAAAGCGGCGTGGGCAAACTGCAGGACGGCGCCGGCACCCTGGACACCGCCTCGGGCGAACTCGCCACCGGCGCCGAGAAGGTGGCCGCCGGCACCCAGCAGCTCGCCGACAAGGTCAACCGCGCGGCCCGCGAGGGCGGCGCGTTCGTCAAGGACAACGCCGAGGAGATCGGGCGGACCGCCCGCCTGGTGGCGACCGCCGCCGGCACCCTGCGCGAGCACCTGTCCGACCTGCCCTCCCCCGCCACGGCGGCCGCCCTGGCCCGGGCCGCGGCGGACAGCGCGGACGCCCTGTCCGCCGCGTACGACAAGAGCTGCACGAGCGCCCCGGCCGACTTCTGCCCCGTCCTGCAGAAGGCCGTGACGGCCGCCCGCCGGTCGGCGGACGCGGCCGAACGCCTGCACACCCTCGTGCAGAACAAGAACGGCGAACTAGGCAAGCTCTCCGGCAAGCTGGAGACCCTGCGCACCTACGCCGGGCGCCTGGCCGACGAGGCCCCGCGCCTGGGGCAGGACATCGACAGTGCCGTCGCCAAGGTCAACGCCCTCAACGACGGCGCCCAGCGGCTGGCCGACGGGGCCGGCCGCATCCACCAGGGCGCCGGCCGCCTGCACAGCGGGCTGGGCGACGCCAAGGACGGCGCGGCCCGCCTCGACGGCGGCATCGGCAAGCTGCGCGACGGCGCGGACACCCTCGAAGGCGGCATGGTCAAGCTCTCGGACGGCTCGGCCAGGCTCGCGGACGGACTGCACGACGGCGCCGCGAAGATCCCCGACTACGGGCCGAAGGACCGCGACGCGCGCACCGACGTGATGGCCGACCCGGTCCGGCTGGCCTCCCAGGCCCTGCACAAGGCCCCCAACTACGGCACCGGGTTCGCCCCGTACTTCATCCCGCTGTCCCTGTGGGTCGGTGCGATGGTCGCCTACATGCTCATCCCGCCGCTCAACCGGCGTGCGCTGGCCGCCGGGGCGCCCGGCTGGCGGATCGCGCTCGCCGGCTGGCTGCCGGTCGTGGCCGTCGGCACCCTGCAGGCCGGCGCCCTGCTGGCGGTCCTGCACTGGGCGGTGGGCCTGCAGATGGCCGACGCGGCCGGCACGGCGGGCTTCCTCGTGCTGGTGGCGGCCTGCTTCGCCGCGATCGTGCAGTGGCTGGGCGCCCGCTTCGGGCCGGCCGGACGCATCCTCGTCCTGGCCCTGCTCATGCTGCAGCTGACCTCCGCGGGCGGCACCTATCCGGTGCAGACCAGCCCCGGTTTCTTCAACGCCCTGCACCCCTTCCTGCCGATGAGTTACGTCGTCGACGCGCTGCGGCACCTGATCACCGGCGGCCCGTCGGCGCCGGTGTGGCAGGCGTGCGGCGTCCTGGCGGCGTTCACCGCCGGTGCGCTGGCGCTGACGGCATGGGCGGCGCGCGGCAAACAGGTCTGGTCCGTGGACCGGCTGCACCCGGAGCTGAGTCTGTGAGCGCGCAGGCGGTCGGTCCGGGGAGAATCTCCGGCATGGACAGCAGCGGTACGCGCCGGCAGAACACCCGGCGCCGGCTCTTCGAGGCAGCGGTCACCCTCATCGCGGAACAGGGCTTCTCCTCCACCACGGTGGACGAGATCGCCGAGCGCGCCGGCGTGGCCAAGGGCACGGTCTACTACAACTTCGCCAGCAAGACCGTCCTCTTCGAGGAGCTGCTGCGGCACGGCATCGAGCTGCTGACCGACTCCCTGCAGGCCGCCGCCGACGACACGGCCCGGCGCGGCGGCAGCCGCGTGGACGCGCTCGACGCGATGATCCGCGCGGGCCTGGACTTCATCACCCGCTATCCGGCGCTGATGCAGCTGTACGTGGCGGAGCTGTGGCGCACCAACCGGGCCTGGCAGTCGACGCTGATGCAGGTGCGGCGCAAGGCGATCGCGGTCATCGAGTCGGTGCTGCGGGACGCGGTCGCGGGCGGCGAGCTGAGCGAGGAGCTCGACGTGCCGCTGACGGCCTCGGCGTTGTTCGGCATGGTGCTGGTGGCGGCACTGGACTGGCAGTCCTTCCAGCCGGAGCGGTCGATCGACGAGGTGCACTCGGCGCTCTCGCGCCTGCTGCAGGGCCGCGTCAGCGGCACACGGCAGTAAGGCCGTGACGGTGCGGGCCGATCCCCCTCGGCCCGCACCGCCACGGCTCTCCCCCGTGTTCCCCCCGTGCTCCCCCTGGTCTCCCCCGTGCTCCCCCGTCGCGTCGAGGGCCGCCGGGGCCGTTCCGCCGCCCCGTGCCGGCGGGCGCCGGCCCCGGCGGTTCCCTTTCCGCGGGCTCCACTCTCGCGCAACGGGTGGGGCCGGCCCATCCGTGCACGTACTCATCCGCGGGCCTGAGTACGGGTACTCAGACGCCTCCGGCCTGCGGATAGAGTCGGCGCATGGCACGGATTGTGGTGATCGGCGCCGGGATGGGCGCGATGGCCGCCGCCGCCCGGCTCGCCGTCGCGGGTCACCGGGTGGCGGTGTACGAGCGGTCGGGTACGTACGGCGGGGGCCTGGGGCGCCTGGAGCGGGACGGGTTCGTCTTCGACACGGGGCCGGGGCTGCTGCACCTGCCGGCCGTCTACCGCGACCTGTTCGTCAAGACGGGCAAGGAGTCGCTGGAGCAGAGCCTGGAGATGGTCCAGGTCGACCCGGCCGCCCGGCACGTCTTCGCCGACGGCACCTCCTTCGCCCTGCCCGACGCCTCCCGTGCCGGTGTCGTGGCCGCGCTGGACGCCGCCGTCGGCGCCGGGGCGGGCGAGCGCTGGAGCGAGCTGATGGTCCGTGCGCGCGAGGTGTGGGACGCCACGCGCCGGCCGCTGCTGGAGGAGCCGCTGCGGCCGGAGCGCATCGGCCCCCTGGGGCAGGACCCCTACCCGGCGCCGCGCCGGCGCGGGCTGCTGCGGCGCGCCGCCCCCACCACGCTGGCGCAGGTGGGGGCGCGGGAGTTGAAGGACCCGCGCCTGGTGGCGCTGCTGGAGGGCCATGCCCTGGCCCACGGCCTGGATCCGCGCACCGCGCCCGCGAGTGCGGCCGTCCTGCCGTACATGGAGCAGACCTTCGGCACCTGGTACGTGCGCGGCGGGCTGCGCACTCTGGCGCAGGCCCTGTACGAGCGGTGCCGGGCGCGGCGCGTGGAGTTCTTCTTCGGCGCCGAGGTCGTGGACGTGGTGGAGAAGGACGGCAGGGCGGCCGGGGTGCGCCTGGCCGGCGGGGAGGTCGTCGAGGCGGACGCGGTCGTGGCGGGCGTCCCGCCGCAGCGGCCGGCGGCGCTCGCCCCCGGCGCCGGCGAGCCGGTGGGGCCGGTGGCCGCGGGCCGGTTCGGCGTGTTCCTGGCCCTGCGCGGCGCGCGGCCCGCGGGTACGGCGCACCGCACGGTGGTGCACGCCCCGGACAGGGCCGCGGAGCTGGAGGGCGTCTTCGGTGCGCGCGGCGGGACCGCCCACCTGCCGACGGTGACCGTGCTGCGGCCCGACGACGCGGGCACCTGCCCGGACGACGGCCACGAAGCGGTGACGCTGACCGCGACGGTGGCCCCGCAGGGCCGCGGCGTGGACTGGACGGATGCGGCCACGGCCGCCGCGTGGGCGCAGCGGATGATCGAGGCCGCCGGGGCGGCGGTCGAGGGGCTGGGCGAGCGGGTGCTGTGGCGCGAGGTGCGCACCCCCGCGGACATCGAGCGCGAGACGGGCGCCGTGGGCGGCGGGGTGCCCGCGCCCGTACTGGCCGGTGCGCAGGGCGCGTTCCTGCGGCCGGGCACGGCGGCGCCGCTGCCCGGGTTGTACCGGGTGGGCGGTTTCGCCCACCCCGGCGGCGGGCTCGCGCACGCCGGGATGTCGGGGGCCCTGGCGGCCGGACTGATCGTGGAGGGCGCCGACTTCCGCGGCTCCCAGTGAGGACCTGCGGCCGCCAGGGCCCGTCCGGCGGATCACGCAGCGCCCCGTAGGGGCGCGGGGCGTTGTCGATCTGCGGCTGCCGCCGCGCGGGCGCGACAAGCCACGACGCGCCCGCAGACAGGGTGCTTCGCCCCGGTCTCGGGGTGACGCGCCGACCGCGGGCCGTCGCCGGCCGATCGCGCCCACGCGGCGGCAGCCACAGATCGGGCCCTGCCCCGCGACGAAGATCCGCCGGACAGGGCCTGGGTCAGGAGGTCAGTAGCGGTAGGGCTGTTCGTCGTGGCCCTGTCCCTGGCCGGGCAGGTGCTGCGGCGGGTAGGGCGGCTGCTGGCCGGCCTGCGGGGCCGCGTCGGTGTCGCGCTGCTGCGGCACCCACACGCCGCCGGGCGGGGTGTCCATGTCGTAGCGCTGCCCGCCGTAGGCGCCCTGGCCGTATCCGCCGGAGCCGTAGCCCTGCTGTGCGTACGGCTGCTGCTGGCCGTAGGCGTCGTACTGCTCGTAGGACGGGGCGCGGTTGCCGATGTAGGGGTCGGAGTACGAGGCGTACTGGCCCTGGCCGTAGTCGAACTGGCCCGCCGGGACGCCGTCGTGGGCGGGGGTCTCCGCGGCCGGCTGCCGGCCGTAGTCGTAGCCGCCCTGGCCGGGGGCCGGGTAGCCCATGGGGTGGGGCTGCTCGGCGGTCGGCTGCTGGGGCACGCCCGCGTCCAGGACCGGGTCGAGCAGCGCGGTGGCCTCGGCGGCCGGGGGCTCCTGGACGGCGGTGAGGGCGCCGGGGCCGTCGGCCGGCAGGGTGACGTCGGGGGCCGCGGCCGGCGCGGGGGCGGGTGCGCCGCGGCGCTCGCCCTTGCGGCGGCGCCCGGCGCGTGCCGCCGCCCGGCCGCCGGGGGCCGGGGCCGCGGCGGAGGGCGGGGCGTCGGGTGCGTCCCCGCGGCGCAGGGCCCAGCCCATGGTGAAGCCGCGGCGGAAGGAGAGCGTGACGAAGGTCTGGCCCACGGCGAAGGCGATGGCGCCCACGACGATGACGGCCACGGACGGGAAGACCACGCCCGCGACCACGCCGAGGAAACCGGCGAAGGCGAGCAGCCGCCAGCGCAGGCGCGCCTTGTACTGCAGCAGCACCTCGGCCAACAGCCAGAGCGCGACAACACCGAACGCGATGTAGAGGACCGTCCAGCCCATTAACGCCCCTCTCGTTCGGCCCGCCGCTGTCCGGCCGGCCTTCAGGACCGCTGGTGCAGTCCCAGATTCTCGTAGATTTCCAACGTCGCCGTGGAGTGGTTCAGGGTAATGAAGTGCAACCCGGGAATCTCCTCGGCCATCAACCGGGCACACAACCGGGTCGCGTACTCGATCCCGACCGAGCGTACAGCGGCCGCGTCGCCTTGCACCGCGAGGATCCGCTCGGCGAGGTCGGAGGGGAACGTCGCGTTGCTGAGCTGTGCGAATCGTTCGATCTGGCGGACGTTGGTGACCGGCATGATCTCCGGGATGATCGGGGTGTCGCAGCCGGCGGCGGCCACCCGGTCGCGCAGCCTGAGGTAGTCCTCGGCGTGGAAGAACATCTGGGTGATGGCGAAATCGGCACCTGCCCGGCATTTGGCCACGAAGTGCCTGACGTCCGTCTCCCAGTCGGTGGAGCGCGGGTGCATCTCGGGAAAGGCGGCCACGCCCACGCAGAAGTCGCCCGACTCCTTGATCAGCCGCACCAGCTCGGCGGCGTAGCGCACGCCCTGGGGGTGGCGCACCCACTCGCCCATGGGGTCACCGGGCGGATCGCCGCGCAGGGCGAGCATGTTGCGGATGCCCACGTCCGCGTACTGCCCGATGACGTTGCGCAGCTCGGCGACCGAGTGGTTGACGGCCGTCAGGTGGGCCACGGGGGTGAGGGTGGTGTCGGTGGCGATGCGCTCGGTGGCCCGAACCGTACCCTCGCGCGAGGAGCCGCCGGCGCCGTAGGTCACGGAGACGAAGGTGGGTGCCACCGCTTCGATGCGCCGGATGGCGTTCCACAGCGTCCGCTCGCCCTTTTCCGAGCGGGGCGCGGCGAACTCGAAGGAGTACGAACGCTCGCCCGAGGCGAGCAGCTCACGGATGGTGGGCGCGTGGTCCGTCCTGGTGGACGCTGTGCCAAGGGCCATACCGGCAAGTTAACCCGCGTCCCGACCCGGCCCCAACCGAGTTCGGCTTTATGTCCGATTCGCCGATGGTGATCCGTCAATCGTCCCAGTACGTGGACAGGCCGCGTACCGGGAACCGGTCACAGGTCGTAGGCGCGGATGCGCCGGGCGAGGTCGGCGGCGGCCGCCCCCGGGTCGTCCGCCTCGGTGATCGCCCGCACCACGACGACCCGCCGGGCGCCGGCGTCGAGCACCTGCTCCAGGTTGCCCGCGTCGATGCCGCCGATGGCGAACCAGGGCCGCTCGGGCCTCAGCGCCGCCGCGTGGCGGACCAGGGACAGGCCCGGGGCGTGGCGGCCGGGCTTGGTCGGGGTGGGCCAGCAGGGGCCGGTGCAGAAGTAGTCCACGCCGGGCTCGGCCACGGCCGCCTCGACCTCGGCCTCGGCGTGCGTGGAGCGGCCGACGAGCACGTCGGGCCCCAGGATCGCCCGGGCCGCGGGCACCGGCAGGTCGCCCTGGCCCAGGTGCAGGATGTCCGAGCCGGCCGCGTGCGCGACGTCGGCGCGGTCGTTGACGGACAGCAGCCGGCCGTGCCGGCGCGCCGCCTCGGCGAAGACGGCGAGGTGCTCGAGCTCCTCACCGGCCTCCATGCCCTTGTCGCGCAGCTGGATCGCGTCCACCCCCGAGGAGAGGACCGCGTCGAGGAACTCCGGCAGGTCGCCCTGGCGCTTGCGGGCGTCCGTGCACAGGTACAGCCGGGCGTTCGCGAGCCGCTCGCGTGCTGCGGCGACGGGCATGGGCGGTGGCTCCCCCCGGTCGGCGGCGGTACGGGCCCGGGGCGCGCTGCCCCGGGCCCGTACGCCGGACGGTGTCAGTGGTTGCGGTGATGCAGGTCGTACTACGGGTGCCGGCTCAGACGGCCAGTGCCTGGGCCCGGCGCTTGACCTCCGTGCCGCGATTCTCCCGCAGCGCGTCGGCCGGGGTGCCGGGCAGGGTCGGGTCGGGGGTGAAGAGCCACTCCAGCATCTCCTCGTCGCTGAAGCCGTCGTCCCGCAGCAGCGTCAAGGTCCCGGCGAGGCCCTTGACCACCTTGCCCTCGCCGATGAAGGCGGCGGGCACCATGAGCACTCGGTTCTCGCCCCGGCGGACGGCGATCAGCTGGCCCTCCTTGACCAGCTGCCGCACGCGCGTCACCTCGACACCGAGCTTCTCGGCGATGTCGGGGAGGTTGAGCCAGGCAGGAACGAGAGCATCGATCTTCGTGTCAATCTCGGTCACAGGGACAAGCCTGCCATCCGGGACTGACAGCCGGTAGCCGGGTTGACCCGAGCCGGGCCCGCAAGTCGCCCGCAGGTCACTCCACCGGCCGCCCGGCGGGGGTCAGGACGGCCGCCTTCAGGGGCACCGCGGCGTCCCGCGCCTTCTCCCGGTCCAGGGCGGCGCCCTGCTCGACGAGCTTGCGGCCCTGGGCCAGGTCGCGCGGCCGCCCCACGGCCAGCAGCGCCACCAGGACGTCCCCGCGCAGCCAGCACACCGTCCAGGCCGCGCCCTGCGGATCGCCGCGCCACAGCAGCTCGTCACCGGGCGCGCGGTGCCCGGCGTACTGCACGAAGCGCCCGAACTGCTCGGACCAGAAGTAGGGCACCGGGTCGTAGACCGGGCTCTCCTCGGGGCCGTGGACGATGTTCGCGGCCACCGTGCGCGGGCCCTGCAGGGCGTTGTCCCAGTGGTGCACCATCAGCCGCTCGCCGTAACGGGCGGAGGGGAAGGAGGCGCAGTCGCCGACCGCGTAGACGCCCGGCAGCGAGGTGCGCAGCCGGTCGTCGGCGCGCACCGAGCCGTCCTCGGCGAGCTCGACGCCCGAGCCGGCCAGCCAGCCGGTGGCCGGCCGGGCGCCGATGCCCACGACCACCGCGTCGGCGGGCAGCCGCGTGCCGTCGGCGAGGACGACCGCGCCGGCCTCCACGGCCGTCACCGGCGTGCCGGTCAGCAGGCGCACGCCGCTCTCCTCGTACCAGGCGGCCATGGGCGCCGCGACCTGAGGCGGCAGCGCCCCCGGCAGCACCTGGCCGGCGGCCTCCACCACCGTCACCTCGCAGCCCGCCTCGCGGGCGGCCGTGGCGAACTCCGCACCGATCCAGCCCGCCCCCACCGCGACGAAGCGGCGCCGCTCGGTCAGCAGCGGGCGCAGCAGGGCGGCGTCGTCGAAGGTGCGCAGGACGTGCACGCCCGGCACGTCCTCGCTGCCGGGCAGGGCCACCGCCTCGGCGCCGGTGGCGATGACCAGAATGTCGTAGGGCACCTCTCCCGCCGGGGTGAGCACCGTGCGCTCCTCGGCGCGCAGCCCGGTGGCGCCCGTGCCCAGGCGCACGTCGATGCCGAGCGAGCCGAAGTCCACGGCGAAGGCGGAGTCCTCTGCGGTGCCCAGCAGCACGGCCTTGGACAGCGGGGGGCGGTCGTAGGGCGGGTGGGGCTCGGCGCCCAGCAGCGTGATGCTGCCGGTCCAGCCCTGTTCGCGCAGGGCCACGGCGGTCTGCACGCCCGCCATGCCCGCTCCGACGATGACGACGCGGCGGTCACCGGAGGTGTTCGTCTGCTCGCTCACCCGATCAACTGTAGGCCCGCGGGCCGTGCGCGCCGGAGCACCCGTGGGCGAGACCTCTGACACAGCGTCACCCCCGCCGGGCGCACCGCCGCCTTCCGGGCGGCCCGCGGCCCGTACTAGGGTGGCAGGCTGCAAGCACTCGCGGGAGCCCGGCGCACCGGGCTGAGAGGGAGGCTGGACGGCCTCCGACCGTACGAACCTGATCCGGGTCATGCCGGCGAAGGGAGGGGCTGGACGCCCATGCACGCTGCGAACGGCACGTCCGACACATCCTGCGACGTCCTGGTCATCGGCGGCGGAATCATCGGCCTGGTCACGGCCTGGCGCGCCGCACAGCGCGGCCTGGCCACGGTCGTGGCCGACCCGGAGCCCGGCGGGGGTGCGGCACGCGTGGCCGCCGGCATGCTCGCCGCCGTCACCGAACTGCACTACGGCGAGGAGACGCTGCTCGCCCTCAACCTCGCCTCCGCCCGCCGCTACCCGGCCTTCACCGCGGAACTGCACGAGGCCACCGGCCTCGACACCGGCTACCGCGCCTGCGGCACCCTCGCCGTCGCGCTCGACGCCGACGACCGCGCCCACCTGAAGGAACTGCACGCCCTCCAGCAGCGCTGCGGCCTGCAGTCCCAGTGGCTGTCCGGGCGCGAGTGCCGCCGGCTCGAACCGATGCTCGCCCCCGCCGTCCAGGGCGGCCTGCGCGTCGACGGCGACCACCAGACCGACCCCCGGCGCCTGGCCGCCGCCCTGCTCCTCGCCTGCGAGCGGGCCGGGGTGACCTTCCACCGCTCCCCCGCCGTCCGGGCCCTGCTCGCCCGCGGCCGGGCCGCCGGCGCCGAGCTCGCCGACGGCACCCGCGTCGCCGCGGACCGGACGGTCCTGGCCGCCGGCAGCCACAGCGGCCGCCTCACCGGCCTGCCCGAGGAGGTGCTGCCGCCCGTACGGCCCGTCAAGGGCCAGGTGCTGCGGCTGCGCATACCCGGCCCGTACCGGCCGTTCCTCTCGCGCACCGTACGGGCCGTGGTGCGCGGCGGCCACGTCTACCTCGTCCCGCGCGAGAACGGCGAACTCGTCGTCGGCGCCACCACCGAGGAACAGGGCTGGGACACCACCGTCACCGCCGGCGGCGTCTACGAACTGCTGCGCGACGCCCACGAACTGGTGCCCGGCATCACCGAACTGCCCCTGGTGGAAACCCTCGCCGGGCTGCGCCCCGGCTCCCCCGACAACGCCCCGCTGCTCGGCCCCACCGCCCTGCCCGGCCTGCACCTCGCCACCGGCCACCACCGCAACGGCGTCCTGCTCACCCCCGTCACCGGCGACGTCATGGCCGAGGTCCTCACCGAGGGACGGCTGCCCGCGGAGGCCCGCCCCTTCTCCCCCCTCCGCTTCACCCCCGCACTCCAGGAGCAGCCCGCATGACCACCCACGTCATCAGCGTCAACGGCGAGCGCCGGGCCGTCCCGGCCGGCACCACCCTCGACGGCCTGGTGGCCACCCTCACCACGGCGCACAGCGGCGTCGCCGCCGCCGTCAACGAGGCCGTCGTACCGCGCGGCCAGTGGCCGCAGACCACCCTCGGCGAGGGCGACCGCGTCGAGGTCCTCACCGCGGTCCAGGGAGGCTGACCCCATGGCGGACGACCTGCTCACCATCGCCGACACCACCTTCACCTCCCGCCTCATCATGGGCACCGGCGGCGCCCCCAGCCTGGAGGTCCTCGAACGCGCCCTCCTGGCCTCCGGCACCGAACTGACCACCGTCGCCATGCGCCGCCTCGACGCCACCGTCCGCGGCTCGGTCCTCTCCGTCCTGGAGAAGCACGACATCCGCGTCCTGCCCAACACCGCCGGCTGCTTCACCGCCGGCGAGGCCGTCCTCACCGCCCGCCTCGCCCGCGAGGCGCTCGGCACCGACTGGGTCAAACTGGAGGTCATCGCCGACGAGCGCACCCTCCTGCCCGACCCCATCGAACTCCTGGACGCCGCCGAGATCCTCGTCGACGACGGCTTCACCGTGCTGCCCTACACCAACGACGACCCCGTCCTCGCCCGCAAGCTGGAGGACGTCGGCTGCGCCGCGATCATGCCCCTGGGCGCCCCCATCGGCTCCGGCCTGGGCATCCGCAACCCCCACAACTTCCAGCTCATCACCGAACGCGCCACGGTCCCGGTGATCCTCGACGCAGGAGCCGGCACCGCCTCCGACGCGGCCCTGGCCATGGAACTCGGCTGCGCCGCGGTGATGCTCGCCTCGGCGGTCACCCGGGCCCAGGAACCCGTCCTGATGGCGGAGGCGATGCGCCACGCGGTCGAAGCCGGCCGCCTCGCCCACCGCGCAGGCCGCATCCCCCGCCGCCACTTCGCCGAGGCCTCCTCCCCCACGGAGGGCCTGGCAACCCTGGACCCGGAACGACCGGCATTCGTGTGAGTCACAGTGCCCCCGCCCCCGACACCCGCCGGTAGGCCGCCCATTGGGCTGCGGCTATGCGGTCCCAGTCCAGGTGCGCCACCGCTGCCGGGCCCCGGGCGCCCAGGGCCCGGCAGCGGGCCGGGTCGCCGGTGAGGGAGGTCAGGGCGGCCGCGTAGGCGTCGAGGTCGCCGGGGGGTACGCGGACGCCCACGGCGTCGGTGACCAGGTCGCGCAGGCGGGGGATGTCGAAGGCCAGGACCGGGGTGGCGGTGGCCAGGGCCTCGGCGGCGACCATGCCGAAGGTCTCGTACCGGCTCGGTACGCACACCAGCCGCGCTGCGGCCAGCAGCTCGAAGCGGGCGGGGCCCTCGACGCGGCCCAGCCAGTGGACGCGGTCGGCTATGCCCAGGTCGGCGGCCAGGGCGCGCGCGGTGCGGGCGTCCGGGCCGTCGCCGGCGACGTGCAGGTCGGCGGGGGTGTGCGGGGCGGCCAGGGCATAGGCGCGCAGCAGCAGGTCCAGGCCCTTGGAGGTCGTCTCCAGCCGGCCGAGGTACAGCACGTGGTCGCCGCGCCGGGCGGCGCAGGCGGTGAAGGCCGCCGCGTCGACCCCGTTGGGGACGACCTCCACCCGGGCCGTGGGACGGCGCCTGCGCAGTTCCGCGCCCAGGCCGTCGCCGACCGCGAGCAGGGTGGTGTGCGAGGCGAGCCCGCGCCGCTCGACGGCGCCGAACGGCAGGTGGAACTCGCGGGCCTTCTCGGACGCGAACAGCCACTGCACCACTCCGACGACCGGCCTGCGCGTGAGGTACGGCACGCACACGGAGGAGAAGGGGGCGGCGAAGTCCTCGACCACGATGTCCGGGTCGTGCCGGCGCACCAGCCACGGCAGCCGGGTGACGACGACCGCGAAGTAGGCGATCTGCGCGGCGAAACGACTGCGCACCAGCGGCCCCGGATGCGCGGGCAGCGGTACGTAACGGACGCCGTCGCGCACGGTCGCGGCGGCGCCGGGCCAGGGGGCGACCACGACGGTCACCTCCACGCCCCGCGCGGCCAGCCGCCGGTTGACCTCGTGGGTACGCACCGAGCCGCCGCCAGCGCCCGGCCGCCGGGGGTCCTCGAAGCCCAGGTGGAGCACGCGGTACGGGCCGGATCGGCGGGGCCGGGAGCGTACGGCCGCGGCGGCGCCGGCCAGCACGGCGAGCGCCGCACCGCTCCACAGGGCCGGGTACGGCCGCAGCGCGAGCAGCGCGCAGCAGGCGAGGGCGCCCGCCGCGAGCGGGCCGAGGGCCCCGGCGACCGGTCCGGTGCCGGGCACGCGGCGCCGGGCCCGGCCCACCGTCACCACGGCCACTGCCGAGGTGACGGCCGCCGCGCTCCACGCCAGCGCCCGCACGTCGCAGGAGGCGACGGCGTAGCCGGCGCCCCCCAGCAGGCAGGCCACGGCGAGCGGCACCACGACCGGCCGGGCCGGGCCCCACGCCTGGAAGACGACCGTCACCAGCATGACGGTCGCGCTCGCGAATCCGGCGAGGGCGAGCGGGGGCAGCAGCACGAGGGAGGCCGTGTACTGCTCGGGCAGCACCAGCCCGGCGACCGCGCCGGGGCAGGTCGCGATCGTCACCGTGACGGCACCGCCGGCAATCCAGTGCTGCCGCAGCGCCGTGCGGAAGCCCTCGCCGCCCGCGCCGGGGCCTGCCGCGGCCAGCCGGGGGAAGACCACGGTGGCCAGCGCGGTCGCCAGGAACAGCGGCACGCGGGCGAGGACCAGCAGCGCCTGGTACGGCGCCAGGTCGGCCGAGCCGCCGCGCACCGAGGCGGCGACGACCACGTCGGACGTGAACAGCACGCACACCAGCAGCTGGATGCCGCCGATGCGGGCCGCGTGCCGCCACAGGCCGGGGGAGCTGGCGGCCTCCTCGCCGGCACCCGGTGCCGCCAGGTCCCGGCGCAGGGCGGCGAGCCCGGCCGCGGTGGTGACCGCCGCGCCCGCCGCGAAGGCGCCGAGCGCCCCCGCGGCACCCCACCCGGCGCCGACGCCCGCGACGGTGACGGCGATGCGTACGGCCACCTCGCCGACCCGCAGCGCGCCCAGCCGGGCGAAGTGCTCGCGCCCCTGCAGGTAGCCGGCGCCGACGGAGTTGAGCCAGATCGTCACGCACGCGGCCGCCAGTGCGGCAACCGCACCCGGCCCGGCGTACGAGGCGACGGCCGCACAGGCCACGACGGCCGTCGCCAGGGACAGCCCGAGGGCGAGCCACAGGCACGAGCGCACCGCCCGCCGGCGCCGCGCGCTGCCGGGCGCACCGGCCGCCACTTCCCGGGCCAGCACCCAGGGCACGGTGGCGCCGGCCAGGGTGCCCACGCTCAGCAGCACCGAGGAGACGGCGGAGTAGACGGTGAAGTCGCGGGGGGCCAGGAGGCGGACGAGGAGAAGGGAGAGCCCGTAGTTGCCCAGGCCGACCGCGACGGTGGCGGCGGTGAGCAGCAGGGCTCCGGGGACGCGGCCGGCGCGGGCGAGGGCGGCCCCGGCGGGGGCGGGCGCGGTGGTCGTCTCCATCGTCACCCCGCCGTCCGGTGGCCGGCGGCCAGCGCCCGTACGTCGTACACGCGCAGCGCCCCCGTGGTGGTGCCGCGTTCGCTGTGGACGAGCGGGGCCTCGCGCTCGACCACGGCGCGCAGCCGGGAGCCGATGCGGGCGTAGCCCTGCTGCGCCAGCTCGGTGGAGAGCACGAGGTAGTCCGCGCGTGCGCGGCCGAGGTCCGCCGGGGTGCGCCAGTCGGCGAGGTGGGCGCCGGGCAGGACGAAGGAGGTGCCCTCGTCGGTGGCCGCGACCACGCTGCCGCGCGGCAGGTGGGTACGGGACCAGGCCAGGGTGCGTCGCAGGGCGTCGTCGTGCCGGGTGTGCACGCGTACCCACACCACGGCGTCGACGACGAGGGCGAGGGCGGCGAGCGCGGCGAGCGTCCTGGTCACCACGACCCTGGAGGGGAGGAGGACGTCGAGGGCGAGGGCGAGGGCCGCGGTGCTGGTCACCACGAGGGGGTAGAACATCTGCTCCTCAAGGGTGCCGACGGCCACCGCGTACACCAGGTGCAGCAGGGTGCACGCCGCCCACGCCGTGATCAGCGTGCGCCCCGGATTCCCGGCGAACAGCCCCGGCCGCCGGGCCCGGCACCACAGCAGCCCGGCGACGGCCGCGGTACCGAGGGCGATCAGGGCGTAGGGCACGGCGAAGTGACCGAGCTGGACGAGCAGCCGGTCGGCGAACGAGACGGTGCCGTCGGTGCTGTTGAAGCCGCTGATCTGCTTGAGGCCGAGCGCCCGGGCGATGCCGTCGGTCTTCTGCGCCCACCAGGCGGGCCAGTTGCCGGTGGCCGCCGTCGCCACGACGTACGCCGCATACCCGGCGAGGGCGACGGCGGCCGCCGTCAGCCGCATGCGCCGCACCGCGCCCCGGGCGGCCAGGCCCAGGACGGCGACGGGTACGAACGTGCCCAGCGCGTACGGCTCCTTGGTGGTGATCGCAAGAGCGAACAGCAGCCCCGCGCCGGTGCCCGCGCCGGTGCCCGCGGCGGTGCGGCCGCGGGCGGTGGCGGGGGTGCGGGCGAGGACGAGCATGCCGAGCGCCGCGGCGGCGGTGGCCTGGGCTTCGAGCATGACCCGGCTGTCGAAGCGGTTGAGGAAGGGGTCGAGGGCGAGGAACAGCCCGGCGGCGGCCGCCAGCGGACCGCGGACCGTACGGCGCAGCAGCGCGGTGACGGCCACGACGCCCACGGCCCCGGTGACGGCCACGACGGGCCGCAGATCGAGCACCTGGTGCAGCAGGTCGCCGGAGACGTCGCCGGTCAGGCGCAGGCACGCGGCGAGCACGGCGAACAGGGCGGGCGGGTGGAGGGCGAAGAACCGCCCGTCGAAGACCGGCCCCTGCCCGTCGGCGAGGTTGCGTCCGATGGCCGTGTAGTACAGCTCGTCGACGAACACGTCGTAGGACCGGGCGATGAAGACCAGCCGCAGGGTCAGCGCGAGGGCGAAGAGGGCGCCGAGACCGGCGGCCCGTCCGGCGGCGCGGCGGCGGCCCGTCTCATGCCGCCGCGCCCGGGCAGGGGGGTGGGCCTGCCAGCCGAGGGCGTCGGTGTGCCGGGCCAGGCGTACGGACACGCGCGGGTCCGCGGGGTCCACGCCGATGCGGGCGAGGACGCCCGCCGCGTCGTGCTCGTCGGCGCCGACCAGCAGCAGGCACGGGCGGGGGCCGGTGAGGTCGACGAGGTCGGTGACGCGCAGCGAGGCCAGGTCGGCGCGTTCGAGGACGGCCGCGGGGGCGGTGACCAGGGCGCACGCGTCGGTGACGGTGCGCCGCTCGGCGGCCGCGCGGCGGCCCACGCCGCGGGAGAGCCTGCCCTCCTCGGCGCTCAGGGCGGCCAGCAGGTGGCCGGTGGTGGCGGCCCAGCCGAACCGGGCCGCCCAGCCACGGCACTCCGCCTCCCAGCGGGCCGCGTCCTGCGGCGCCTCGACGGTGCGCAGCGCCTTGGCCAGGCCGGCCGCCAGGTCGTCGTCGGTGCCCAGGAGCCAGCCGGTGACGCCGGGACGGATGGTGTCGCGCAGCCCGGGCACGTCGTACGCCAGCGTGGGCACCCCGGCGGCCGCGGCCTCGACCACCGACAGCCCCCAGCCCTCGCCGAGCGAGGCGGTGGCGCTGATCCACGCGGAGTCGACGAGAGCATCGCGCTGCGCGGGTGGCACGCGGCCGTGCAGGACGACGAAGTCGCCGGCAGCGAGCTCGGCCACGAGCGCCCGCAGCTCCTCGCGGGCCTCGCCGTCGCCGACGATGTGCAGCTGGGCGCCCGGCAGTTCGCGGCGCAGCGCGGGCATCGCGCGCACCAGCCGGTCGACCCGTTTCTGGGGGACGAGCCGGCCGACGCAGACGATGCGCGGCGCCGCGGCGCGCCGCCGCGGCCCGGGCGCGGGCGGCGGGGGTTCGAGGCCGGCCGGGGCCAGGTGCACCGGGCCGCGCAGGCCGAGCCGCCGGCGGATCTCGGCCCGGGTGGACGGCGAGACGGCGCACACCGCGCGCCGCCCGTACGCCAGGGCACTGCCGCGGCTCTCCAGCCAGCGGCCCACGGCGGCGACGGGGCGGGGGAACCACAGGGCGAACTGGCCCTGGTGGACGTGGTGGACGAGCAGGACCACGGGGGTGCGGCGGCGCAGCGCGAGGGGGGTGAAGAAGGGGATGCCGTTCTGGGAGTCGACGACGGCGGCCACGGAGCGGCGGTGCAGCAGCAGCCACAGCAGCACGAACGGGTAGACGGTGAACCGGCCCCCGCCGCGCACGACGGTGCCGAGGCCGGTGTCCTCGCGGCGGGCCGAGCCGCGGGGACGGGCGGTCAGGTAGGTGACGCGCACGCCCGCCGCGGTCAGGTGCCGGGCGACCTCCTCGCAGTACAGCTCGGCGCCGCCGGCCTGCGGGTGGCGGCCGTCGCGCCAGTTGCACACCACGACGTGGCGCCCGCGCCAGTCGGCGACGGCGGGGAAGGCGTCGTGCAGGGCGGTGAGGGGGAGCGTGCCCGCGGTCATCCCGCCTCCTCGGCGGCGCGGGGAGCGGAAGTCCGGCGTACGACGCGGGGCGGGCGGCGCTGCAGGGTGCGGTGCAGCCGCCACAGCTCGCCGGCCACGCGGCGGCCGTCGGCGAACGGCCGGAAGCTGGAACCCGCCCGGTCGCTCCAGACCACCGGGAACTCGGTCAGGCTCAGCCCGAGGGCGCGGGCCCGCGCGATCACTTCGAGGTCGAAGGCGAAGCCGCTGGTGGTCACGGAGGAGAAGAGGCGGCGCGCGGCGGTGGCCTCGAAGAACTTGAAGCCGCACTGGGTGTCCTTGACCGGTCCGGAGAACCGCCGGGTCGCCAGCCGGAAGCCGGCCCCGCCCAGCCGGCGCAGGGCCGGCTGCCGCACGGGGATCCGCGCCCCGGCGCAGCGCCGGGAGCCGACGACGACCTGCCAGCCGTCGCGCAGGAGGCGGACCGCATCGTCGACGGCGGTGGCGGGCGTGGCGAGGTCGGCGTCGCAGAATCCGACCCACCGGGCGTTCGTGGTCACCATTCCGCGCGCCACGGCAGCACCCTTGCCACGGCGGGAGCAGCCGGTCACGGTGATGGGAATGCCGGACGCGGCGAGGCGGTCGACACATTCGGCGGTGCGGTCGCTGCTGCCGTTGTCGATGACGCGCAGCGCGACCGTCAGCGGCATGCCGCGCACATGCTCGGCCAGGGCCGTGACGGTGGGGGCGAGCCGGTTCTCCTCGTTGTAGGCGGGGATGACGAGTTCGAGATCGACGGCACCGGCGGAGGCGGCCGGTAACGGGACGCGGGAGTCCTGGCGTTCCTCTGCCGTGCGGGGACGTTCCACTGCAGAAAGCTCCTTTTGCGAGGGGCACGAGCTGCGGGGCATCGGGCACGCACCGGCCGACGCTTCCAGCAAACCGTGGACGAGCAAATGGCTGCTGAACGATCCATTGATGCGCAGGTGGCGGAGCGCATGCTTCCTCTCGCCACCCGGTGCGAGCAGACATTCCCAGGGCCGTATCGCCGCACACAAACCGGAGTCGGTGTTTTCCGGTCGGCACGGCGTGGGGCGGGCCGGCATGCGGTGCGGTCGGCGGCGGCACCGCCAGAAATCCCGCGCGGAATATCCTCCCCTTCGATCCGCTGTCAAGTGGGCCTTCAGCAGGGAGGTTCGGCGGTGGGACGAGGCTCGAAAACGATGACGCGGCGACGGCCCGTTTGACGGTGCCGCGACGCCGCAACAAGACTGGCCCGCCGCATTGCCTCCCAGGGAAAGGAGTTGCCATGTCCGCGGTCCCCGGGAACGGCGGAGCCGGCGGCCCACCGCACGTGGGGCGGGCCACCGGCTCGGGTGTTCACCGACGAGCGGCGTACGGGTCGGGAGCGGAGGGCACCAGGCCCACGTGGGCGACGAGCATTCCGTTGCTGCCGCCCGGGTTCGCGAACAGTTCGGGGTTGAATCCCGAAGGCCCGGGATTGGCGAATCGCACCGTCACCCGGCCGACGCCGTCCGGCACGAGGAAGCGCAGCCGGCGCTTTCGCCAGCCCGGCTTGTTGAGCTTCTTTCCGGGGTCCTGGGAGGAGGCGCCGTTCTTTCCGGTGTAGTACTGGACGTAGTCCTCCTCGACCAGGACGGTCTCGGCGCCCGCCTCCCCGTACCGCACGTCGGTGTGCAGGTAGGTGGGTCCGGTGGGGTCGTCCTTCACCAGGTGGTATCCGGTGTGGAACGACAGCTCGTACCAGGTGCCGGCGGTCACCGTGACGGCCTGCTCGATGTAGCCGCAGGTGTTGGCGCCGTTGACGTCGACGATGTTCTCGCCGGCGACGAAGGGGCGTTCCGTGTCCTCCGGGAAGTGACCGTCCGCGTCACCGTTGATCACGTCGACGAGCTCGCCGGGAGCGCCCGTCCGGGACGGGGCCCACACGCCCTTGCCCTGGTACGTGCCCACACTCCACCAGTCGAGCGCGGCGGCCTTGCGGGCGTAGAGCACGCCCTGGTTGGGCGTCCATTTCCCGTCGGGCGTGAAGGGCACGTCACCGAAACCGCCGTTCTTGATGAGGTTCTCGGCGGGCCGGGGCGAGACGATTTCGAACTCCACGTCGGCCTTCACGCCCGCGATCTCGATGGCGTTCGCCAGCTTGCGCAGGCCGGGCGCCGCGTCGGGGCGGGCCTGCACGTCGATGGAGTAGAAGCCGTTCTGCCGCGGCGTACGGTCGTTGAGGTGTAACTCGCTCTGGAAACGAAGTTGCCGGCTGTGCGGGTCCCAGGTGGACTCGAGTACGTCGTTGATCTTCGTTCCGTCGGCGATGTACCGGACCACGCCCCCTTCCGGGAACGTGACGCCGTCCGGGAACGTCACGGCTATCCATTCCTTCTGTCCGCTGATGACGACGTCGGAGGCCACGTCGATGGTGAACGTGCCCTTTCCGCCGGGCTGCAGGGTGTGCGGCACAAAGCCCTGCCGGATAGTGAGTGCCATTTCTCCGCCTTCCTCTCGAACAGCTCGGACAGGAGGAGACGTTACCCACGGGCGGCGCGAAGAACGCAAACCGAAACCGATCGTTTCGCCTGACTCCGAACGCATTGAGCCAGCCTTCGGTGGAATGCCGATCCCCGAAACCCCTTGCGGGCGAATAGCGAGGTGCCGATTGCCCGTCAAGGGCACTTCACCAGCGAAATCGCCAAGGGAGCAAGCGTCCGGAAAGCGGCCCGTGGGGGATTCCCCGACATGACAGGCCCCCGGGAATGGGTGGTAGCAATGACGTCGTCAGCACAACGACCCGAACCAGGGGGGAAGCAATGGCCATTGCATTCAAGCGCGTCAGGTTCGAGGTGGACCGCGCTCCTCAGGCGAATGCCTACACGGCGAAGCAGGGATTCACGATCCCGGGCAAGATCCGCCGGGACGAGAAGGGGCGTCCCGTCTACAACGTGGTGATCCAGTCCTACGCGCTGGAGGTGCTGGAGAACGGCAATCCGAGCCACTGTCTGATGTCGCTCGACCAGATAGGTCTGGAGATCGTGCCGAGCGAGGACACGGACGAGGACGGTCAGGTCAAGCTGACCCTGTGGCGCCGCAACCACCCCAACGACTCCCGCAACCCCGGCTGGGGCTTCAAGGGAACCGTCACCGCGCTGGTCATCGCGGACCTCATGAACTCCTGACCCGCCACGCCGCACCACCACGCGCCGAAGGCCCCGCCCGCACTCCGGGCGGGGCCTTCGCCCCGGCCGGGGGGGGGGGGGGGGGGGGGGGGGGGGGGGGGGGGGGGGGGGGGGGGGGGGGGGGGGGGGGGGGGGGGGGGGGGGGGGGGGGGGGGGGGGGGGGGCGGGGGGCGGG
>NZ_BAAJPZ010000036.1:0-27763 GCF_057552455.1 Streptomyces sp. PKA51
AAGCGGATCGGTGGAGATCGGCGAAAGAAAGATCGGCGAAAGAAAGCGGGTGGCATCCCGAGGATGCCACCCGCTTTTGCGCTGTCTTTTCGCCTTGTCGTTCGTCAGGTGCCCGGCTTCTTGATCCAGCCCTTTTTCACCAGCTCGTCGCAGTGCCATTTGGCGTGCGCCGGGCTTTCCTTGTTCTGCTTGGCCGCGGCCAGGCAGTCCTTGTAGGGCCACGGCGGCTGGTCCATGCCGGTCGGCACCCGGACGGGGGCCGCGGCCGCCGGTCCCGCCGCGACGGCGGTGCCCATCGCGGCGACGGCGAGAACGGTGACGAGCCTGCAAACGATCCGACGCACCAGCACTCCTTCGACTCTCCTCACATCCGGAAGCGGGCTGCCCCGGACACGGGGGACCAACGACCGCACCCCCGCGACCGCTACCGAACGTCGCGCCAATTCACTCGCTGTAACCAATCCTCGGCACACCCGACCCGTACGACTGTTCTATATGTGACGTACGCTGATGTGTATGCACCTGCAACTTCAGGGGTCGCTGTTCGATGTGGCCGACGAGATTGCGCTGCGCCGACCGCTGGCGGACGTGCAGCGCATCGAGCTCGGGCGGGGTGCCTGGCTCGACGTCCTGCCCGGCTGGCTCGCCGGCTCCGACGCGTTGTTCGAGGTGCTGGTGCGAACGGTCCCGTGGCGGGCGGAGCGGCGGCACATGTACGACAACGAGGTCGACGTCCCCCGGCTCCTCGCCCACTACGGCGAGGGCGAGGAGCTGCCGCACCCGGTCCTGACCGAGGCGCGCGAGGCACTCGGCGCGCACTACGCCGCCGAGCTCGGCGAGGGCTTCCGCACCGCCGGCCTGTGCTTCTACCGCGACGGGCGGGACAGCGTCGCCTGGCACGGCGACCGCATCGGGCGCGGCTCGCGCGAGGACACGATGGTCGCCATCCTCGGGATCGGCGAGCCCCGGCCGCTGCTCCTGCGGCTGCACGGCGGCGGCCCCACCCGCATCCGGCAGCCCCTCGGTCACGGCGACCTCGTCGTGATGGGCGGCAGCTGCCAGCGCACCTGGGACCACTCGATCCCCAAGACCTCCCGGCCCGTCGGCCCGCGCATCAGCATCCAGTTCCGCCCGCGCGGCGTGGGCTGACCCGGATGCGCCGTACGCGCCGTACGCGCCGTACGCGAAAAGAGCGTGACAAGTACGGCAGAAGTCCGTGTCGCGGTCGGGCAGAAGTCCGCTCGGGCTATGATCACCGCAGGAGGTGACCTGTGTCCGAGTTGTTCGACGCGGTCGACGCCCTGATCGCCTCGGCCTCGCCCCTGCCCCCGCCCGCCGAGCGCGAACGGCTGCGCAAGGCCCATGGTCTGTCGCAGGAACAGGTGGCCAAGGCGCTGCAGGTGCGGCGGGCGACGGTGGTGTCCTGGGAGAACGGAAGGACCGAGCCCCGGCCCCCGCAGCGCGAGGCGTATGCCCGCCTGCTGGAGCGCCTCGCCGAGCTCTACCCGCCCAACGCCCCCGCACCCGTGGAGGTCACGCCCCCCGCGCCGGCCGTCCCGGCCCCCGCCGCACCCCCCGCAGCGGCTCCCGAGCCCCGGCCCTCGCAGGCCCAACCCGCGCAGACCGAGGCCGACCGGACCCCGGCCCCCGCCCGGGGCACCGCGCCGCGCCGCCCCGCGGCCCGTGGCACACGGCCCGAAGCGGAAACGAAGCCCGAAGCGCAAGCCGACGCCGACGCCGAGGTGCGCTTCGAGAGCGGTCCGCTGGCCGTGCTGGACGGCGACGGCTCGGCGTACTGCGCCGCCGGACTCGTCCTGCACTGCCCGGCCACCACCCTGCCCGCCCTCGTGGAATGGGCCCTGACCGAGGCCCGTTTGGGTGCGCCCCGGCTGCACCGCAACGGCAAGGACGCCGATCCCCTCGTCGTCCTCACCGCCACGGCCGCCGTGCGGCTGGGACTCCCCGAGCACCTGGAGGACCGCAGGGGCCTGCGGCTGCCCGCCGACCACCCGGCCGTCCGGCAGCTGACCCGGGCCAAGTGGCAGCTCACCCGCCGCGGTTTCGGGCCCTGGGCGCGCGTCTACCGCCCCGCGGACGGCGACCGGCGCCGGTGCGTGCAGCTCGCCGTCCTGCCGTGGGGCGCCCTGGACCCGCGGGCCTGGGGGGACGCCGACCGGCTTGCGGCCCCCGAGCTCGCCCGGGTCCTGACCGACTACGCCTCTCGCGTCCTGACCCCCCGCGGCTCCACGGCCGTCACCGGCCTGGAGCTGATGACGGCCCTGCGCCCGCCCACCCGCGCCGTGAAGGACGAGGCCACGGGCGCCTGGGTCCCGGCTCCGGCGCCGGGCGCCCTGACCGAGCCGGTCGCGTGCGCGCCCCCCGAGGCCCCCGACGGCCACCCGCTCGTGGCCGCCCGCCACCCCCTGCACCACCGGCGCACCCCGGACGAGATGCTGATGGAGGAGGCCTGCGCCTGGGCCCGGCAGCTGACGGACGAGGAGTGCACGAAGCCGTACGTCGTCGGCATCGACGTCAACATGGCCTTCGCCGCCGCCGCCAACCGCCTGAACGTCGGCCTGTCCGCCCCGGTCCACCTCAGGCGGCCCGCGTTCGACAAGGCGCTGCCCGGCAGCTGGCTGGTCGACCTCTCGCACATCACCTTCGACCCCCGCCTGCCGTCCCCGTTCACCCCGACCGGGCAGCGGCCCGAGGGGCCCGCCTGGTACGCCACCCCCACCGTCGCCTACGCCGTCGAACTCGGTCACCGCGTCGAGCCCCTGGAGGCGTACGTACGCCTGGAGCACGGCCCGTACCTCGACCCCTGGTACACCCGGCTGCGCGACGCCTACCTGGCCACCATGGAACAGCTGGGCGTCACACCCGGCATGGCCGAGGAGGACTTCCTCGCCGCCATGGCCGTGCACAAGCGGACCGACCCCGGGCAGGCCGCCGTGCTCTCGGCCGTCAAGGCGACGATGAAGGGCGGCATCGGCAAGCTGCGCGAACGCCCCCAGGGCCACTGGCGGCCCGGCGAGCCCTGGCCGGCTCTCGAACGCCCGACCTGGCGCCCCGACATCCGCGCCGCCGTCATCGCCACCGCCCGCGTCAACATGCACCGCAAGATGCTCCGGCTCGCCGCGGTGGGCCTCTACCCGGTCGCCGTCAACTCCGACTGTGCGGTCTACGCCTCCGACGGCCCCTCGCCGCTGGACTTCCTGCCGCGCACCCCGGACGGCAGGCCCCTGCCCGGCGGATTCCGGCTCGGCGTGAGCCCCGGCATGGTCAAGCACGAGGGCACCCAGTCCGTCCTGTGGGCCGAGGGCCTGATGGAGGAGTACGGCACGGACGGCGTGAACATCGCCCGCCACATCAAGGACGGCACCGTGGGTGCCGGCTGGGACGACGGAGAGTAGGGCAGCGCGATGGGCATCCTCGGCGACAGCCTCCAGCGGGCTGCCGAGAACACGTTCACCCGCCCGGTGCCGAAGTCGGCCGGGGCGCAGATGCGGTTCCTGGTCCGGCAGTACAAGGGCTCCACGCGGGAAGTGGCCCGGCTGCTGGGCATCTCCCAGCGCACGGTGGAGCGCTACGTCAAGGACCAGCTCCGGCACCCGCGCAAGGAGCTCGCCGCCCGCCTGACCGCCGAGGTGCGCCGGCGGTGGCAGCCGAAGGTCCGTCAGCGGGCCCGCGAGCAGGCCGCCACCAGCACCGGCATCGTCATCGAGACCCGGGCCCGCTTCGGCTTCACCGCGGCCCCCGGCACCACCGACGACGCCCGGCAGCGCCTGATCACCCAGCACCTCCCGCCCGACTACGCGGCCCGCCTCTTCGAGGCGCAGTCCGCCGGTGCCGCCGAGCAGCAGCTGCGGGAGATCGCCGCCGAGGGCCTGCAGGAGATCTACTTCAAGGACAGCGGCCGCCGGGCCGCCGGCCTGCTGGTGGAGTTCACCGACATCGACTACGCCGAATTCGACTACTGAGCTCCCGTCACGCCACCTGGCGGCCGGTGATGTAGCCGACGAGAGGCGCGGTCGACTGGATGCGGACCTTGTCGACGACCGCACCGGCGGGCAGCGCCTGGACGAGTTTGCTGCCCGCCACGGTGAGTGCGAAGGACTGGGCGGGGGAGTCCCAGCTGCCGTCCTCGTGATGGAAGGTGAGGGTTATCCGGGCATCGCCTCCCTGCGGGGCCAGGCAGAGCCAGAGGGGGCCGTTGCGGGCACCGCCCTGCGGGGCCGCGGCGGTGCCGGCGGGTTCCACGGGCAGGTCGAAGGCGGTGGATGCGGGCACGGTGAAATAGGCGAGCATGTCGTCCTCCGTGTACCGGGGAGCGGGTGGGGTGGGCGGCGTGGGCCGGAAGGACAGGGCCCAGGCACGCAGCGCGTCGCGGCTGGCCAGGTGGCAGTAGTCGTGGTCCATGCCGCCGGATTCGCTGTACTGGTGGAAGAGCCAGGGGGCCTGGATGCCGGGCCGGCCGGCGGGACGCCCGGCGGTGGCGATCCACAGGAAGTCGCCGTAGTTGGACGTCTGGTCGACATGGAGCCAGTAGTCCAGATTGCAGTACATCCCGACCGGGTTGCCGGGCATCCGGTCCTTGACGTACGCCAGCCACGCGTCCCGGTAGGCGACCTGGCGCGATCTGGGCACGCCGGCGTTGGCGTCGTCGTAGCCCTCCCAGTCGAGCACGACGATGTCGCCCGGCCGCCAGGCCACCTGCCGCAGGAAGTAATCGGCCTCCCTTCGTGCATCGTTGGCCATGTGCGGGTAGTGGTAGCCGCCCCACACCAGCCCGTGCGCTTTCGCGTGGTCGCGCTGTGCAACCCACTTGGGATTGACGTAGCCGAGCCCTTCGGTGATCTTGACGAACGCGAAGGACAGGCCGCTGGTGTCGGGGTTCGACGACTGGTACGAGGCCCAGTCCTGTCCGTAGATGCCCATGTCGTAGACCTCTCGCGGTGAGCCGGGTGCGCGGGGCCGCGGCCGGCGCACGTCCGGGCTCTGGGAAGTGTGGGTCAGCACCCCGCTCAGGACAAGCACAGTGACAGGGCGAAATCCCGCTCGTCCCCCGCGAACCGGTCGCCGCCCGCGGCGCTCAGGCCTGCTGCTGCCCGGGCAGCGACACGCCGTGGAACTGTGCGCGCTGCATCTCGTACAGGGCGCGGAAGACGCCGCCGGGCCGGGCCAGCAGCTCCTCGAACGTACCGCTCTCGCGCAGCTCGCCCTTCTCCAGGACGTGCACGAGGTCGGCGTGTCGGACGGAGGCGAGGCGGTGGGTGATCAGGACGACGGTCCGCCCGCCGTCGGCGAGCTTGCGGATCTGCTCGAAGACCTCCAGCTCCGCCCGCGCGTCCAGCGCGGAGGTCGGCTCGTCCACCACGAGGATGTCGGCGTCGCGGTAGCGGGCACGGGCCAGGCCCAGCCGCTGCCACTGCCCGCCGGAGATCTCGTGCCCGCCCTTGTAGCCCTTCGACAGCAGCGTGTCCCAGCCGTGGGGCAGCTGCGCGACCACCTCGTCCGCACCGGCGTAGGCGGCCGCCGCCGCCAGGTCCGCCTCGTGCAGCGGACGGGCGGGCCGGCCGATGGCGACGTTCATGCGGCAGGTGAACGGCCAGCGGTGGAAGTCCTGGCTGACGAGAGCGACCTTCGCGAAGACCTGCGCGCGGTCCAGCCGCCGCACGTCGACGCCGTCCCACAGGACGCGGCCGCCGTCCGGCTCGTACAGCCCGGCCAGCAGCTTGGAGACGGTCGTCTTGCCCGAGCCGTTCTCGCCGACCAGGGCGACGATCCTGCCGAGGGGTATGTCGAGGGTGACGTCCTTGAGCGCCGGCCGCGCCTGTGACGCATCGCCTCCGTGGTCGACCGGATAGCGGAAGGTGACGTTCTCGAAGCGGATCAGCGACAGCCGCCGGGGCACGGGCAGCCCGCCGACGGGAATCGTGCGCGCCGCGGCCTCCTCGACGAGCCGCTCCAGGTCGCTGACGTAACAGGCTTCCTCGTAGAGGTTGTTGACCTGCAGGACCAGGGCGGACAGGCTCTGGCCACCGGTACGGATGGCCAGGACGGCGGTGCCCGCCACCGACAACGCCATCACCCCCGTCACCAGCAGCAGGCCCAGAGCCGCGTACGTCAGGGCGGCCGCGGCACCGGTCAGCGCGGCGGCGAGCAGCCGCACCCGGGCGGCGCCGGCGGCCAGCCGGGCCTGCTCGGCCTCGGATGCCTGCGACATCTCCCGGAAGTGGTGCAGCAGGAACGGCCCGACGTCGTGCACCCGGATCTCCGGGGCCGGCCCGGTGCGCAGGAGCGTCTGGGACAGCAACCGCCCCGCCCGCGCGTGCTGCACCCACCGCAGGTAGCTGCCGTAGCGCGCCCGGGCGGTGCGCAGCGAGGCCCACGACCTGGGCAGCGTCATCAGCACCAGCAGGGGCAGCAGGAGCGGGTGCAACACCGTCAGCACCCCGCCGGCCGCCACGAAACTCACCATCGAGCCGACGACACCGGTGCAGTAGCTGGTCATGCGGCGCGCCGAGGAGGCGCCGTACTGGGCGGAGTCCAGCAGACGGTGGAAGTCGGCGTCCTCGATGGCCGCCAGCTCCACCCTGATCACGTGCTCCAGGTACATCTCGGTCGCCACCCGCTCGACCTTCGGCTCCAGCCGCCCCGTGCCCGACGTCGACGCCGAGGTCGCCAGGGCACCGACGATGCCGGTCAGGGCCGCCACGACCATCGACGGGATCGCGGCCTGCAGCCGCTGCTGGATGGCACCTGCGGCCAGCACGGCGGCCAGGACGCTGTTGACGGCCACCAGGCCGACCGCCTGGCTCACCCCGCGCACGAGCTCCCCGGCCCCGACGGTCCACAGCGCACGCCGGTCGGCACGCCAGGCCAGCCGCACCGTGAAGGCGACCAGGCGGGGCAGGCGCACGGCCATCGCCCCCAGGGACATCTCGAAGAACGCCGTGTTGTGCCGGGCCCACAGTGCGTCGTGCAGCAGCGGCCCGCCGAAGAGCAGCCGCTCGGACGCGGACCCCTGCGGCGGCGGCTCGTCCTGGTCCTGCCGGCGTTCGTGGCGGTGCAGCACCGCGCCTCCTCCAGAATCCGAACAGGCGTCGATCGACCGGAGATGCCCGGGGAGCATGCCCGGCACCGCCCGGGCGATTCGCCCCACCGCCGCCGCTCACCCGATCCGGTAAGGGCTTCGCGTCCGGGAACGCGCAGGCCCCACGGCGAACGGCGCCGCCATGCGGCCGCATAGGCTGTGCCCCATGCCCGAACCGTCCCCGCTCATCAAGAGTCTGCGCGCGGCCGTGGAGGCCGCGCCCGACGACGTGCCCCTGCGCCTGCACCTCGCCGAACTCCTGCTCGGCCTGGGCGAGGGACACGAAGCGATATCCCACGCGGCCGCGGCCCTGCAGCGCGAGCCCGGCAACCCCGAGGCGCAGGCCCTCATGGCCCGCGCCGTCGCCCCGCCCGCCGCACCCCCACCTGCGACCCCGGCCGCACCACCCGCACCCGAACCCCCCTCCGGTGCCCCGTCGTCCGGCCCGGCCTACGACTGGCAGCGCGCCGAGGACGAACTGTCCGGCATCGTCCCGCCCCGCTTCGTCGACGACCACGATGCCCCCGCGGCCCGTACCGGCGACACCCCCGAGCCGCCCCACGCCGCCCAGGACGGCGGCCCCGGCCCCGCCGACGACACCGGCGGCCTGTGGGACGTGGAGCACGCCACCCTCACCCTCGCCGACGTCGGCGGCATGGACGAGGTCAAGCAGCGCCTCGAAGCCGCCTTCCTCGCCCCCCTGCGCAACCCCGACCTGCGCCGGCTCTACGGCAAGTCCCTGCGCGGCGGACTGCTGATGTACGGCCCGCCCGGCTGCGGCAAGACCTTCATCGCCCGCGCCGTCGCCGGCGAACTCGGCGCCCGCTTCCTGAGCGTGTCCATCGGCGACGTCCTCGACATGTGGATGGGCAACTCCGAGCGCACCCTGCGCCGGCTCTTCGAGACCGCCCGCCGCCACGCCCCCTGCGTGCTCTTCCTCGACGAACTCGACGCCCTCGGCGCCAAGCGCAGCCAGATCCGGCACACCGGCATGCGCACCACCGTCAACCAGCTCCTGACCGAACTCGACGGCATCGGCGCCGCCGACGACGGCGTCTTCGTCCTCGCCGCCACCAACCACCCCTGGGACGTCGACACCGCCCTGCGCCGTCCCGGCCGCCTGGACCGGATGGTGCTCGTCGTGCCGCCCGACCGGCCCGCCCGCGAGGCCGTGCTGCGCCACCACCTCAAGGACCGCCCGGTCGCCGGCATCGACCTCGCCGCGCTGGCCAAGCGCACGGAAGGGTTCTCCGGCGCCGACATCGAGCACCTGTGCGACTTTGCCGCCGAACAGGCGCTGACGGACTCCGTGCGCACCGGCCGGGCCCGCATGATCGGCATGGCCGACTTCGCCGCCGTCCTCGGCCGGATACGCCCCTCCACCGGCCCCTGGTTCGCCTCCGCCCGCAACGTCGCCCAGTTCGCCGACGAAGACGGCGCCTACGACGAACTGCTGGCCTACCTCAAGAAGCGGAGGATGCTGTGAGCGCGGGCACCGATCCGAAGGAACGCGCCCGGGTCCTGAGGGAGGCCGGCCACCACGAACAGGCCGCCGAACACCTCGCCCGCCACCTCGCCTACGGCGCGGCCCTCGGCGCCCGGCCCGGTGCCGGCCACATCGAGACCGAGCCGAACCAGCTCGTCCTGCGGCTGCTGCGCCGCACCCGCTGGTTCGCCCTGCTGTGCCTGGTCATCGCCGCCCTCGTCACCGTGCTCGTCCCCCTCACCGACCGCGGCACCGTACAGACGCTCGTCCTGACCGGCGCCGTCCCCGTCGTACTGGCCATGTGGTACGGCAGCGCCCGGCGCCGCGTGGCGCGCGAACAGCAGGGGCGCACCACCTGAAAAAGCCCCCGCATGGCGCGTTCGGCTCCCTTCCGGCGCCCCGCCGCGCCATGATGCCGTGCTGTGGGCGAAGCCAAGGAACACCAGGAGCAGGGGAGCGCAGCGCCGCCCGGGGTGCAGCCCGGGCACCGCGGCCCCTGGTACGAACTGATCGGCTGCGGCCTGCACGGCCACCACCTCGTGGGCACCGACGCGGCCCGGCTGCGCCCCGGCGACGCCCTGCTGGCCCGCACCTCGCCGGACGGCCTGCGCTGGCACCGCTGCCTGCGCTGCGACGCATGGCTCGTGCTGCCGCCCCCCGAACACCCCACCCGCGACGTGCCCCCGGAGCGCGACGCGATCCGCCTGCCGCTGCGCGGCCGCCCCCTACGGGACCGCTACGTGCTGCGGCTGATCGCCCTCGACCGGCTGCTGCACTTCGTGATCCTCGGCGTCCTGGCCCTGGCCGTCCTCCTCTTCGCCGACCGCCGCGAGCACCTGCGCGGCCCCTTCTACCGGGTGGTCGACGCCCTGCAGAACGGCATCGGCGGCCCCAGCGGCCGGCACGGCCACGGACTGCTCGGCGAACTCGAACGGGCCTTCGCCGCCCGCACCTCCACCCTGTGGCTGATCGGCCTGGTCCTCGCGCTCTACGCCCTCCTGGAGGGCGTGGAGGCGGTGGGGCTGTGGTACGCCCGCCGCTGGGCCGAGTACCTCACCTTCGTCGCCACCTCCGTACTGCTCCTTCCCGAGCTGTACGAGCTGACCGGCCACATCAGCGCCACCAAGATCCTCACCCTGGCCGTCAACCTGGCCGTCGTGGTCTACCTCCTGCTGGCCAAGCGGCTCTTCGGCGTCCGCGGCGGCGCCCGGGCCGAGGAGGCCGAGCGCGCCCACGACACCGGCTGGCAGGCCCTCGAACGCACCCACCCCGGCCCCGCGCCCGGACCGGCACCCTCCTGAGCCCCCCTCAGCCGGCCACCGACTCGGTGCCCAGCACCGGATCGTGGTGGATCCGCTCGGCCGGCACCCCCAGCCCGGCCAGCCGCTCGACCGTGGCCGCCACCATGCGCGGCGGACCGCTGACGTACGCCACCCGCTCGCGCCAGGTGCCGTCGGCCGCGACCGCCTCGGCGACCGGACCGACGGGGGTGCCCGCCGGCCCCGGCTCCCCGCTGAAGACCGGCACCACGCGCAGCCACGCCCGCCGCGCCTCCAACTCGGCCAGCCACCGCGCCGCATACAGGTCGGCGGGGCCGCGGGCGCCGACGTAGACGTCCACGCGACGATGGCCCTGGCGCCGGGCCGCCAGCTCCTCCAGCAGCGCCTTGACCGGGGCGAGACCGGTGCCGCCGGCCACCATCACCAGGTCGTGCGTCAGCTCCCCGTCCAGCGTCATCGTGCCGGCCGGCGGCCCCAGGCGCACCTCGTCCCCGACGCGCGTACGGTCCACCAGCGCCTCGCTCACCCCGCCCGGGCCCGTGCGCCGGACATGGAACTCCAGGACGTTGTCGGTGCGCGGCGCGCACGCCATCGAGTACTGCCGCCAGGCCTGCGGCAGCAGCGGCGAGGCCACCGCCCCGTACTGGCCGGCCCGGTACGGGTACGGCTCGTGCGTGCGCACCCGCAGCACGGCCAGGTCCGCACCGTGACGCTCGTGGCCGGTCACCACCGCCTCCCAGGCCGGCGGTTCGGTCAGCGCGGCGTCCGCGCCGGCGACCATCAGGTCGACGGCGAAGCGCAGCATGCGCGTCCACGCCGCATCCAGCTCCGCCGTCAGGCCGGGACCGGCACACACCCGCAGCGCCTCGCGCAAGGACGCCTCGAAGGTCTCGTAGTGCACGGGCCGGACCCCGAGCTTGCGGTGGTCACGGCCCAGGCGGGTGAAGGTGGCGGCCGTCTCCTCGGGGGAGTCGGGCGACTCGATCAGATACCGGAACATGTGCGCCAGATGCCGCCGCTGGAAGTCCATCGAGGCGGGGAAGAGCGACCGCAGGTACGGCCAGCGCCGGAACATCACCTCGTAGAGATGGCCGATCAGGCCGTCGAAGGGCGTCACCAGGGACAGATGACGGACGATCAGCTCCCGGTCGGCCCGGTCGTAACGGCGCTGCTGCGCCCCGGCCGGCTCCGGCTCGCGCGGGGCGGGGGAGCGCTCGGGCGCCAGCAGCCTGCGGCGCAGCCGCATGGCGTCGTGCCGGGCCAGCAGGGCGTGGTACTCCTCGCCGAGCTGGGTGCTCACCGGCGTTCCGGCGTCGGGACGGGACATGCGCAGGGCTCCTGGTCCGAAGGTACGTGGTGCGTGCAGGAGTATGGCAACGGCACCCCGGGACCGACCGGCCCGGGGCCACGGGGCCGAACGGCCCTGGCGTCAAACGGTCATGACGTGCTGTCGGATACAGTCGCCCGCATGCGCTTCCGTGCCGGCGCCGCCCTCGCCGGCGCGCTCCCCACAGCCCTCCTCTGCGCCCTCACCGCAAGCCCGGCCCCCGCCGACGGCGTCACCCTCGGCGGACCGGGCAGCGCCCAGCGGGGCGAACAGGTGGAGTTCGTCGTCTCCGTACGCGACTTCCTGCCCGGCGTCGACCGCGTGACCCTCACCTCCCCGGTGCTGGTGCAGGACACCGTCGTCGTCACCCGGAAGCACTTCGGGCACAACAAGGCCGACGAGTACACGATCGGCATCCGCGACTACGTGCGCTGCGACCTCGGGCTCGGCACCTACGACATTCGCGCGACAGCGGGCGGCACCGGCCGCGCCCGCACCGCCACCGCCACCTTCACGGTGACCGGCACGCGCGACGCGGCCGCCCGGGACTTCTGCGCGGCCCCCCGCGCGGAGCAGGAGCGCCTGACCCGGGCGGCGCAGGACGCACTCCCCGACACCACCGCCGGCGAGCCCGTCACCGACGACGCCGCACCCGGCGTCTCCGCCGGCACGGCCCTGACGGCCGTGGCCACGTTCCTCGCCCTGCTGGCCGTCGCCCGGACCGCCCTGCGCCGCTACCGCCGCCGCGCCCGGCCTTAGGGCAGTGCCCCGCGCCCCTGACGGGGCGCTCCACGATCCGCCGGACAGCCCTGGGGCCTGTCCGGTGGATCTTCGTCACGCGGTACCACGGCGCCCCGTAGGGGCGCGGGGCGTTGTCGATGTGCGGCTGCCGCCGCGTGGGCGCGACGAGCCACGGCGTGCCCGCAGATGAGGTGCCGTGCTTCGCCCGGGCCTCGGTGGCGTGTCGACTGCGGGCCGTCGCCGGCCGATCGCGCAGTTCCCCGCGCCCCTTCGGGGCGCTGCCGCCGGACAGGCCCTAGGGCGCCGCCCCGTAGAGGCGCGGGGCGTTGTCGATGTGCGGCTGCCGCCGCGTGGGCGCGACAAGCCACGATGTGCCCGCAGACGCAGTGATGGAGCCCACGCGGCGCAGCCGCAGGGCACTGCCCCGCGCCCCTGACGGGGCGCTCCACGATCCGCCGGACACGGCCTAGCACCCCGCACCGGCAACGGTCGCGCACTCCACCGGGCGGCCTTCGGCCAGCATCAGGCGCGACCCCTCGAAGCGGGCCCGCATGCGCCGGTCGTGGGTGACGACCACCAGCGCTCCCCGGTAGCCGCTCAGGGCCGCCTCCAGCTCCTCGACCAGCGCGGGGCTGAGGTGGTTGGTCGGTTCGTCGAGCAGCAGCAGGTCCACCGGCTCGGTGACGAGCCGGGCCAGCTCGATGCGCCGGCACTGCCCGTACGACGCCTCGCCGACCTTCAGCCCCAGGTCGCGCGGGCGGAACAGGCCGAGGGCGAGCAGCGCGTCGGCGTGGTCGTGCGGCACGCCGCCGCGGCCCTGCGCGAAGGCCTCCAGCACGGTCAGCCCCGGCGGCCAGGGCGTCTCCTCCTGCCGCAGGTGACCGACGCGCCCGCCGACCCGCACGGTGCCGCAGTCCGGTGTCAGCTCCCCGGCCAGCACGCGCATCAGCGTGGACTTGCCCGCGCCGTTGGGCCCGGTCACCAGGAGCCGTTCGCCCGCGCCGAGGCGCAGCAGGGGCAGGTCGAGGCGGCCGGCGACCCGGACGCCGGTGAGCTCGGCGGCCACCTCCGCCTCCACCGTCTCCCGGACGCCGATGCCCGCGCGGAACACCAGCGGTTCGGGCGGCGGTGCGACCGGCTCGCGGGTGAGCCGCTGGACGCGTTCCTTCGCATTGCGAATGCGCACCGAGGCGCCGTGCGTGCGGCCGCGCGCACGGAACGCGCCGTGCCCGAACACCGACAGCGGCAGCTTCCGCGGGATGGCTCCCATGCGGGCCACCTGCGTCTCGGCCAGCCGGCGGTTGCGGTCCAGCTCGGCGCGCCACTCCTCGTACTCCCGCAGCCGTCGCCGGCGTTCGGCCGCCTTGGCCGTCAGGTAGCCGGCGTAGCCGTTGCCGTGCCGGGCGAGGCGGCCGTCGGCGACCTCGACGACGGTGGAGGTGAACCGTTCCAGGAAGACCCGGTCGTGCGTGACGGCGACGACCGTGCCGCGGTGCGCGCGCAGCCGTTCCTCCAGCCAGGCGGTCGCCGCGTCGTCCAGGTCGTTGGTCGGCTCGTCGAGCAGCAGCAGCTCCGGCCGGGAGGCCAGCGTCGCCGCGAGCGCCAGCCGGGACCGCTCGCCGCCCGACAGGCTGCCCAGCGCCCTGCGCCGGTCCAGGCCGGGCAGCCCCAGGTCGTACAGGGCGGCCTCGACGCGGGAGTCGGCCGTGTGCCCCTCGCGGGCCTCGTAGCGGGCGAGCAGCAGGGCGTAGTCCTGCAGGGCGCCGTCGAGCCCGGCGCCCCCGGCGTGTTCGAGCGCGGTCTCCGCGCGGCGCAGGTCCGCCCGGAGGCGGCGCAGGTCGGCGAGGGCGAGGTCGACGGCGTCCTGGACGGTGGCCTGCGGCGGGAGCCCGAGCGTCTGGGCGAGGTGGCCGATGCCGCCGGGGGCGACGACGGTCACCTCGCCGTCGCCGGGCACGATCCGCCCGGCCAGCAGGCCGAGCAGGGTGGACTTGCCGGAACCGTTGTCCCCGACGACGCCGGCCTTCTCACCAGGGCGCAGGGAAAGGGAGACGTGGTCGAGGACGACGCGGTCGCCGTACTTCATGGTGACGTCGTGGAGAGCGAATTGTGAGGTGTGCATGGAAGCGCCCCCTGTTCTGGCCGTGCCGCAGTGACGGCAGCGCCGGGTCGGAAGCCGACCGGCGCGCCGGTGTCACGGCGCGCCGGTCCGGCGGGAATCGGGCTGACGGAACGCACCGGCGGCGGAGCAAGGCTCTACGCGGCCGGGCAGGCGGTGATCACAGGGAACCCATGCGCGGAACTCTAAGGAGCGCACGATCCTTCGGGCAACGGATTATTTTCAGGGCCGGCGGGCGTGGAAGATGCCCCAGCGGATCCGCCCGCTGCGGCACGCGGCCACCCACAGCGGGATGTTCTCCCGCAGCCCGCGTACGTAGTCGGCGCTGACGGCACCGGCCAGCTCGGGGTTCTCGCGCGCGACCTCCCCGGCGAGCCGCTCGTAGTGCGTGAGCATGTGCGCGCTGAGGTCCTCGTACTCCACCTCGGTCAGGCCCAGCCGGCGCAGCTCGGCGTCGTAGAAGGCGGATGTGGCCAGGCCGGGGGCGGTCAGGCGCTCCATGAGCGGGCGCAGTTCGTCGTCGCCGGCGGTGGCCGCCGCCATGATGTCGGTGAAGACGAGACGGCCGCCGGGCCGCAGTACGCGGGCCGCCTCCCGCAGCGTGGTGGCGCGGTCGCCGCTGTGGCACAGGGCCTCCTGCGACCAGACCACGTCGAAGCTCGCGTCCGGTGCCGGAATGGCGTTGAAGGAGCCGGTCACCACGTCGATGAGCCCGTCGAGCCCGCGTGCGGCATTCGTCGCGCGGTGCCGGCGGTTCTGCACCTCGCTGATGTTCAGGGCCACGACGCGACAGCCGTACGTCTGCGCCAGCGCGCGGGCCGCGCCGCCGAAGCCGGAGCCCAGGTCGAGGACCGTGCGCCCGGGGCCGAGGGCGTCGGCGGCCTTGGCCGCCACCCGGTCGATGGTGCGGCGGGAGGCCGTCGCGACATCCTCCCCCTCGTGGGTGTACATGCCGACGTGGATGTCCTCGCCGCCCCAGGCGTGGGCGTAGAAGCCGTCGACGTCACTGGTGTCGTAGTACGTGCGTGCGGTGTCGGTGGCGCGCGTCGCGTCGCTGTGGTCGGTCATGGCGCATACCTCGGCAGCGCGCCGCCGCGGTAAACCGCGCAGGGCCGAGGAAGATCAACACGGCGTGTTTCCTGCCCCGGCACGGCTCCCCGTCTGCGGGCGCGTGGTGGCTTGTCGCGCAGTTCCCCGCGCCCCTGACGGGGCACTGCTCCAGCTCACGGCGCCCCATAGGGGCGCGGGGAACTGCGCGATCGGCCACCGACGGCCCGCAGTCGACGTGTCGCGCCCACGTGGCGGCAGCCGCACATCGACAACGCCCCGCGACGAAGACCCGCCGCACACGCCCTAGTGGATGTGCACCGACACGTGCGGGGCGAGCGCGTGCAGGAAGTCGCGCGCGTCGAAGGCCGCTCCGGCCGCCGCGACGCCGGTCGCCGCGATACGCCCGGTCAGGGCCCGCTGAACGGCCTCCACGGCCAGCGGCGCGCTGACGGCGTAGATGTCCTGGCCGCGCGCGACCGCCCGCCGTTCGAAACCGGCCGCGCGTACGACGACCTCGACGAGGAAGGTCTGGGCGGATCGCCCCCGGTCGTCGACCGGCACCGGTGGCGGCGTCTGCGCGCCCAGCACGTCCTCGACCGCGCTCGTCGTCATGCAGGTGCGGATGGCACGCGGCCGCAGGTGGTGCCCGATCGTCACGCTGTCGGCCGTCGTGAACTCGCCGAGCACCGGCTGCCCGCCGACCGGTTCGGGGAAGGACCACCAGCCCGTCGGTGCCCGGTCGGTGCGGTACTCCATCCGCCCGCCGGTGTGGACGAGACGCCGGCCGCCCCGGCGCTCCCGGGAGACCCGGCTGGACGCCCGCGTGCCGTCGGTGGGATGCCAGCTGCTCAGCGCGTAGGCGATGAGGATCTCGTCGGCCGCCCGCCCGTCCAGTGCCGCCGTGGCCATGAGGTCGGCCAGGCCGCCGAAGAAGGCCATCGCGGGCACGACCGGCACGCCGGCCTGCCGCGCGCGGTCCGCGAAGTGCGTGAACGTGTCGGCGACGGCCTCCACTTCCCCCGCCACGTCCACGTACGCAATGCCGGCCCGCAGGGCAGCCTCGATCACCGGCGCGGCCGTCACCGCGAACGGCCCGGCACAGTTGACGACGGCCGCGGCCCCGGCCAGGGCCCGGTCGAGGGAGGCCGGATCACCGGCCGACGCCGCACGGGCCTGCACCCCGCCCACTTCCGCCGCCAGGGCCCCCAGCCTGTCCTCGTCACGGCCGGAGAGGACCGGGGTCAGACCGCGGTCCAGCAATTCCCGTACCACGAAGCGGCCGGTGTGCCCGTAGGCCCCGAAGACCGCAACCGTCCCCGTCTTGTCATGAGTCGCATCGTTCACGCCGACCATCGTGCCGCCGGCGGACCGCGGCGGTGAGTGGCAGGAATGCCACGGCGCATACACTTTCGGACGTGCACACTGTCGCCCTGGCGGTCACCGAAGGGGTCCCGCACTTCGAACTCGCCACGCCCTGCGAGGTCTTCGGCACCGACTGGTCCCACCTCGCCGATCCCTGGTACCGCTTCGCCGTGTGCGGCCCGGGACCGGTGGGCGTCGGCGGCCGCTTCCGCCTGGAGCCCGACGCCGGGCTCGACGCGCTCGTGCACGCCGACACCGTGATCGTCCCCGCCGTCGCGGACCCCGGCGGGGAACCGCCCGCCGACCTCGTCGAGGCCGTGCGCGCCGCGCACGCCGCCGGGGCGCGCGTGGCCTCCCTGTGCACCGGGGCGTTCGTCCTGGCGGCCGCCGGACTGCTGGACGGACGGCGGGCCACCACGCACTGGGCGCACGCCGCGGCCCTGGCCGCCCGCCATCCCCGGGCGGAGGTGGACCCGGACGTGCTCTACGTCGACAACGGCAGGGTGCTCACCTCCGCCGGCAAGGCCGCCGCCATGGACCTGTGCCTGCACCTGGTGCGCCTCGACCACGGCTCCGCGACCGTCAACGCCCTCGCCCGCCGGCTGGTCGTCTCCCCGCACCGGCCCGGCGGCCAGGCCCAGTTCGTCTCCACCCCCGTACCGGAGGAGCGCCGGCACTGCCTCGCGGCCCTCTTCCCCTGGGTCCTGGAGCGGCTCGACGAGCCGTTGACGGTGCAGGACATGGCGCGGCGGGCGAGCGTGAGCCCGCGCACCCTGGTCCGTCAGTTCCGCACCGTCGCCGGCACCACGCCCCTGCGGTGGCTGCTGACCCAGCGGATCCACCGGGCCCAGGAGCTCCTGGAGACCACCGACGCCACTGTGGCCGCGATCGCCACGGCCACCGGCCTGGGCACCGCCACCACCCTGCGCCGCCACTTCACCCGGACGCTCGGCGTCCCCCCGGACACCTACCGGCGCACCTTCCGTCAGACGCCTAGGAAGCTCGACGGCTGACGGGTCGTGCACCGGTGTGCGGCATCCCCGGCCGGGCCGGCGGTGCGGCGCCCCCGGCCGGGCCGGCCGCGGACGCGCCGGGCCGGCCCGGGCCCCGGGCAACCGTGATCCGGTCACCGTCCCCTGGTGCCCCGTTCAGTGCCCCGTGCGGTGCCCCGCTCGGTTGCCTGTCGGCCTACTTGTCGGCGGTGAGGCGGCCCGCCACGCCCCAGCTCTCGGCGGGCACTTCCTGGATCCAGACCTGCACGGCCTCGGCCGGGATCTTCAGCGAGTCCACGAAGGCGTCGGTGACACGGGCCACCAGCTCGCGCTTGAGCTCGATGTCGCGGGGACCCTGCTGGATGGTGACGATGGGCATGAGATTCTCCTGTGGTCCCGGGCGCCGCACCGGCCACTCCGGTGCGTTCCGCCCTCGGACAACAGTTCACCCCGTCAGGCCCGGGCCGACCCAGACCCGGATCGCTCTCGCAGCGATCACGATCACTGATCGTCGCAGGCCGGGGCCGTCAGAGCGGCCAGCAGCACCGCGACGAGCGGCGCCGTGCGGGCCCCGGCCCGTACCGCCAGCTCGACGGGCAGCCGCAGCCCCCGGCCGGCGAACGGCACGAAGGCCACCCTCGGCACCCGCAGACGGCGGGCGTTGCCCTCGTAGACCACGGTCCACAAGGGGGAGGAGGCGGAGCCGACGGCGGCGAGGGTGTCCTGGAGGTTGCTGGTCGCGGGCCCCGGGACGGGCGCGAACCCGGCCCGGCGGCAGCCGTCGAGGACGAGGTCGACGAGCGCGGGGTGGTTGCGGCGCTCGGTCAGGCACAGGGCCAGCCCGGCGAGGTCGCCGAGCCCGACGGCCTCCCGCTGCGCGAGCGTATGTCGGGCGGGTACGGCCGCCACCAGCGCCTCGTCCCACAGGGGACGGCGGAGCAGCCCGGCGCCCTCGCCGCCGTCCGGCGCCGCGCCGCGGACGAGGGCGGCGTCCAGCCGCCCGTCGGCAAGCCGCGCGAGCCGTTCGCGCACCGGGACGGAGACCAGCTCGACGCGTACGTGCGGGGCGTGCTGCGCGAACGCGTCGAAGAGGCGGTCGAGCCGGTCCCCGAGGCCGGTGACCGTGCCCAGCCGGAAGACGTCGTGCCGTCCGCCGGCGAGGTCCGCGGCCACGGACCGGGCCTGCTCCTCCGCCGCCAGCACGGCACGAGCGGCGGGCAGGAACGTTTCACCGGCCGCGGTGAGCCGGACCGTGCGCGGCGTCCGGTCGAACAGCTCGACCTTCAACTCCCGCTCCAGCCGGCGGATCTGCTGGCTGACGGCCGGCTGGCCGATCACCAGCCGCTCCGCCGCCCGCCCGAAGTGCAATTCCTCCGCGACGGTCACGAAATAGCGCAACTGGCGCAGCTCCACGCTTCCCCCTGTCGATCGTTCACCGGTCTGCGTGATCGATTCTCCGGGACGTCTGGTACTGCTAAGGGCTTCCACACGAAGCCAGGAGGACATGAACCATGAGCCAACAGGGCGGTACGGGACCGGCCGCGCCCCAGCGACGACGGGCGGGATGCCTGCCGGTCCTCGTCATTCTGGCGGTGGTGCTCGGCCTGAGTTACGGGGCGTCGAAGATATTCGGCGACCACGACAAGCCCGGGAAGGCCTCGCCCTCCTCCTCGGCCACCCACGACAAGGGGGAGTGGGCCGTGGGCGACTGCGGGGGACCGGACCCCGATCGCGCGCCGGACGGCTACAAGCCGTACGACTGCAGTGACGGGCACGCCACGTTCAAGGCCATCGAGGTCAAGGAGGGCACCTTCCTGCCCAACTCGGTGCAGTGCCCGGGCGGTACGGACCTCATCGTGAAGGTGAGCGTGTCCTTCGGCTCGAAGGACAGCAAGGGCGGGGGCATTCCCACCAAGACGCTGTGCGGCCGCAACCTGTCCGGCAGCCACCCGGGCGATCCCGGCGCCGGCGGCGGGCAGCTGGTCAAGGGCGACTGCGTGACCTCTACGGCCAAGGAGGTTCCGTGCTCGCCGTCGGGGCCGGACGCCTACAAGGTGCTGGACCTGGTCAAGCAGCGGTCGCAGTGCCCCTCGGGCACCACCGAGCCGATGGAGCTGACCCTCTCCATCGGCAGGCCCTACGACGTGATCTGCGCGGCCAAGGAGTAGCGGCCAGGGAGCAGCCCGCGCATCACGTGCTCACGCCCGGCCGCCTTCCGTGAGCCGGACGGTGGCCTCGCGGGCCGCCGCGTCCAGGCGGCGTGTGATCTCCAGGAAGAACGCCAGCCGGTCGGCGTCGTAGTCGCCCAGGATGGCCGCCACCTCTTCGCCGAAGTCGGCGAAGAGGTGCTGCATTTCGGCGTCGTGCCGGCCGGTGGGGACCACGACGACCTTGCGGCGGTCCTCCGGGGCGCGGCGGCGCTCGACGAAGCCCCGCCGCTCCAGGCGGTCGAGGACGGTGGTGACGGCCGAGGTGCTCAGGCCCGTCGCCGCGGCGATGCGCCCGGCCGTCAGCTCCTGCTCGCTGCGCAGCAGGTCGAGGCACTTGAGGTCGGTGAAGTTCAGGCCGAACCGTTCCGCCACGGCCCCGTGCAGCATCAGGCCGCGGCTGGCCTGGTCGCGCAGGGCCGTCATCAGCTGCTCGACGAGCGCCGCCACCGGCTCCTGTGCGCGCCCGGCCCCCTCGTGCCGATCGCTCCGCCTTGACACCACGGCCCCGCCTCCTCTATATCTCGACCCATCGGATATTTCGATGTTCCGGAATATCCGCTCACTGGGACTAGTCTAGAGCTGCCGGAGGCACCCGTGCACAGTCGGTCCACCCCTGTCCTGATCGTCGGAGCCGGGCTCGGCGGCCTGTCCACCGCCGTCTTCCTCGGCCTCCACGGCGTGCCGGCGCTGGTCGTCGAGCGCCACCCCGGCACCTCGCGGGAGCCCAAGGCGCGCGGCCAGATGCCCGCGACCATGGAGGCGCTGCGCGCGGCCGGTCTCGCGGAGGGCTTCCGGGCGGCCGCGCCCCCCGGCCGGCCGGAGATGACCATCGTCATCGCCACCAGTGTCACCGGCCGGGTGCTGCACAGCTTCACCGAGGCCCTGCCCGACTTCGGCCGCTTCTCGCCCGCCCCGACGGGCCTGGTGAGCCAGGAACGGGCCGAGCCCCTGCTGGCCGCCCGCGCCGCCGAACTGGGCGCGGAGATACGCTTCTGCACCCGCATGGAGTCGTTCGCCGTCGGCGAGGACGGCGTCACGGCCGTCCTGCGCGACCTGGCCACCGACGAGACGTACGAGGTCCGCGCCGCGTACCTGGTGGGCGCGGACGGGCACCGCGGCGGGGTGCGCGAGGCCGCCGGCATCGGCGCGCACGGGCGCGGTGTCCTGGAGGAGAGCACGAGCCTGCTGTTCGAGGCGTCCCTCGACCCCGTCCTGGACGGCGCCGCCGTCCAGATGCACTACCTGCAGAACCCCGAGCTGCCTGGCGGCTCCGGCATGTTCGTCTCCACCGACACCCCCGGCCGCTACGTGGCCGTCGCCCGGCACGTGCGCGACGACGACCACGCGTGCGAGGTGATCCGCCTGATCACCGGCGTGCCGGACCTCGCCGTGAAGCTGATCGGTCGCACGCGATGGTCCACCGCCTGCCGGATCGCGGACCGCTTCTCCAGCGCCGACGGCCGCGTGCACCTGGTGGGGGACGCCGCCCACCTGATGCCGCCGACGGGCGGTCAGGGCGGCAACACGGCGGTCATGGACGGCTTCCACCTGGCCTGGAAGCTGGCCGCGACCGTCCGCGGCCAGGCCGGGCCCGGCCTGCTGGCCAGTCACGACGCCGAGCGGCGGCCCTTCGCGGAGTTCCTGGTCGAGCAGCAGTACGCCAATCTCGTCCACCGCGCGGCACCCCACCTTGCCGACGACACCGTGGCCGAGCGCATCGACCCCGCCCGCCTGCTCTTCGGCTACCGCTGCCCGGCCGGCGCGTTCACCGACGAGCCCGGCACCGGCCCGGGCCCCGCCGATGCGCCGCTCTTCGAGGACCCCGCCGCGCCCGGCGGCCGCCCGGGCACCCGGGCGCCCCACGTCGCCCTGGCCGACGGCGCGTCCACCCGCGACCTGTACGGCCGCGACTTCGTCCTGCTCACCGGCAACCCCGCGTGGCGCTCCGCGGCCCTCGCCGCGGCCGAACGCCTGCAGCTGCCCGTCGCCGTCCCCGACCTCGACGGCCCCTGGGCGCCGGCCCACGGCGTCACCCCCTCCGGCGCGGTGCTCGTGCGCCCGGACGGGATCGTCGCCTGGCGCACCGCCGCCACCGGCGACCCCGGTGACGTCGAGCGCGCCCTGCGCACGGTCCTGGACCGCTGAACACGGCGACGCACGGCACGACCGCCCCTAGCATGTTCACGCCATGCGAAGGGGCGTTTCACCGAGTGTGATGATCTTCTCACACCCGTGTCCCACCTGATGACTTTTCGGCCGCCGTCCGGTGTTCTTACCGCCGACAGCCATGAAATGGGCATGACTACAGGACTGGTGGGAAATGAACGGTAAATTCCGCTCTTTGTGGAACCTGCGGCGTTCCGGCGGGGACACGCAGCCGACGACCAGAACGCTCCGCAGCAGGATCGCCGCGGCGGTCGGCGCCGTCGTCCTGGCCGCCACCGCCTTCACCGGCGCCGCCACCGGCACGGCCGTGGCCCGGGGGGAGGGCAAGTGGTCCTGCTCCGGCGCACCCGTCCCCGACGGATGGGTCATCACCAACTACGACCGCAACGGCTGCGGAGGCTTCGGCTCCTGGTTCCAGCAGCCGGTCAAGGACGGCATATGGACCTGCTCCGGCTCGCCGATCGTCTCCGGCTACGTCATCACCAACTACAGCCACCTCGGCTGCAACGGCATCGGCGCCTGGTACCACCAGCTCGCGCGTGACGGCCGCTGGACCTGCGCCGGCTCGCCGATCCCGCCCGGCTACGTGACCACCGGCTACAACCGCACCAGCTGCGACGGCATCGGCGCCTGGTACCACCAGCTCGTCCGCAACGGCATCTGGACCTGCCCCGGCTCGCCCATCCCGCCGGGCTACCGCAGCACCACCTACTCCGCAGGCGGCTGCAACGGCCTCGGAGCGTGGCTCACGGTCCGCGCCTGACCGTCCCTCGCCCCGCCGGCGCGGCCCACCGGGCGCCGGCGGGGCGCACCCCCCTCAGCCCTCCGGGAAGAGCACCGCCGCCACGTGCCGGGTGTCGGCGTACTCCACGACCGAGACGATCCTGCCCTCCCGCACCGTGAAGATGCCGAGGCAGCGGTTGTCGTATGCGTCCCCGCGCACGGTACGGGCCTTCGAGGTCCACTCGGCGACCACCCGGTCGCCCTCGGCGATCGTGCCGAGCAGTTCGATCTCCAGGGTGCCGGGAACGAAGGCCGGCCCCATGCCGCCCAGGAACTCCTCGACGATCGCCCGGCGCCCCCGCCACACCTTCGAGACCGGCAGGTCGCCCGGGTAGTGCCAGGTCGCCTCCTCCGCGAAGCTGTCGCGGATGACGTCCGCGTCGCCGTCACGGACGGCCTCCACGTACCGGACGACGACGGTCCTGGGGTCGGTGGTCATGGTCATGATGGGTCTCCTTCAGGGGTTCGGGTCGTTCAGGACAGGGTGAGCACGGCCTTGCCGCGGATGCGGCGCTCGCGCAGATCGGTCAGGACGGTCGCGGTGGCGGCCCAGTCGGCGACGCGGCCGATCTCCGGGTGCAGGCGGCCGGCGGCCGTCAGCCGGACGAGCGTCGCGAGATCGTCGCCGAGCCCGCCGCGCGGGTCCAGGTAGTGGAAGTGGCGGATGACGGCCGACTCGGGCCCGGAAAAGAAGTCGAAGAAGTCGAGCGTCACCGGCATCCGGCTGGCCTGCCCGAACCAGATCAGCGTGCCGCCCCGGCCGAGCCGGGCCAGGGCCGCGGGCAGGGCCCGGCCACCGGTCGACTCCAGCACGACGTCGTACGGACCGTGCGCGTCCGCCGGATCGTGGACGACCTCCGCCGCGCCCAGCTCCAGGAGCCGCGCCCCACGTCCGGCGTCGCGGGTCACCGCGGTGACCTCCGCCCCGGCGGCGGCCGCGAGCTCGGTCACGTAGTGGCCGACGCCGCCCGACGCGCCGGTCAGCAGCACGCGCCGCCCGGCCACCGGCCCGGCTGCGCGCAGCAGTCGCAGCGCGGTGATCCCCGCCAGCGGCAGCGCCGCTCCCTGCACCGCGCAGACCGTGTCCGGCAGCACCGCGAGCGCGTCCGTCGGCACCGCCACGAACTCCGCCCAACCGCCCGCCATGGGATGAGCCACGACCCGCGCGATGCCGGTGGGCCCGCTCCCGTCGGCGGCAGGCTGCACGACGAGCCCCGCCACGTCCTTGCCCGGCCGGTCGCCGGGCAGCGGAGCCTCCAGCTTGAACGTCTCGCCCCGGTTGACCGAGAACGCCTCGACCCTCACCAGCGCCTCGTTCGGGCGCGGCGTCGGTTCGGGAACGTCGGCCAGGACGACCGGTTCGGCGGGATCCCCCGTCGGTATGAGCGCTTTCACTGCCTGTCCGCCTCCTTCGTGGTGCCTGAACGACATCCCACCCGGGCGGGCCGCCCGCCGGCCAACAACCGAGCCCCCCGGCCGACAACGCGCAGTTGTCGCATAAGGTCAGCGGCATGGACCTCGACCTCGCACTGGTCCGCGCATTCGTGGCGACCGCCGAGACGCTGCACTTCGGGCGCGCCGCCGCACGGCTGAACACCAGCCAGCAGGCCCACTCCAAACGCATCGCCCGCCTGGAGTCGCTGCTCACCGTCCGGCTGTTCGAACGCGACGGCGGCATCCGGCTCACCGAGGCCGGCCGGCGCTTCGAGCCGGCCGCCCGCGAAGCCCTCGCCGCCGGCGACCGCGCCGTCGCCGCGGCCCTGGAGACCGGACGAGCCGTACGCATCGACGTATGGGGCCACCTGTACGCGCCCCTGCGCACCGTCGCCCAGGCGGTGCAGGCGCTCGGTGCCGTGGAACCGGGCCCGGCACGCGACTGGCCGTCAGCCGCGGCCGCCCTCCTGCGCGGCGACACCGACCTGGGCTTCGGCCGGGTCCACCCGCTGCCCGGCGGCCACGACGCGGGGCTCGCCCAGCGGCTCGTACGCCTCGAACCCGTCGACGCCGTCGTCAGCGCCACCCACCCGCTGGCCGGGGCGGCCCAACTGCGCCCCGCCGACCTGCGCGAGAGCACCCTGTGGTGCCCCGCCGAACTGACCCGGCTCGACTTCCTGCGCCGCTTCGCCGACGAGTTCCGCATCGCCCGCCGCCAGGACGGGCCCAACCTGGGCCCCGAGCACCTCGTCCACCACGTGCGCAGCGACCCGGCCTGCTTCACGCTCTTCCCCGCCGATGCGCCCCTGCCCGACCCCGGCGGCCTGCGCTGCATCCCCCTCGTCGCCCCCACCCCGCTGTACGCGTGGTCGCTCGCCTGGCGCGAGTCCCATCGCCACCCCCTCCTCGACACCCTGCTGCGCGGCTTCACCGACGCGGGACGCACCCGGCGCTGGCTGGACTACGACCCCGAGCGCGACTGGCTCCCCGACACCGACCACCCCAAACTCGCCACTACCGCCCCCGCCTGACGTTCCCTACGATGACCGCATGCCAGGTTGACGCTAGAGAGCCCGCCGCGCCCCGCGGCCCCGGGCCCCGCCGCTCCTTTCCGTTCCCGCACCCGATCCACCCGACGGAAACGGAAGGAAGCCATCAAGACATGCACATCAGGCGGATCTGTGAGAGCGAAGGCGACGCCGCCGGCACCCTGTGGGACCACATGTGCCGGGAGATCGGGGACGGCGGTCCGCTCACCGAGCGGGCGCGCCGCGACGTCTCGCGGATGCTCGCCGCGTCCGCGTGGCACCGCGACGCGTTCTGTCTCGTCGCCGTGCACCCCGGCGGCCGGCTCGCCGGCTTCGTGAACGGCCGCATCAGCACGGGCGACGGGCTGCTGCCCGGACTCCTCGGCGAGATCGAGGCCCTGTACGTCGTCCCCGGCGACCGCGGACAGGGCACGGGCCGCTCACTCGCCCGGGCCGCCACCGACTGGCTCGTCGCACAAGGGGCGCGAACCGTCCGCTACCTGTCGGGGGCCGCCGCCCACGACGACCACCGGTTCTGGCGCTCGCTCGGCTTCGAGGCCGACATGGTGTGCCTGTCCCTGTACCGGGAGCCGTGAGGCAGCACCCTTGCGCGGGGGAGCCGACCTGTAGTGCGCTGTGCCCCATGGGGAAGAAGAGAACTGCGAGGAGTACGGCCCGACCCACCGCCACCTTGATCGCCGCCCTGACGGCGGCAGCCGTCTGGACCGGCGCGCCGGCCGGCCCGCGGGCGCACGCCACCGAACCCGGCCCGGCCGGCCCGCCCTCGGCGGGCGCGCACGGCCCGGCCGGGATCGACCTCGACACGGTGACCATCCCCGAGCTGCAGGCCCGCATGGCCGGCGGCTCGCTCACCTCCTCCGCGCTGACCACCGCCTACCTGCGGCGGATCGAGGAGATCAACCCCCGGATCAGGGCGGTCCTGCGCACCGATCCCACGGCCCTGCGCCAAGCGGCCGCCAGCGACGCCCGGCACCGCCACGGCCGCACCCTCGGCCCCCTCGACGGCATCCCCGTCCTCCTGAAGGACAACGTCGACACCCGCGACCTGCCGACCACGGCGGGCTCCCTGGCCCTCGCGGGAAGCCCGCCGGCCACCGACGCCGCCCTCGTGACCCGGCTGCGCCGGGCCGGAGCCGTGATCCTGGGCAAGACCAACCTGTCCGAATGGGCGAACTTCCGCGCCGCCAAGCCCACATCGGGCTGGTCCGCCGTCGGCGGACAGACCCACAACCCGTACGTCCTGGACCGCAACCCCTGCGGATCGTCCGCCGGATCCGCCGCCGCCCTGGCCGCGTCCCTGGCACAGGTGGCGATCGGCACCGAGACGGACGGCTCCATCGTCTGCCCGGCCGGGATGAACGGCGTGGTCGGACTCAAACCCAGCCTCGGCGTGGTCGACCGGGCCGGTGTGGTGCCCATCTCGGCCGAACAGGACACCGCGGGCCCCATGGCCCGCAACGTGACCGACGCCGCCCTCACCCTCTCGGTGCTCACCGACGACGCCGCCGCACGCCCCGCACCCGCCCCCGCCCCGCAGCACGACCTGCACGGGCGGCGGATCGGCCTGTGGCGCCTGCCCGCCCTCGGCCCACAGGTGGACGCCGTGATGACCCGTACGGCGCAGAAACTGCGCGCAGCCGGGGCCGAGGTCGTCGAGGTCACCCTCCCGTACCAGGAACGCCTGGCCGAGCTCGAGTTCCCCGCCCTGCTCAGCGAATTCCACCGGGACATCGACACCTACCTCCCCACCCGCAACGGCCCGCGCGACCTCGCCGGACTGATCGAGTTCAACCGCACCCACCCGGCGGAGCGGACCTGCTTCGCCGGCCAGGAACTGTTCGAACAGGCCCTCGCCGCGCCGCCCACCACCAGCCCGCGGTACCGGGCGATGCGCGCCGAGCTGAAGGACCTCTCCCGCCGCTCCATCGACGAGACCATGGCCGCCCACCACCTCGACGCCATCGCCTCACCGGCGAATCCGCCCGCCTGGACCACCGACTGCGCCCGCGGCGACAATGACGTGATCCCGTCCTCCACCCCGGCGGCCGTGGCCGGCTACCCGTCGCTGTCCGTACCCGCCGGCTCCGTCGGCGAGCTCCCCGTCGGCGTCCTCCTGCTGGCCGGCGACCACCAGGACGCGGGGCTGCTGTCCCTCGGCGCCGCCGTGGAACACCACCTGAACGCCTGGCGGGCACCGCGCTACCTGCCGACAACCGGGACCGACGGCTAGGGCCTGTCCGGCGGATCATGCAGCGCGCCGTCTGCGGGCGCGTGGTGGCTTGTCGCGCAGTTCCCCGCGCCCCTAGGGGGCGCCGTGGGCTGTGCAGCGCCCCGCGCCCCTTACGGGGCGCCCGGCCCGCCGCTCAGCGCCGCTCGTCATCCTCCGCGAGGGCGCTGCGCACCTCCGCCCCAGCCTTGTCCAGCTCCTCGGGCGTCTTCTCGCGCAGCGCCCGCTCCCTTTCCGCCCTGGGCATGCCGCTCAGCAGGAATTCGGCGTTGTCGGACAGCTTCTTGCGCTTCTTCTCGGGCTCGGCCACGGGGCTTCCTTTCCTACGGGTGGACATCCCCTCCAGTGGACCGCCCAAGCGACCGTTGCGCCCCGCCGGAATCGTCCAGAAGGACGACAGCGCCCGGTAGCGCCCGTGGGGCGCAGGGTGAGCCGGAGGGG
>NZ_BAAJPZ010000037.1:0-26899 GCF_057552455.1 Streptomyces sp. PKA51
CGCGGCCCGCGCCAACCAGGCCGACGCCCAGGCACAGGAGGACGCCAAGCTCGCCCGGCAGGCCGCCAACCAGGCCTACGCCGACGCAGCAGCCGCCCGCCAAGCCGCCAACGACGCCGAAGCCGAAGCTGCCCGCGCTCGCGGTGCCGCAGCCGAGGCCGAGAGCCACGCCGCAGCCGCCAGCAGTGCCGCTGACCGTGCCGAGAACGACGCCAGCGTCGCACAGGGCGCTGCGAAGCAGGCCAGGGCCGACGCCGACGCTGCCGGCAAGCTCGCCGAATCCGCCGAGAACCACGCCAAGTCGGCGAAGGAGGCCGCCAACCACGCCCTCGAGTACGCCAAGCAGGCGGACGAGGCTGCCAAGAAGGCAGAGGCAGACGAGCGCGAGCGGAAGCGCAAAGAACGCGAAGAGGCCGCCAAGGCCGGAAAATCTGGCGGCAACAAGCTGACCTCGGAAGATGAGGAGGCACTCGAAGACGGCGGCATGTCCCCCGAGGATTTCGAGAAGGCTCGCCAGCTTGCAAATAAGGACATCGAAGACCTTCTGCTGGAGATCGGCGGCGAAGTCCTCAAGGAGTACTTCGACGTCGACAACATCAAGAAGTGCGTCAGCGACGGGAATGTCGAAGCGTGCTTCTGGGCGTTGGTGAACAATCTTCCGTGGGGCAAGGCTCTCAGAGCCATCGAGAAGTTCCCTGAGATCGCCAAGGCAATCAAGCGTCTTTCTGGCATCGGCACCATGCTCAAGGAGACCGATACAGCGAAGAAGCTGATCAGTCGCGGCAGGGACCTCATCGACCGGTTCCGGAAGATTCCGACGTCGTGCATTGTGGAAGAAACCGGAAACAGCTTCACACCGGAAACTCCGGTTCTGATGTCGAACGGCGAGCAAAAGCCGATCAAGGACGTCAAGGTCGGGCAGCATGTCCTCGCTACAGACCCTGAGAGCGGGAAGACCGAGGCCCGGGCGGTCACCGATGTGATCGTGGGCCAAGGTCAGAAGCACCTGGTCGAGATCACTGTCGACACCGACGGCGACGCCGGGGAGGCCATCGACACCATTACCGCCACCGATGGGCACCCCTTCTGGGTCGACAACCCTGCTCGGTGGCTGGACGCCAAGGACCTCAAGGCGGGCGACCGACTCCGCACACCCAGCGGCGAGACGAAGGCCGTCGTCAGCATCCGCGCGTGGACCGAGGTTCGTCAGGTCTTCAACCTGACCGTGAAAGACATCCACACCTATTACGTGCTGGCAGGGCAAACGCCGGTACTCGTCCACAACTTCAACTGCCCGACGGGCAAGGCCCTCCTGATAACCTTGGGAGAAAAGCCGGACAAGAACGGTTTCACGCGCGCGGGACGAGAACTGCAGAAGCATGCCAACCGCAAGGAGAATCTGGAAAGGCGGGCGAACGGGAGTCCCGACGCATGGCCTGAGCCGGACGGCAAGAAGAACGGTCAAGGGTGGAGCGAACTCGGGCAGAAAATGGTTGAGGATATCATGAACGACCCGAGGGTGGCGAAGCAGTCGTTCACCAACAAGAACGGCGACAATATCGTCGAGTTTCACGCCCCGCGGGGGGGAATCCAGTTCAGACAGCAAGGCGGCAAGGGCGAATGGATGTTGCATTCGTTCCGCGAGTGAGGTGATGCGAATCATGGGATTCCATGATTACAAGGGTTCCCTGATCGAGGTTGCCGTTCTGAGTGACGGCAAGGAGGGCAGCGACGGATGGGTCGTGGAGTTTTGGGATATGACCCCCGGAGGCAAGGGTGAGTTGCTGCATGTCTACACCGATGCCAATGGGAAATACTATGTCGATCGCTTCGAGGAACTGAGCGACGACTTCGTTGACTGGGCCATCGCGCTTGCCAAGTCCAAGCTCGACGACTAGCTAGCGGTCAGCGATTTATTACCCTACGGCGGGCACTCTCACGAGTGCCCGCCGTAACTCTTTTCCATCCTTCACCCCATCTGCCGCCGCACCAGCTCGTGGAAGAGCCCGCCCGCATCCGCCAGCAGCTCACCCGGCGTACCCTCCTGGACGACCCGGCCCTCCGACATCACCAGCACCCGGTCGGCGTCCATGACCGTCGACAGGCGGTGGGCGACGACGATGCGCGTGGCCCGCAGGGCGCGCGTCGATTCGATGACGATGCGCTGGGCGTCGTTGTCGAGGGCGCTGGTGGCCTCGTCCAGGAAGAGCAGGCGGGGCTTGCGGACGAGGGCCTGGGCGATCATCAGGCGCTGGCGCTGGCCGCCGGAGACGGTGCCGCCGCCTTCCGAGAGCATGGTGTGCAGGCCCATGGGCATGGCCTTGACGTCCTCCGCCAGGCCCGCCAGGGCCAGGGCCTCCCATGCCTCCTCGGGGGTGTACGTCTCGGCGCCGCCGATGCATTCCAGGATCGAGCCCGCGAAGGGCTGGGCGTTCTGCAGGACGACGCCGCACTGCCGGCGCACCGCGGAGCGGTCGAGGGCGGCCAGGTCCTGGCCGTCGTACAGGACGGTGCCGGAGACGGGGGTGTCGAGGCCGATGAGCAGGCGCAGCAGGGTCGACTTGCCGCAGCCGCTCGCGCCGACGATCGCCACGAACTCCCCGGGGCGGATGCTCAGGGAGACGCCGTCGAGGACGAGCGGGCCCTCGTCGGTGTAGCGGAAGGTGAGGTCGCGGGCCTCCAGGGCGCCGGTCAGTTCGCCCGGTGGGGCGTCGCCGGAGCGGGTTTCGGGGCGGGCCTCGAGGAGGGGGCGCAGCTGTTCGTACATCGGCTGTACGGCCGCCGCCGAGAGCAGGGCGCCCGTCAGCTGCGTGACCGAGGTCAGCAGCATCGTCACCGACGTGCTGAAGGTGAGGAAGTCGCCTGCCGTGAGGCTTCCGCGGGCGGGGCCCGCGAGCAGGACGAAGAGGACGAGCGTGCACACCGGCAGGCACACCGCGTTGAGCACGGTGACGGTGTTCTTCAGGCGGCCGATGCGCTGCTGCAGTTCCCTGGTGCGGGCGAATTCCTTGGCCCACGCCGCGTACGCGAAGCTCTCGGCCGCCGCGACGCGCAGTTTGGGCAGGCCGCGCAGGGTCTGGAAGGCCTGGTTGTCGAGCTTGTGGCCCAGGGCGACCAGCCGGCGCTGGTAGCGCAGCTGCCACCAGCCCAGCCCGAGGAAGACGGCGGCGATGGCCAGCAGCATCGCGAGGGCCACCAGGGCGAGCGGCACGCTGTAGACGAGCAGCAGTACGAAGTTCACGGCGCCCACCGTGCCGGCCTGCAGGAGCACGGGGGCGATGCCGGAGACGGTGCGGCGGATGGCGCTCACGCCCATGGCCGCGCCCGCCAGTTCGCCCGTCGAGCGGCCGGCGAAGAAGGCGGTGGGCAGTCGGAGGAGCCTGTCCCACACGGCCGGTTGCAGCGCGGCCTCGACGCGGCCCTCCAGGCGCAGGACGCCGATGTTCTGCAGGAGCATGAAGGCCGCCGAGACGACGGCGGCGGCCACCAGGGCCAGGCCGGTCTGCACGATGAGGCCGGTCTCGGCGCGCGGGACGTACACACCGAGCACCCGGCCCGTCGCGACGGGGACGAGGGCGCCGAGGAGGACGGCGAGCAGGACGCCGAGCGCGACGGCGCGCAGTTCGCGGGAGCTGCCGCGCAGGCCGAAGCGCAGCAGGGTGCGCAGGGTGATGCGGCCGTCGGGCAGGGGCCGGTAGAACATGACGGCGCGCGGTGCGTAGTGGTCGTGGTTGTGCCGGCCGATGCGCTCGCGGCCGCCGGTCGCCGGGTCGACGGCCTCGTAGCTGCCGCGGCGCCACAGCAGGGCGACGGGGGCCGCGTCGTCCTCCCGGTGGCCGACGAGGGGGCCGGTGTCCTCCTGCCACCAGGCGCCGGCCAGGCGCACGGTGCGGGTGCGGATGCGGGAGGCGAGGGCGATGCGGGCGACGGGGTCGTGGCGGGCGGCATCGCCCGGCGAACCGGTCGGCTCCCGCAGGGCGATGCCGGCCGCCTCGGCCACCAGGCGGCAGGCGGCGTACGTCGCGTCGGTGCCGGCGGCGGTGCGGCGGGACCGGCGGCCGGTCCCGCCGATCGAGGCCAGCAGGGTGCGGTCGGCGCCGGCGCGGGCGGCCTCGCCGGCCGCGATGCCGGCCGCCGCCCGGTCCTCGTGGGCCCGTTCGGCCTCCTCGATCCAGCGGTCGACGGCGTACAGCAGCCGGTGCTGCTGTTCGACCATGCCCTGCCACAGGGCGGGGTCGACCAGGAGCGTGCCGTCCGCGTACCCCTCGTACGCCGCGCCGTAGCGGACGCTGCCCGCGGGGACGTGCATGCCGAGGACGTCGTCGGGGGTCTGGCACAGCACGCGCAGGCCGCGGCCCGCGCCGAGCGCGAAGGACTGTTCGAGGGGGCCGGGTTCGCCGGTGCCGTACCAGGACCAGGCGTCGTGCTCTGTCCACTGCAGTTCGCGCAGTTCGATGCGGCGCAGGACGCAGCCGCGGCCGGGGCGCCCGACGAGGGTGTGCCGCGGGCCGGGGGCGGGGCCCAGCAGCAGGGAGCCGGGCGCCAGGCGGCCGAGGTGGTGCCAGGGGCCGGCCGCCTGCGCGTCCACGGCGAAGAGGTCCATCTCGCCGGCCGCGACGAGCCACAGGACGTGCGGGCCCTCCAGGGCGAGGCTGCGCAGGCCGGTGCAGTCGACGGGGGTGCCGAGGGCGCCGAAGGCCGCGGCCACGGTGTCGTGGTGCCAGGTGGTCGTCCCGGTCGTCATGCCGTCAGTGCTCCTTGCCCGCCGATCAGCCGGGCGTACGCGCCCTGTGCCGCCAGCAGGTCCTCGTGCCGGCCGCGTTCGACGACGGTGCCCCGTTCGAGGACGACGATCTCGTCGCTGTCGCGGACGGTGCTCAGGCGGTGGGCGATGACGACGCAGGCGCAGCCGCGGCGGCGCAGGTTGTCGATGACGAGCCGTTCGGTGACCGCGTCCAGGGCGCTGGTGACCTCGTCCAGGACCAGGACGCTGGGGCGGCGCACCAGGGCGCGGGCGATCTCCAGGCGCTGGCGCTGGCCGCCGGAGAAGTTGCGGCCGTCCTGCTCGACGCGGCTGCGGATGCCGCCGGACCGGCGGGCGATGACGTCGTACACGGCGGCGTCCTGCAGCGCCGCCACCACGGCCTCGTCGGTGACGGAGGGGTCCCACAGGGCGACGTTGTCGCGGACGGTGCCCTCGAAGAGGAAGACGTCCTGGTCGACGAAGGAGACGGAGGCGGCCAGCGCGCCGCGCGGGATGTCCTCCAGGCGCATGCCGTCGATGCGGATGGTGCCCTCCCAGGGGGCGTGCAGGCCGGACAGCAGGCGGGAGACGGTGGACTTGCCGCTGCCGGAGCCGCCGACGAGCGCGACCTGCTGTCCGGGGCCGACGGTGAGGTGGAAGTCCTTGAGCAGGGGCGCGTCCAGGGGGCTGTGGCCGAAGGTGATGCCGTCCATCTCGACGTGGCCCGCGAGGCGGCGGGTGGCGCCGGCGGGTGCGGGGCGGGTGTGCAGGGGGTCGGCGGGGAAGTCCTCGACGTCCTTCAGGCGGGCGACGTCGGCGGCGAAGTCCTGGATGCGGCCGGCCACGCCGTTGAGGCGGGTCAGGGGTGCGGTGAAGCCGGTGATCAGGGCCTGGAAGGCGACGAGCAGACCGATGGACAGATGGCCCTCGACGGCGCGGACGCCGCCGGTCGCCAGGATCAGCGCGCTGTCGATCGCGGCCAGCGCGGGCGCGGTGACGGCGAGCCGGGCGGCGGGCACGCCGACGCGCTGCTGGACGTCGAGGGTGACCGCGTGCCGGCCGGCCCAGCGGCGGAAGAATCCGTCCTCCGCGCCGGTGGCCTTCATGGTCTCGATGAGCTGCAGGCCGCTGTAGGAGAGGTTGGTGAGCCGGGCGTTCTCGGCGCGCAGCTTCTGGGCGCCGGTGGCCCGTACGCGCACGGTGATGCGCAGGGCGACGACGTTGAGCAGGGCGATCAGGACGCCGAGGACGGTCAGTTGCGCGTCGTACGTCCACAGCAGCACCGCGTACAGGGCGACGACCACGGCGTCCACCGCGGCGGCGGCCAGGTCCCGGGCGAGGGTCTCGGCGACCGCGTCGTTGGAGCGCAGGCGCTGGACGAGGTCGGCGGGGTTGCGCTGGGCGAAGAAGGCGACCGGGAGCCGGAGCAGGTGGCGCAGGAAACGGGCGCTGCCGAGGGTGGAGGAGATGATGCGCCCGCGCAGCAGGTTGGCCTGTTGCAGGGCGGTGAGGGTCGCGGTGAGCACCAGGGTGATCGCCATTGCCGTGAGCAGCACGCCGAGGGAGGAGGTCCGCCCGCCGATGAGGAACTCGTCGATGTAGGTGCGGCTGAGCGCGGGCACCGCGGCACCGGTGACCACCAGCAGCAGGCTGGCGAGCACGGCGGCGACCATCGTGCCCGACAAGCCGCGCAGCCTGCCGCGCAGGGAGGCGGCGGGGCCGGGGCGGCGGCCGGAGCGGCGGAAGCCGGGGCCGGGCTCGAAGGTGAGGACGACGCCGGTGAAACTGGTGTCGAACTCCTCCATGGGCACGTACCGGCGGCCGCTCGCGGGGTCGTTGACGTACACGCCGCGGCGGCCGGGGCGGCGGGCCGTGCCGTCGTAGACGACGTAGTGGTTGAACTCCCAGAACAGCACGGCCGGCGGGCGGACCTCGGCGAGGGCGGCCAGGTCCATCTGCATGCCCTTGGCCTGCAGGCCGTGGCTGCGGGCCGCCTTGAGGAGGTTGCTGGCACGCGAGCCGTCGCGGGAGACGCCGCAGGCGATGCGCAGTTCCTCCAGGGGCACGTGGCGGCCGTGGTGGGCGAGGACCATGGCCAGCGCGGCGGCGCCGCACTCGACGGCCTCCATCTGCAGCACGGTGGGGGTCCGTACGGCCCGGGGCGGGCGGCCGGCGGGGCGGGCGCGGCGGCGGGCGCGGTGCGCGGTGGTGCTCATGGCAGGAGCCAGTCGACGGGCCGGCGGTCGGCGAGGTGGACGGCGGCGGTGACGGCGGTGGTGGTGCGCGGGACCTCGGGGGGTCCGCCGGCGCGGGACCAGCGGTAGCCGGAGGGGGTGGCCGCCCGGTCGAGGCGCACGACGACCGCGACGGGGTCGCCCTGGCGGGCGAACTGTGCGGCCAGGCGGGTGTCGCCGAGGAAGCCGGTGATCTGTTCGGGCGTCAGGGGGGTGCGGCCGACCTGGGCGACGTGGCCGCGCAGGACGCCGTACTGCGCGGCCGCGGTGGGGACGGTGAGGTCGACGGGGGCGCCCGCGGCGATGCCGGCGCTGTCCGGGCCCGGCAGGTACAGGACGGCCACCGGTGCCTCGGCCGGGTCCGTCACCTTCTCCACGGTCGCCACGTCCGCGCCGGTGGCCAGGACCGATCCGATCCGGGTGCGCAGGGTCGTCACCCGGCCGGCGGCCACGGCGCGCACCGTCTTCTCGCCCCGGTCGGTGGTGACGGTCAGCAGGGGCGCGCCCGGGGCCAGCTGCTGGCCCTCGCGGGCGAGGACGGCGGTGACCTGTCCGGCGTAGGGGCTCTGCAGCAGGTAGCTGCCCTCGGCGTGGGTCAGGACACCGCTCGCGCCGAGTGTGGCCGGAACCGTACCGGTGAGCGCCCAGCAGCAGCCGGCGGCCAGGACGGCGAGGGTGACGGCGAGCACGAGCCGGCCCTGCGGCCGGGCGAAACGCACGGGCAAATCGAGTTCTTCGGGCGATTGCAGCTTGGAAAGCGCCTTTTGGCGGAACTGCACGGATGGGTCCTTCAACTGCATTCGTGATGCGGCGGCAAAAAGAACGGAACGGCAATGAACCCCGGAACGGGGAGGGTTCCGGGGTTCATGCGCAAGCCGTCGCTCAGAGGCCGGCAATACCGACGTGGACGCCGGCGATGCCCTCGACCTGGCCGGGCAGGGCGGTGGCGGCCTGGACGGTGTGCAGGCCGGTCACGGTGCCCAGGACGGTGTCGACGTCGCCGGTCACGGCGCCGAGGAGGCCGCCGGAGATACCGACGCCACCGGCCACGGCGTCCAGCTCGGCGTCGGCGATCTCGCGGGTCTCGAGGTTGTCACGCATGAGTGCGCACCCTTCTTTCGTGTTTTCCCGGGGGAATTCGGGCAGGAATCGGGCAGGCGCGGCCAAAGGCCGGCCATTCCAGCAGCGGCCCGGTCGGATCGACCACCGTTCGAAGAGCCGCTGCGGTGCGCAGATGTAAGCACGTGAACGGGTGGCAGTTCCAACCGTGTTGCCTTGCGGCGCACCGTGCACGGGCCATCCAAATGACGCACTTTCCTGTTCCTTTACTGGATCATCACAACTTCTCCACACGATCGAGTAACAGATCCGGGCCGCCCGTCCCGCTCGGGGAACACATCCGGACACACGATCATCAAGCGCGTGCGGCAAACCCGGCATTTCGCGGGTCGGCCGTGTGGTGACGGACACACGGCTCACGCCATGTGAAGATTCATTGAAGTGACGATGCGTGACCGGTCCACCACGGGCATCGCACGTGTGGGCCGCGCCCGGCCGGGCAGGAGCCACCGCGTCCCGGCCCCGACCACAGCAGGTGAAGGATTTGAGCGCCGATCGCAGAAGATTCCCGAAGCGGCAACCCGCGCCCGGGCGCACCCCGCAGCGCGGCGGCACTTCGGCCACCGACCGGATGCTCAGAACCGTGCTGCGGCGCGGCAAGCAGTCGCTGACCATCGAGGACGTCACCGTCACCGACCGCCCCGAGGTCCACCGCGCCGTCTCGGCCGCGGCGCTCGGGAACATGATGGAGTGGTTCGACTTCGGCGTGTACGCCTACATGGCGGCCACCCTCGGCAAGGTGTTCTTCCCCGCCACGTCCCCCGGCGCCCAGGTCGTCTCCGCCTTCGCCACCTTCGCCGCGGCCTTCGTGGTGCGCCCGCTCGGCGGCCTGGTCTTCGGCCCCCTGGGCGACCGCATCGGGCGGCAGCGGGTGCTCGCGGCCACCATGATCATGATGGCGGTCAGCACCTTCGCGGTCGGTCTGCTGCCCGCGTACGCCACGGTCGGCTTCGCCGCCCCCGTACTGCTGCTCCTGTGCCGCCTGGTGCAGGGCTTCTCCACCGGCGGCGAGTACGCGGGCGCCACCACGTACATCGCCGAGTACGCCCCGGACAAGCGGCGCGGCTTCCTCGGCAGCTGGCTCGACTTCGGCACCTTCATCGGCTACGCCCTCGGCTCGGGCCTGGTGACCCTGCTCACCGCGGCCCTGGGCACCGACGGCATGACCGACTGGGGCTGGCGGCTGCCCTTCCTGGTGGCGGGCCCGCTCGGACTGATCGGGCTCTACATGCGCATGCGCCTGGAGGAGACGCCCGCCTTCCGCGCGGAGGCCGCCGAGAACGAGGCCGAGGTCGCCAGCGCCGAGCAGGCCCGGCAGTCCGGGCACGGCAGGCTGAAGGAGATCTTCACCGGGCACTGGCACGCGGTGCTCATCTGCATGGGCCTGGTGGTGGTCTACAACGTCACCAACTACGTGGTGACGTCCTATCTGCCGACGTTCATGACCGAGACGCTCCGTCAGGACCCCACCACCGCACAGCTGCTCGTCCTGGCCACGATGATCCTGGTGGCGCTGACCATCACCACCGTCGGCCGGCGCTCGGACACCTGGGGGCGCCGCCCGCTGTTCATGGCGGGCAGCGCCGCGCTGGTCGCCCTGGCCATCCCGGCGGTGCTGCTGATCCGGGCCGGCGGCGTGCTGCTGCCGGCGCTCGGCTGCTTCGTCCTCGGGCTGCTGCTGGTGGTCTTCGCCGGCACCTCGGCGGCGACGCTGCCGGCGCTCTTCCCCACCCGGATGCGCTACGGGGCGCTGTCGGTGTCGTACAACATCTCCGTCTCGCTGTTCGGCGGCACCACGCCGCTGGTCGTCTCGGCGCTGCTGGAGAGCACGCACAACGAGATGATCCCGGCCTACTACCTGATGGGCGCGGGCGTCGTCGGCTTCTTCTCGGCGTTCTTCCTGCACGAGACGGCGGGCAAGCCGCTGCGCGGCTCCGGCCCGATGGTCGAGACGCCGGAGCAGGCGCGGCGGCTGGTCGCCCGCAGCCGCACCGAGGCGGGCCGCCGGGCCCGGGACATGTGGATGCACCTGCGCCACCCCGGGCACCGGCACGACGAGGAGTCCTGACGGCGGGTCGGCGGCGGGCCGACGGCCCGCCGCCGGCGCCTCAGACGTTGGTGAACGCCAGCTTGGCGCCCAGCGCCACGAAGGCGCCGGCGAAGGTGCGGCGCATCCACATCATCACGTGGGGCCGGGAGATGACGTGGTCGCGGACGGAGGCGGCCAGCAGGCCGTAGCCGACGAAGACCACGAACGTCATCAGCATGAAGACGGCGCTCAGCTCCAGCATGCGCGGCACCGGGTCGGCCTCGTCGGTGCTGACGAACTGCGGCAGGAAGGCCAGGAAGAAGATGGTCAGCTTGGGGTTGAGGATGTTGAGCAGGATGCCGGTCAGGGTCACCCGGGCGGCCGAGGGCGGCTCGCCCTGCTGCTCGTCGACGCTCAGGGTGCCGCGGTCGCGCCAGGTGTTCCACGCGACGTACAACAGGTAGGCGACGCCGAGGTACTTGAAGGTCTGGAAGGCCAGCGCGCTGGTGTGCATGAGCGCCGCCAGGCCCATGATGGTGGCGGCCATGTGGGGGACGATTCCCAGGGTGCACCCGAAGGCGGCCACGATGCTCGGCCGGAAGCCGCGCGAGAGCCCGGTGGCGAGGGTGTACAGGACGCCGGTGCCGGGCGAGACGGTCACGATTAACGAGGTGACCAGGAATTCGATGCCCACGGGCGGTGCTCCTTAGCGACGGAGGCGGGATCGGATCGTACGGAAAGGACACCGTACGAAAGACGTTTTACTCGATCGCCGCGTCGCGCTCGGGCGTTTCCCGCGTCAGAATCGCACGGGTGGCCGCCTCGATGTCCGGTTTCCGCATGAGCGACTCGCCGACGAGGAAGGCGGTGATGCCCACCCGGGCGAGCCGGGCGAGGTCGGCCGGGCCGGTCAGGCCGCTCTCCCCGACGACGACGCGCTCGGCCGGCACCCGCGGCGCCAGGCGCTCGCTGGTGGCCAGCGTCGTCTCGAAAGTGTGGTGGTCGCGGTTGTTGATGCCGAGCAGGCGGGAGCGCAGGCGCAGCGCGCGCTCCAGCTCCCGCTCGTCGTGGACCTCGACGAGCACGTCCATGCCGAGGCCGAGGGCGGTGTCCTCCAGGTCCTTGGCGGTGGCGTCGTCGACCGCGGCCATGATGATCAGTACGGCGTCGGCGCCCCAGGCCCGGGCCTGCAGGACCTGGTACGGGTCGTAGAGGAAGTCCTTGCGCAGCACCGGCAGGGCGGTCGCCTCGCGGGCCGCCGTCAGGTGCCCGGGGGCGCCCTCGAACGAGCGGGCGTCGGTGAGCACCGACAGGCAGGTGGCGCCGCCGGCCTCGTAGGCGCGAGCGATGGCGGGCGGGTCGAAGTCGGCGCGGATGAGGCCCTTGGAGGGGCTGGACTTCTTGATCTCGGCGAGCACGGCGTACGCGCCGCCCGCCGTGCGGGTCTCGATCGCGGCGAGGAAGCCGCGCGGCGGCGGGGCCGCGGCGGCCTCGCGGGCGAGGAGCGCCGGCGGGCGCTCGCGCTTGGCCGCCGCGATCTCCTCGCGCTTGTAGGCCTCTATGCGGGGCAGGAAGTCGGACAAGGCAGGCTCCTCGCAGGACGGTTGCTGCAGGGCAGGGCAGGTCAGGCGTTCGAGGCGGCCACCAGGAGGTCCAGGCGGCGGTGGGCCTCGCCGGAGTCCACGGACTGCGCGGCCAGTGCCACGCCCTCCTTGAGGTCCGCGGCCCGGCCGGCCACCACGAGCCCCGCGGCCGCGTTGAACAGCGCCACGTCCCGGTACGGCCCCGGCTCGCCGCGCAGCACGGCCCGCAGCGCCGCGGCGTTGGCCGCCGCGTCGCCGCCCCTCAGCCGCTCGGGGGCCACGCGGGGCAGGCCCACGTCCTCCGGGGCGACCTCGAAGGTCGAGACCGTGCCGTTCTCGAGCGAGGCGATCGTGGTGGGACCGGCGGTGGTGATCTCGTCCAGGCCGTCGGAGCCGTGGACGACCAGGGCCCGCTCCGAGCCGAGTTCCCCGAGCACCCGGGCCAGCGGCTCGGTCCACTCGCGGGCGAAGACGCCGACGACCTGCCGGCGCACCCCGGCCGGATTGGTCAGCGGGCCCATCAGGTTGAAGACGGTGCGCGTGGCGAGCTCGATGCGGGTGGGGTGCACATGGCGGGAGGCCGGGTGGTGGTCGGGGGCGAACATGAAGCCGATGCCGGCCTCGGCCAGGCAGCGTTCGATGGCGGCGGGCGGCAGCTGGATCCGTACGCCGAGGGCGGCCAGGACGTCGGCGGCGCCGCTGCGCGAGGACAGCGCCCGGTTGCCCTGCTTGGCGACGGGCACGCCGGCGCCGGCGACGACGAAGGCGGCGCAGGTGGTGATGTTGTACGAGCCGGAGGCGTCGCCGCCGGTGCCGAGCAGGTCCATCGCGCCGGGCGGGGCGGCGACGGCGAGCATCCGCGCGCGCATGGCCGTGACGGCGCCCGTGATCTCCTCGACGGTCTCGCCGCGCAGCCGCATGGCCATCAGCAGCGCGCCCATCTGGGAGGGGGTGGCCCGGCCGGCCATCATCATCTCGAAGGCGTGCGCGGCCTGCCGGCGGGTGAGCGCCGCCCCGGTCGCCACGGTGCGGACCACGTCCTTGAAGTCGGCGAACGCGACGTCGGTCGATGCGGGGCCGGTGGATGCGTGGTTGGTCGATTCGGGGTCGGTCGATGCGGGAGCTCCGGTCATGGGCTTCGTCTCCTTCAGCGCGTGGCCCGCGGGTCGGCGCCGAGCAGGGGCAGGGGCCGCTCCGGGCGGAGCTCGACGTTCTCGCGCCGGTAGGGTGTCTCGTCGGTCAGGGCGGTGTCGAGGGTGCGGGCGAAGAGGTGACCGCTGTGCACGGCGGCCGCGATGATGCCCGGCCCCAGGCAGTCGCCGACCCGTACGACGCGGCGGATGCCCGCGGCCGCCAGCGCCTGCTCCCCGTGGGCGCGCAGGTCCCGGTAGAGCTCGTCGCGCGGCACCATGCCGGTGACCAGGACGACGGCGTCCGCGGCGACGGTCCGCTCGCGGCCGGTGTAGGTGCAGGCGAGCACGGCGGCCTCCGGCTGCAGGCGGACGAGGGCCGTGGTCGGCAGGACGGCGGCGCACACCTCCATCACCCGCCGCTGCACGCGCTTGTGTTCGGCCGTGAACTGGGTGAAGGCCGACACCAGCGGCTCGGGGGTGACGAAGGTGACCTCGCAGCCGTGCGCGGCCAGCCGCTCGGCGAGAACCCCGCCCATGTAGTAGTGGTCGTCGTCGAACACCACGACCCGGCCGGTGGGCAGGCGCCCGGCCATGATGTCGTCCGGGGTCAGGACGGGCACGGCGGCCAGGCCCGGCAGCGGCTCGCTGTGGACGCGGCCCATGCCGTCGGCGCGCCAGGCGGCCCCGGTGGCCACGGCGACGAGCGAGAAGCCGGCGCCGAGCACCATGTCCGCGGTGATCTCGTTGTCCGGCGCGAGCTGCACATGGCGCATCCGGCGCAGCTGGGTCAGGCGCCAGTCGCGCACCCGGGCCCACTCCCCCAGGCCGGGCAGCCGGCTCTCCAGGGTGACCCGGCCGCCGAGTTCACGGGCGCGGTCGGCCAGCAGCACCTCGTACCCGCGCTGGCCCAGGGCACGGGCCGCCTCCAGGCCCGCGGGGCCCGCGCCGACGACGAGGACGGTGTCGTCGGTGTCCTTGGGCGGGATGTACTCGGGATGCCAGCCGCGCCGCCACTCCTCGCCCATGGTGGGGTTCTGGGTGCAGCGCATGGGCACCCCCGCCTTGTCCCCGGCCACGCAGATGTTGCAGCCGATGCACTCGCGCAGGTCCTCGAAGCGGCCTTCCTCGATCTTGCGGGGGAGGAAGGGGTCGGCGATGGAGGGCCGGGCGGCGCCGATGAGGTCGAGGGTGCCGCCGTGCACCATGGCGGCCATGGTGTCGGGCGAGGTGAAGCGTCCGACGCCGACCACGGGCTTGGTGGTGACGCTCTTGACGAACTTCACGTACGCGGCCTGGAAGCCCTCGGCGGCGAAGCGGGAGGTCTGCCCGTCGTTGTCGAAGTTGCTGAGGTTGACGTCCCACAGGTCGGGCAGCTCGGCGAGCATCTCGACGACCTCGCGCCCCTCGTCCTCGGCGCCGATGCCGCGCGGGCCCATCAGCTCGTCGACGCCGAAGCGCAGGGCGACGGCGCAGGTGTCGCCGACGGCCTCCTTGGCGTCCTCGACGAGCTCGCGCAGGAAGCGGACGCGGTTGGCCAGGCTGCCGCCGTACTCGTCGGTGCGGTGGTTGTGGCGGCGGGAGAGGAAGTGGACGGGCAGCGACATGTCGTGGCCGGCGTAGACGTAGATGATGTCGAAGCCGGCGCGCCGGGCGTTGAGGGCGGCGGTGCGGTGCCAGCGGCGGGCGGCGCGGATGTCGTCCTTGTCCATGGCCCGGGCGGTGACGGGGGCGATCCCGCGGGTGGGCCGGAGGCTGGGCGCGATGGGGACGGTGCGGCTTTCGAGGTTGGCGACGTGGAAGCCGTTGTGCGCGAGCTCGATGCCGGCCAGGGCGCCGTGGCGGTGGATCGCCTCGGCGGCCCGGGCGAGATGGGGGATGTCCTGCTCGTCCCACAGGCGCAGTTCGCGCAGGTGGTTGCCGGAGTGGTGGACGTCGCACTGCTCGGTGACGACCACCCCCCAGCCGCCCTCGGCCTTCACCTCGCGCATGGCGGCCATGGCGCTGGGGAAGGCCCGGCCCATGCCGTTGCAGTGCGGCACCTGGAAGAAGCGGTTCTTCGCGGTGACCGGGCCGATGCGCACCGGCTCGAAGAGGATGTCGTAGCGTGCGGGCCTGCTCATGCGGCCGTCCACGGCGGCCGCGCACCGAATATCGCACTGCCCACGCGCACATGGGTGGCCCCGTGCTCGACGGCACTGGCGTAGTCGTTGCTCATGCCCATCGACAGCCACGTCAGCCCGTTGCGCTCGGCGATGTCGGCGAGCAGGGCGAAGTGCGGCTCCGGCGGCTCACCGGCCGGCGGGATGCACATCAGGCCGCGTACGTCGAGGCCGTAGGTCTCCTTGCAGGCGGCGACGAAGGCGTCCGCGGCGTCGGGCAGGACACCGGCCTTCTGCGGCTCGGCACCGGTGTTGACCTGGACGAAGAATCGGGGCATGCGGCCCTGGCCGGCGCATGCGCGGGCGAGGGCCTGGCACAGGCTCGCGCGGTCCAGGGAGTGGACGACGTCGAACAGGGCCACCGCCTCCCGGGCCTTGTTGCTCTGCAGGGGCCCGATCAGGTGCAGTTCGAGCTGCGGACATCGCTCGCGCAGGGGCGGCCACTTCGCGCGGGCCTCCTGGACGCGGTTCTCGCCGTACACCAGGTGCCCGGCGTCGACCGTGCGCGCCAGGACGTCGGGCGGCACGGTCTTGGAGGCGGCCACGAGGGTGACCGATGACCTCTCCCGCCCGGCGCGGGCGCACGCACGGTCCACGGCCTGCCGCACGGCCGCGAGGCCGGCCGCGGGATCGGTGCGCGGGGTCTCCTCGATAGTGGTCACGGCCTCTCCTCGCTGGGGGGTTCCTCGTCGGCGGAGGGGGAGAAGAACTCCAGCCGGCGCTCGGTCGGCCGCACGAGCCTGGTGGCGCCGACGCGTACGCGGCACTCGCCCAGGACGGCGGTGATCTCCTGCTGGAGGGCGGTCAGGTCGGCCTCGGCGCTCGGGTGCAGGGCCTCGGCGACGATCAGGGCGCGCTCGGTGTGCGGGCCGACCACCGAGCGGGCGCTCTGCCGGAACGTCCAGCGCCGGGAGTGGGCGTACCCCGCGGCGTCGGTGAAGACGATCTCGCCGGGCGCGGGGTGCTCGCTCCCGCCCTGGAAGGTGGTGTACTCCTCGGTGCCCTCGGCGGGGCGGACGGTGATGCCCTCGGCGACGCGGTCGCAGTCGAAGACGGCGACGGGCACGGCGAAGGCCATGGAGACGGTGTTGAGGTAGTCGACGAGCGGGTGGAAGGCCGGCAGCGAGCGCTCCTTGCGGTAGCGGCGCAGCAGGGCCTCGGAGGCGCAGCGGTACTGGGTGGGCTTCAGGCCCATGGCGGAGAACGCCTCGCGCCAGGCGGAGATCTCCGGCATGGCGGATTCGCCGCCGGCGGCGAGGCGTTCCTCGATGCGCGGCAGGAGCTTGTCCTGGTAGGCGCGGGTGGCGGTGATGCCGAGGACGCCGTCGACGGCGATCACGGCGGCGCGCAGGCCCGGGTGGGCCTCCCAGACGGCATCGGTGTGCGTGAAGTACATGCGTGCTGTCCCTGAAGTGTGGGCCGGGTACGGGATGGTGCGGTGGTACGGGCCGCTGGGCGCGGGGCCGCCGCCAGGGCCTGTCCGGTGAATCTTCGTCGCGCGGCACCATGGTGCCCCCTGCCGGGGGCGCGGGGAACTGCGCGATCGGCCACGGCGCGCCGGCAGGCAGGGTGCCGTGCTTCGCCCGGGCCTCGGGGTGGCGCGATCGGCTGCGGGCTGTCGGTGGCCGATCGCGCCCACGCGGCGGCAGCCGCAGATCGACAACGCCCCGCGCCCCTTCGGGGCGCCGTGGTGCCCCTCGACGAAGAGCCGGCGGACGGGGCGCCCTAGGGGTAGAGCCGGCCCCTGTCCCAGTCGCCCTCCGGCTTGTCCCGGGTGAACACCAGGCGGTCGTGCAGCCGGAAGGGCCTGTCCGTCCAGAACTCCAGATAGACGGGCCTGACCCGGTAGCCGGTCCAGTGCGGCGGGCGCGGCACCTCGCCTGCGGCGAAGCGGGCGGTCTCGCGGGCCACGGCCTCCTCCAGCTCGGCGCGGCCGGACAGCGGGCGGGACTGCCGGCTGGCCCAGGCGCCGATGCGGCTGTCGCGGGGGCGGGAGGCGAAGTAGGCGTCGGCCTCGCCGTCCGTGACGCGCTCCACGGGCCCGCGGAAGCGCACCTGCCGGCGCAGGGACTTCCAGTGCAGGACGCCGGCCGCCTGCATGTTGGCGGCGAGCTCGGTGCCCTTCTGCGACAGGGTGTTGGTGTAGAAGACGAATCCGTCGGTGTCGTATCCCTTGAGCAGCACCATGCGCACGTCGGGCAGGCCGTCGGGGCCCGCGGTGGCGATGGCCACGGCGTTGGGGTCGTTGGGCTCGGCGGCCTCCGCGTCGGTGAGCCAGGTGCCGAAGAGCTCGAAGGGGTCGCTGTCGGATGAAGGCAGTGCTCGGTCGTCGGTGGGCACGGGCCCGCTCCTCGCCGTGGGTCGAAATCGTCCGGACGCTGGGGGCACGGTCGGGTGCCGGCTGTGGTGCTAGCGCCCGACGGGCTGCTTCTCGTGCAGCAGGTGTCGCCACTTGTCGAGGTCGTCGCCCCGGGCGGTGATCAGGTGCGGCGTTCCGGCGGTGTCGATGAGCACTTCGGCGGCCGGCGGGATGTTGAGGAACTCCATGTGCTGGGTGGCGCAGTAGGCGCCGACGTCGAGGATGAGCAGGTGGCCGCCGGCCCCCACGCCCTCGGGCACGGTGTACTCGCCGGGCAGGATGTAGTCGTGGCGCAGGATGCTGCGGCCGCGCAGCATCGCCTCGACGCTCTTGGTGCCGTCGCCCGGCGGGATCTCCTTCATGTCGGCGTCGAGGAAGACCACGTTGTGGCGGCGGTCGCGCAGCTGGGCGGAGGGCATGAGCATGCGGGAGCCGTCGGTGACGACGAGGCTGCCGACGGAGTGGGTGATGACGTTGCGCTCGACGCTCAGCAGCAGCGCACCGGTGTCGGCGAGGACGTCGCGGGCGGGCTCGAAGAGGAAGGTGACGTGCTCGGGGACACCCATCCGGTCGGCGATCTCGCGCAGGGCCGCGAAGTACTGCCGCCAGTCGAAGTGCTTGTCCTCCTCGTCCCATTTCTCGTACACGAACCCGTGCCCGCCGGCGAAGTTGATGGACCGCGCGGTGGGGAAGTGGGTGGTGTGGATGCGGAACAGGTTTTCGATGATGCCGACCATGTCGTCGAGCGAATTGCCGCTGCCGCAGTAGACCTCCAGGCACTCCAGTTCCCGCCCGTGGTCGGCGAGGAGTGCGGAGAGTTCGCCCAGCTGGCTGAACTTCACGCCGGGCTTGCCCGAGTCGAGGCTGTCGATGCGCACGCTGATGGTCGGGGCGCCGGTGCGCAGGGAGTGAGCGACCTCGTCGAGGCTGGAGAGGAAGACGGGGTGGCCGGCGCGGTCCCAGAAGGTGATCTCCTCGTCGGAGACGTGGCCCGGCGAGACGATGAACTTCTCGAAGCCGAAGCGTCGTAACAGCCGGTATTCGCTGGGCAGTTGCAGCAGAATCCCCACGCCGAGCTCCTGGAAGGGCTTCAGGACGTGGGGATTGGAGTTGGGGAAGAACGGTACGTACAGCTCGACGCGCGAGCCGAGCCCGGCGGCCTGGGCGGCCTCTTTGATGCGGGCTATGTTCTTGAGGATCTGTTCCTGGCTGTAAATGAAGACCGGCGTCCCTACCTGATCGGCTATCAGCCGAAGATCGGCCCTGCCGACCCAGGAGCCGGTCAGTCTACAGTCGCTCGCGGTCATGCCGCCCTCGCTCTCGTGATTACCGAAGCTCTTGCCGTGTGCCGACGTGCCTTGGTGCCTGGAGAGAAACGGGAGGTGCGTGAAGAATAAAACGCGCGGGAACGAGAAGTGGAAGGAATCCATCCACAAGGAAGCCGATGACGGAGCCACAGTCACCGAAATGACGTTCGCTCATCGCGTCGGCGTTCGAAGCATACACCGGCACCGTGGCCCGCGCGGCGGCCGGTCTGATTCCGTTTATTCCCCGGAACGCACGGCGGCGGAGCGCGCCGCGGCGATGAACTCCTCGATGAGGACGGGGTCCTTGACGCCGCGGCTCGCCTCCACACCGCTGGAGACGTCCACGCCCCAGCAGCCGGTGGACCGCACCGCCGCGCGGACGTTGCCGGGGGCGAGGCCGCCCGCCAGCAGCCAGGGGCCCTCGGGCGCGACGAACGCCTCGTCCCCCCAGTCCCAGGGCCGGCCCGCCCCCGGCGCCGGGGCGTCCAGCAGCAGGTGGTCCTCCCCCAGCTCACCGCAGCGCAGCGCGGCGCCACGGAAGGACGTGGCGCGGATCAGGGTCCAGCCCTCGGGCCGCAGCGCCTCGTAGTGCTCCGGCCCCTCGTCGCCGTGGAGCTGCACCGAGCGCAGGCCCGCGGCACGGGTCAGCTCGCGCACCTCGGCCACGGACTGCCCGCGGAAGACCCCGACCGTCAGCACGTTGCCGGGCACCCGTTCGGCCAGGCACCGGGCCGTGGCCGCGTCCACCCGGCGGGGGCTGTCGGCGAAGACGAAACCGACCGCGTCGGCGCCCGCCGCGACGGCGGTGTCGACGTCCCGCGCGGTGCTCAGCCCGCAGATCTTGATGAACAGCGACGATCCCACGCGCGGCGTTCCTCCCCCTGCGTCCTGCTGTGTCCCTCGGCCCCGAGAAGGTACCCCATGTCTCACCCCCGGGTGAACAGGTTGCGCACCCTGCGCTGGGGGCGCCCACCGCGGCCGTAGTCCTCGTCCGCGTCGCCGTTGTCGTCGTCCGCCGGGCCGCTCAGCACCGTCCAGCTGACGGCCGAGACCGCCGGCTCCAGCGACAGCCTGCTGACGGCCTCCTCCAGCATGCGCTCGTCGCGCCGCTCGGTGCTGAGCTCCGCCGAGACCGTCACCTTCCCCGGCGTCTCGGCGTCCTTGCTGTGCACCGACCGCAGCAGGAACCCCGGCCGCGCCACGGCCTGCACCACCAGAGTGCGCACATGGGCCTCCTCCGGCTCGGTGCACACCACCTCGAAGAGATAGTCGGTGACCACCTCCGCGCCACCCCGGCTCCCCCGGTCCAGACCCCGCGCCAGCGGCCGCAGCGCGGTGTTCGCCGCGATCACCCCGGCCGTCCCCAACCCCGCCAGCACGTACAGCCCCGTACCGGCCAGGGCACCGACGGCGGCCGAGCACCACAGCGTGGCAGCGGTGTTCAGGCCCCGCACGTTCAGCCCGTCGCGCATGATGACACCGGCACCGAGGAAACCGATGCCGGAGACGATCTGCGCCGCGACGCGCGAGCCGTCGTAACCCGCGCTGCTCGTCGCCGTCGAGAAACCGTACGTCGACAGCAGGACGAAGAGAGCGGACCCGGCGGCCACCAGGGCATTGGTGCGCAGCCCCGCCATTCGCGCCCGCCACTGGCGCTCCAGCCCGATGCACGCGCCGAAGCCCAGGCCCGCGCCGATGTTGGCCGCCATGTGCCACTCGTTGATCACGGCCATGGTCCGCTCTCCTCCTTCGTCGTCTCCTCGCCTCGGCAGCACGACCGCACGACACGTTCAACGAAAACGGCAGCCGTACCCGGCAAAATGACGGGCAGCAGAAATCGCCCGAAAGAAAAAGCCCATCAGGGACTCAGTGAACAGGAAATCCCGCGCGACAACGCAACGCGGCTCAGTGGGCCGAAAGGCTGATGCGAGGACTTCCCTCGGGACTGCGACTCCTCATCCCGACCACCTCCTCGCTCGCGCGGCATCTTCGGCCACCCAGGATGCCACAGGCGGCGACGAGCCGACCGGCACCAGCCGGTGCTCGGCGGCACAGGGGCCGCACGCATGGACGTGGGCGGCGACCTGATCGCCGTACACGACGTCAACGACGGGGGCCTCCTCAGCCGCGCCGCCCCACCCGTCCCGCCCGTCCTGTCCGTACCGCCCCCGCGCTCGCCGTCACCACCAGGGCGATCGCCGCGCACTGCGGCAGCGACAGGGACTGGTTCAGGATCAGGAAGCCCGCCAGGGCCGCCACCGCCGGGGCGAGGCTCATCAGGACCGCGAACGTCGGTGCGGACAGGCGGCGCAGGGCCAGGAGTTCCAGGGCGTACGGGACGCCCGAGGACAGCAGCGCCACCGCCAGGCCCAGGCCCAGGACGTGCGGCTCCAGCAGCGTCGTGCCCGCCGCACCGATCCCCGGCGGCAGGCTGATCAGCGCGGCCACTGCCATCGCCAGTGCCAGTCCGTCCAGGCGGGGAAAGCGCGCTCCCGCGCGCGAGGTGAAGACGATGTACGCCGCCCACAGGGCACCCGCGCCGAGGGCGAAGGCGGCGCCTGCCGGGTCGGTGCGGTCGAGGCCGTCCCGGCCGAGGAGGAAGACGCCGACGAGGGCGAGTGCGGCCCACAGCAGGCTGGTCGCGCGGCGTGCGGCGACCACGGACAGAGCCAGCGGGCCGAGGACCTCCAGCGTGACCGCCGGTCCCAGCGGGATGCGGTCGATCGCCTGGTAGAAGAGGATGTTCATGCCACCGAGCGCCAGCCCGAGGGCGCCGACGACGGCCCGGTCGCCGCGGCTGTGGCCCCGCAGCCGGGGCCGGCAGACGGCGAGCAGGAGGGCCGCCGCGAGACTCACCCGCAGCGCGACCACGCCGAGGGCGCCGGCGCGCGGGAGGAGGAGGGCGGCCACGGCGGAGCCGAACTGCACCGAGAGCGTGCCGGCCAGGACCAGGGCGATGCCGCCGAGGCTGCCGGGGCCGCCGGGCGTCCTGCGGATGCGGGTGAGTGCTTCGCCCGCCACCGGGGACTTCGTTCGCGTCATGGCTCCACGCTACGAAGCGGCCCGCTCCTCCGGGAAATGCCGGTTCATCGGCCATTATGCTTGCCAGGCATGACCATGGAGCTGCGCCACCTACGGGCCTTTCTCGCCATCGCCGACGAGGGCACGATCACGCGTGCCGCCGCCCGGCTGCACACCGGCCAGCCCGCCCTGTCCCGTACGCTGCGCCAGCTCGAAGACCATCTCGGCGTGCGTCTGATCGACCGTTCCACGCACCACCTGGAGCTGACGGCTGCGGGCCGGGCGTTCCGGGAGCGGGCGACCACCGCGCTGGCCGCAGTGGACGCGGCTCTCGATCCGCGGGCGCTGCCGGTGCTGCCGTTGCGCCTGGGGCACCCGTGGGCCGCCTTCGGGGAGCACACGGTTCCCCTGCTGCGCCGCTGGGACGCGGAGCACCCGGACGTACCGCTGCAGCTGCGCCGCATCGACGACCGGACGGCCGGGCTCACCCGGGGCGCGGTGGACGTGGCGCTGCTGCGGGGCGAGGTGACGGCGCCGGGGCTGGTGACGGAACTGCTGCTGGAGGAGGAGCGGGTCGCCGTGGTGCCCGCGGGCAGCGAGCCGGCCGGCCGCGAGACCCTCACGCTGGCGGATCTCGTCGCCTGGCCGATCGCGCTGAACACGGTGGCGGGCACCACGACGCTGGACCTGTGGCCGGCCGGGGCGCGCCCCACGCGCACGATCGAGGTGGCCAACACGGACGAGTGGCTGACGGCCATTGCCGCGGGCCGGGCGGTCGGCATCTCGACGGCGGCGACGCCCCGCCTGCACGACCACCCGACGATCGCCTACCGCCCGCTGGCGGACGCCCCTGCCGTGCCCCTGTTCCTGGCCTGGCGCGCCGGCGTCCCGGCCCATCCGGCGATCCCGGCGCTCGTCCGGATGGTCCGCGAGATGGCGGCGCAGCGTTCTTGAGGCGCAGCGTTCTTGAGGCGTGACGTCGTGAGGCGTGACGTCGTGAGGCGCGCTCAGGTGGTGCGGATGTACCGGATGCCCTGGCCGAGGTCGGCATTGTCGGACAGGGCCGTCAGGTGGAGGGGGGTGTGGGCGGCCGTGAGGCCGGTGGGGACGAGGCACAGCGGGTCGTTGTAGCCGATGACCACGGTCCGGTCGGTGCGGTTCTTGACGGAGCGGGCGGTCATCAGGCGTTCGGGCGCGTCCGCGGACGGCTTGATGATGCGGGTGCATTCGACGAGCGCGGACTTGTAGACGGTCTTCTGCCCGCGGAAGCCGGGTTCGGACCAGAAACAGATGTTGCCGGCCGTGCAGTCGTCGTGGGCGACGGCCTGTCCCCTGTCGTGGGCGCCCGCCGGGGCGGCGAGGGCGAGGGCGCCTGCCGCCGCGAGGGCGAGACCGAGGGCGGACGTGGCGATGCGCTGCAGCATTGCTGACTCCCTGAAGTGCGTCGGGGCCGGTGCCCCGGCCGTCTCATGCGTGCGATTAACCGATGAGACGGTTGCTGGTTGCGCCCGGGGCGTCGGATCCCGTCCTGCGGGCGACGGGCGGCAGCACCTCGTTGACACCGTCACGCGGGCGCCCGAGGAGGGACCTCAGCCGTCCAGGGGGTTCGTCGTGGCGCGTTCGGTGATGCCCGCGGCGATCGCGGATGCCGCCGCGCTGCCCGGTTTGCGGGCCGCCTGGTCCTTGAAGCAGGTGATGAACTCGTCCGGAAGTCCCAGGCGCGGGTAGCGCTCCAGGACGTCGGTGCGCAGGGCCGCGGGGAGGGCGTCGGCGCCGCGGCCCGAGATGTCCAGGGAGGTGGCGTACTCCAGCAGGTGGCCCTCGGGGTCGTCGGCGAGGTCGACGCGGCTCCACATGTGCCGGACGACGACGTCGCTGACGCGCCGGCGCCGGTCCGCGGGCCAGCCGGCGGCGGCCGCGAAGACCCAGGCGACGTGGCCGCCGGCCTCCTCGAAGGGCACGGTGTGGCTGTCGAACTCCGGCACCAGGCCGAGGTCGTGGAGCAGGGCGGCGACGTACAGCAGCTCCGCGTCGAAGGCGATGTCGTGGGCGGTGGCGTGGGCCGCGCCCCACAGGTAGGAGCGGATCGAATGGTTCAGGAGGGCGGGCGAGCAGTACGCGCTCGCCACCTCCAGGGCCGCTGCCGAGGCCCCGGTGCCGGGCAGGACAAGATCGTCGAGTCTCATGGCACGATTGTCGCCCACCGGCCACGGCCCTGGAGGGGGGCATCGCGGTGACAGTGACGTACGAACGGCACGAGGGCCCGCAGGCGGCGCGGCTGCTGGGCGCCTTCCTGCCCGCCTACGAAGAGGTCTACGCCGAACCGCCGTACGGCGAAGGCCCGCAGGACGCCGAGGCGTTCGCCGGTCGCTTCCGGCAGCACGCGCAGCGCCCCGGATTCCGGCTGGTGCTGGCGCGGGAGGGGGCGGAGGTCGTGGGGTTCGCCTTCGGCTTCCCGTTGCCGGCGGAGGCGACGTGGTGGGGGTTCATGCTGGAGCCGTTGCCGCCGGAGTTCACGCGGGAGACGGGGGCGCGTGCGTTCGCGGTCGTGCAGCTCGCCGTGCGCGCGCCGTGGCGCCGGTGCGGTACGGCGGCCGCGTTGCACGCGGCGCTCCTGGACGGTGCCGGTGTCGAGCGCGCCGCCCTTCATGCGTACCCGGCGGCGGGCGCGGCCCAGGCCGCGTACCGCGGGTGGGGCTATGTGAACGTGGGCCGGTGCCGGTTCGCGGACGGCGGGGAGGAGTTCGACGCCCTGGTACTCACTCTGCCTCGATGCTCAGGTGCGTGAAGCCGGTGCTGTGCTTGATGCCGCCGGCCAGGGCGCAGTCGGTGGGCAGGCCGTCGGGAAGGGTCTGGATCGTCTTGCGCGCCGTGGAGCCCTTGCCGCGGCCGGCGACCACGACGCCGTGGAGGGTGGCACGGTTGACGCCGAGCACGCGGGTGGAGGTGCCGTTCTTGTACGCGATGACCGACGTGGTCCCGTCGCTGTACCGCACGGTCTCCCGCGACTGGTTGGAGGCGAACAGCAGGCACGTGCCGGGCGTGGTGCCCTCGGTGTGGTACGGGGCCGTGGCCTTCCAGCCGGAGTCGTCCGAGCAGTGGTAGAGCCCGTCCACGGACACCGGGGTGGGCTCGGAGGACAGGCTCAGAGCGCCGTAGGTGATGTTCTCCTGGCCGGTGCACTCGAACGACGACCCGTGGGCGTGCGCTGCCGGCACCCCGAAGGCGGTCGCGGCAACCATCGCGAAAAAGCCCAGGACCATTGCGACACCACGCCTGCCGACCGGCATTGCTTCCCCCCGCGTCCGTTTCCCCTTGAGTCTCCTGGCTACCCCGCCGTGCCGCGCGTTGCACCATGCGCCCGGCCCCCTCGGGAGCACTGCCGGCCCACAGCGCCGCATCCCGTACATCGCGCCCTGCCCGTACGCCCCGGCGCCCCCGCACCGTAGGGCGAGGTGAGCCGCGCACGACCACAGGGGGATCCGTGACCGTCGATGTGCACGTCCCCGGTCCGCGCGTGGCCGCCGTCGCGCTCGCCGTACCGCCCCACCGCTACCGGCAGCAGGAGATCGCCGCCGTGTTCGGTGAGGCGTTCCTCTCCGGAGAGGCCGACGTACGGCGCCGGTTCAGCGCGATCGCCGCGCGCTGCGGCATCGCCCACCGCAACTTGTCGCTGCCGCTGGACGCGTACCGCCGGCCCCGCACGTTCACCGAGTACAACGAGGTCTGGGCCGCCACCGCGGCGAGGCTCGGCCACCAGGCCGTGGCCCGGGCCCTGGCGGCGGCCGGCGTGCGGCCGGACGAGGTCGGGGCGCTGGTGAGCACGACCACCACGGGCGTGTCCGTGCCCTCCTACGACGCCGGGCTCGTCCGCGACGCCGGGCTGCCGCCGGACGTCGTGCGCCTGCCCCTGCTGGGGCTGGGCTGCGCCGGCGGGGCGGCCGGCCTGGCCCGGGTGCACGACCACCTGAGCGCCCACCCCGAGCGGGTGGCCGTGCTGGTGTCGGTCGAGCTGTGCTCGCTGAACTTCCAGTGCGCGAACACCTCACCGCCCAACCTCGTGGCCACGGCCCTCTTCGGTGACGCCGCGGCGGCCGTCGTCGTCCTCGGCGCACGGCACCCGTGCGCCGCGGCGCACGGCCCCGCGCTGCTGGCCGGGCGCAGCCGCCTGCACCCCGGCACGGGGCACCTGATGGGGATGCGCGCGGGGACGCACGGTCTCGCCGTCTTCCTCTCCCCCGAGGTGCCCGAGGTCACGGAGAAGCACCTGCCCGAGGAGGTCCACCGCTTCCTCGCCGACCACCACCTGACCGTGGAGGACGTCGCCGCATGGGTCGTCCACCCGGGCGGGCCCAAGGTCGTCGACGCCGTGGCCCGCCCCCTGGGCCTGCCGCCCGCCGCGCTCGTCCACACCCGCGCCTCCCTGGCCGAGCACGGCAACGTCTCCTCCGCCTCCGTACTGGACGTCCTGCGCCGCCACATGGCCGCCCCGCCCGCCCCGGGATCGGCGGGGCTGCTGGTGGCCATGGGGCCGGGCTTCACCACCGAACTGGTGCTGCTGCGCTGGTAACCGGGCTCAGGCGCGGCCGAAGCGTCCGCCGTGGCGCCGCTGCCAGGGCGTCTCGACGGCGTGGCGGTCGTAGTGGGCACGCACGTACGCCACCGCCTCGCCGGCGGGCACGCCGTCCAGGACGGCGATGCAGGCCAGGGCGGTGCCGGTGCGGCCGCGGCCGCCGGCGCAGGCGATCTCCACACGTTCGGTGGCAGCGCGCATCCAGGCGTCATGCAGGACGGAGCGGGCCCGGTCGGGGTCGCTCGGCAGGCGGAAGTCGGGCCAGCGCAGCCAGCAGGACTCCCAGGCGGTCGCGGGGGGTTGCTTGCCGAGCAGGTGAACGGCGTAGTCGGGGTGCGGGCCCGGGGGCAGGGGGCGGCGCAGGCCGCGGCCGCGGATCAGGCGGCCGGAGGGCAGGCGCAGCACGCCGGGGCCGGTGGGGTGCCAGGTGCCGGTCGTCATCCGCCGATCCTAGGGCGCCGCCCCAGGGCCTGGGCGGCGGATCATTGGAGCGCCCCGTAAGGGGCGCGGGGCGGTGTCGATGTGCGGCTGCCGCGGCGCGGGCGCGACACGGCCCCTCGTCTGCGGGTGCGTCGTGGCTTGTCGCGCAGTTCCCCGCGCCCCTGACGGGGCACTGCACCAGCCACGGCGCCCCATAG
>NZ_BAAJPZ010000038.1:0-21698 GCF_057552455.1 Streptomyces sp. PKA51
GACGGGGCACTGCACCAGCCACGGCGCCCCATAGGGGCGCGGGGAACTGCGCGAACGGCCACCGACGGCCCGCAGTCGACGCGCCACCCCCAGGCCCGGGCGAAGCCCCGCGCCCTAGGAGCCGCGTTGCCCCGCGCGGGCCCTGGCGATGCGGGGGCCCAGGATGCCCACCAGTGCGGCCGGGACGGCCAGGAGGGCGCCGAAGACCACGTCGCCCGCGCCGACCGTGCCGAGCAGGACGCTGTCCGCGACGACGACGGCGCAGGGCGTCAGCAGCAGCCAGCCCGTGGCGAGGAAGCCCGCAGGCGGCCGGCGCGGCACCGTCGTGGCGAACACCGCGACCCCGAGCAGGAGCCAGCAGGCGGCGAGCCGCCACAGCAGCGAGCTGCCGGAGTCGGGCAGCAGGCGGGTGGTGTGGCCGCCGACCGCGACGCTGGTGACGGTGCCCTGCCATATGCGCAGGTCGGCGGGGGCGTGGACGTGTGCCGCCTCGAAGGTCTGCGGGTCGACGCTCAGCCAGGTGGTCTCCCCGCCGTGGCGGATGCGCAGGCGGTGGTCCTCGTGGCACTCCTCTCCGGGGCATCCTCTGATGCCCTTGTCCACGACTTCGCCCGTCACCTGCGCGACGCAGTCGTCCTCGGCATGCGCACCGGCGCACGCGGGCGCCTCGCGGTACGCGACGCGGTCGTGGTACGCCTCCCCCGCCCACGAGGTGGCCCGGACGAGGCCGAGGACGGCGACCGCCAGGACCACCACGCGCAGGCACACCGCAAGCCACCGGCTCATTTCCGGCCCCTCCCCCCTGGTACTGAACAGGCTCAGCCTAAGTACGCACCAGGTCCTGCGCATCGGGGTGGATCGGCATGGTCCCGGCCGTCAGGGGGGCGCCGGAGCCGCCGTGCCGTACGGCGACGATCTCGGCGGCGATGGACAGGGCGGTCTCCTCGGGGGTGCGGGCGCCCAGGTCGAGGCCGATCGGGGAGTGCAGGCGGGCCAGTTCGGCGTCGGTCAGGCCCGCTGCGCGCAGCCGGGCGAGGCGGGTGGCGTGGGTGCGGCGCGAGCCCATCGCGCCGACGTAGGCGATCGGCAGCCGCAGGGCGCGTTCGAGCAGCGGGATGTCGAACTTGGCGTCGTGGGTCAGCACGCACACCACCGTGCGCGCGTCCAGCTGCTGGCGTTCCAGGTAGCGGTGGGGCCAGTCGGCGACCACCTCGTCGGCCTCGGGGAAGCGTGCGGGGGTGGCGAAGACGGGCCGCGCGTCGCACACGGTGACGTGGTGGCCGAGGAACTTGCCGGCGCGCACGAGCGCCGCGGCGAAGTCGATCGCGCCGAAGACGAGCATCCGCGGCGGCGGGACGCGGCACTCGACCAGCAGCCGGACGGTCTCCCCGCAGCGGGCGCCGTCGGCCCCGACCTCGACGAGGCCGGTGCGGCCGGCGTGCAGCAGGGCGCGGGCCTCGCGGACGGCCGTGGCGTCCAGTGCCTCGCCGCCGCCCAGGCCGCCTTCGTACGTGCCGTCCTGTGTGACGAGCACGGCCCGGCCGAGCAGGCCGGGCGGGCCGGTCAGGAGGCGGACCAGTGCCACGCTCGCGCCGTCCGCCGCCGCGCGGACGGCCGCCGTGGTCACCGGGTCGGCGGGCGCGACGAGCACGTCGAGCTCGCCGCCGCAGGTCAGGCCGACGGCGAAGGCGTCCTCGGCGGAGTAGCCGAATCGTTCCAGCACCGGCTGCCGACCCGTCAGGGCCTCGCGGCACAGCTCGTAGACGGCGCCCTCCACGCAGCCGCCGGAGACCGATCCGGCGGCCGTGCCGTCCGCGGCGACGGCCAGGGCCGCGCCCAGCGGGCGGGGGGCACTGCCGCGTACGCCCGCGACCGTGGCCACGGCGAAGTCGCGGCCCTGCGCGCTCCAGCGGGCGAGTTCCTCGGCCAGTTCCAGCACGGTGGTCGCACGCTCCTCACGTGACGCCGAGCCACTGCTCGATGGGGTGCAGGGCGAAGTAGCCGGCGAAGACGGCGGTGAGCACCCACATGAAGGCGCCCGGCTCGCGCCACCTGCCCTGCGCGGCCTTGATGACGGTGTACGCGATGACGCCGCCGCCCACGCCCACGGTGATGGAGTAGGTGAACGGCATGAGGACGGCGGTGAGGAAGACCGGGACGGCGACGGCTCGATCGGCCCAGTCGATGTGCCGGGCGTGGGTCGTCATCATGGCGCCGATGACGACGAGGGCCGCGGCGGCGATCTCGCCCGGCACGATGCGGGTGAGCGGGGTGAGGAACAGGCAGGCCGCGAACAGCAGGCCCGTCACGACCGAGGACAGGCCGGTGCGCGCGCCCTCGCCCACGCCCGTGGCGGACTCGACGAAGACGGTCTGCCCGGAGGCGCCGGCGAGGCCCCCGACGGCCCCGCCGGCGCCGTCGACCAGCAGGGCCCGGCTCAGTCCGGGCATCCGGCCGCGCTCGTCGGCGAGCCCGGCCTCCGTACCGACGCCGATGATGGTGGCCATCGCGTCGAAGAAGCCGGCCAGGACGAGCGTGAAGACGGTCATGGCGACGGTGACGCCGCCCACCTCGGCCCAGCCGCCGAACTCGACGCGGCCCAGGAGGGAGAAGTCGGGCAGCGAGACGGCGCCGCCGTCGAGCGTGGGGGCGCCGTTCTGCCAGGCGCGCGGGCCGGGGTGGAAGACGGCGTCGACGACGACGGCGAGGACGGTGCCGCAGACGATGCCGATGAGGATGGCGCCGGGCACCTCGCGCGCCTGCAGCACGAAGATCAGCAGCAGGGTGACGCAGAACAGCAGGACGGGCCAGCCGGCCAGTTCGCCGGCCGGCCCGAGGGTGACCGGGCCGCCGGCCTTGGCGGCGTGCACGAAGCCGGCCTTCACCAGGCCGACGAGGGCGATGAACATGCCGATGCCGATGGTGATGGCGTGCTTGAGCGCGAGCGGGATGGCGTTCATGACGCGCTCGCGCAGCCCGGTGAGGACCAGCAGCATGATCACCACGCCGTAGACCACGCACAGGCCCATGGTCTGCGGCCAGGTCATGTGCGTGGCGACCTGGGTGGAGACGACGCCGGAGACGCCCAGGCCCGCGGCCAGGGCGAGCGGCACCCGGCCGACGAGGCCCATGAGCAGGGTGGACACCGCGGCGGCGAGGGCGGTGGCGGTGATCAGGGCGGTGCGGGCGAGGGTGTGCCGCTCGGCGTCGGGTCCGGAGAGGATCAGGGGGTTGAGCAGCAGGATGTAGCTCATGGCCATGAAGGTCGTCACGCCGCCGCGCACCTCGCGCGCGGGCGTCGAGCCCCGTTCGCCGATGCGGAAGTACCGGTCGAGCCGGGACCGTCCGGCGGGCGGGCGCGGGCGGGGGCCCGCCCGGTCGGCCAGGCCGTCCGGTTGCACGGGTGCATGGGTCATGGTGCCTGCTCCAGGGATGTCCGGTGGGGGCTGCACGACCCGGCCCGGGGGACGGCCCGAGACGGTGGATGCGGGGGCGGGGGGTTCAGGTGCCGGTGAGGTGCTCCGGTCGCAGGGGTACGCGGGTCAGGGCCAGGCCCGTGGCCTGGCGGACGGCCGCCACGACGGCGGGCGTGGAGGAGAGCGTGGGGGCCTCCCCCACCCCGCGCAGCCCGTAGGGGGCGTGGGTGTCGGCCAGTTCGAGGACGTCGAGGGGGATGGCCGGGGTGTCGAGAATGGTGGGGATGAGGTAGTCGGTGAAGGAGGGATTGCGGACCCTGGCGGTCGCCGGGTCGACGACGATCTCCTCCATGAGGGCCAGGCCCAGGCCCTGGGTGGTGCCGCCCTGGATCTGGCCGGCCACCGACAGCGGGTTGAGGGCCTTGCCGACGTCCTGGGCGCAGGCCAGCTCCACGACCTTGACCAGGCCGAGTTCGGTGTCGACCTCGACGACGGCCCGGTGGGCGGCGAAGGAGTACTGCACGTGCCCGCGGCCCTGGCCGGTGCGCAGGTCGAAGGGCTCGGTGGGGCGGTGGCGCCACTCGACCTCGGCGTCGACGCCCTCCTCGCCCAGGACGTCGGCGAGGGAGGCGAGGACCTCGCCGGCGTCGGTGACGACCTTGCCGTCCTCCAGCAGCAGTTCGGCGGTCTCCCAGGCCGGGTGGTACGTGCCCAGCCGGGCCCGGCCGAGGGCCAGCACCTTCGCGCGGACCTCCTCGCAGGCGCGCTTGACGGCGCCGCCGGTCACGTACGTCTGCCGCGAGGCCGAGGTGGAGCCGGCCGAGCCGATGCGGGTGTCGGCGGGGCGCAGGGTGACGCGGTCGACGCCGAGTTCGGTGCGCACGATCTGCGCGTGGACGGTCACCCCGCCCTGGCCGACCTCGGCCATGGCGGTGTGCACGGTGGCCACCGCCTCGCCGCCGTCGATTTGCAGGTGCACGCGGGCGGTGGAGTAGTCGTCGAAGCCCTCGGAGAAGCCGACGTTCTTGATGCCGACGGCGTAGCCGACGCCGCGGACGACGCCCTCGCCGTGAGTGGTGTTGGACAGCCCGCCGGGCAGGGCCCGCAGGTCGGCGGCGCCGCCGGCGCTCTCCCACTGCCGCTCGGGCGGCAGGGGCATCGCCTTGACGCGGCGCAGGAGTTCGGCGACGGGGGCGGGCGCGTCGACGACCTGGCCGGTGGGCATGACCGAGCCCTGGGACATGGCGTTGCGGCGGCGGAACTCGACCGGGTCCATGCCGAGTTCGGCCGCGAGCCGGTCCATCTGCGCCTCGTAGGCGAAGCACGCCTGGACGGCGCCGAAGCCGCGCATGGCGCCGCAGGGCGGGTTGTTGGTGTAGAGGGCGAGGGCCTCGACGTCGACGTGGGCGACGTCGTAGGGGCCGACGGCCAGGGAGGCGGCGTTGCCGACGACGGCCGGGGAGGAGGAGGCGTAGGCACCGCCGTCGAGGACGATGCGGGCGCGGACGTAGAGCAGCCTGCCGTCGCGGGTGGCGCCGTGCTCGTAGTGCAGGCGGGCGGGGTGGCGGTGGACGTGGCCGAAGAAGGACTCGAAGCGGTTGTAGACCATCTTCACGGGCCGGCCGGTGCGCAGGGCCAGCAGGCAGGCGTGGGCCTGCATGGACAGGTCCTCGCGGCCGCCGAAGGCGCCGCCGACGCCGGAGAGGGTCATGCGGACCTTCTCCTCGGGCAGGCCGAGGACGGGCGCGATCTGGCGGAGGTCGGCGTGCAGCCACTGGGTGGCGATGTACAGGTCGACGCCCCCGTCCGCGGCGGGGACGGCCAGGCCCGACTCGGGGCCGAGGAACGCCTGGTCCTGCATGCCCACCTCGTAGTCGCCGGTGACGACGGCGTCCGCGAGCGCCTCGACGGCCGCGACGTCGCCGCGCACGACCGGCTGGCGGTGGACGACGTTGGGGTGCGGCACATGGCGGGCGTGGGCGTCGGTGCGGCCGGGGTGCAGGACGGGGGCGCCGGGGGCGGTGGCGCTGCGCTCGTCGGTGACGACGGGCAGGGGCTCGTAGTCGACGACGATCTTCGCGGCGGCGCGGCGGGCCGTCTCGGGGTGGTCGGCGGCGACCAGGGCGACGGGCTCGCCGTGGTGGCGCACGACGCCGTCGGCGAGGACCGGGGTGTCGCGGATCTCCAGCCCGTAGCGGGTGGCGGCGGGCAGGTCGGCGCAGGTCATGACGGCGTGGACGCCCGGCGTGGCGAGGGCGGCGGAGACGTCCAGGGAGCGGATGCGGGCGTGGGCGTGGGGGCTGCGCAGGGTCTGACCCCAGAGCATGTCCTCGTGCCACAGGTCGGAGGCGTAGGCGAACTCGCCGGTGACCTTGAGCGTGCCGTCCGGGCGCAGGGTGGACTCGCCGATGCCGCCCCGGGTGCTGCTGCCCCGGGTCGGGCCGGCGGAAGTGGTCTCGCGCATGCTCACGGGGCCTTTCCGGTGCGGGCGGCGGCCAGGCGCACGGCATCGAGGATCTTCTCGTAACCGGTGCAGCGGCAGAGGTTGCCGGAGAGGGCCTCGCGGATGTCGGCGTCGGAGGGGTCGGGGTCGCGGGTCAGCAGGTCGTCGGCGGCGACGAGCAGGCCGGGGGTGCAAAAGCCGCACTGGACGGCGCCGGCGTCGACGAACGCCTGCTGCACGGGGCCGAGTTCGCCCTCGGTCGTGGCGAGGCCCTCGACGGTGACGACGTCGCGGCCCTCGGCCTGGCCGGCCGCCACCAGGCAGGCGCACACGGGCACGCCGTCCAGGCGGACGGTGCACGAGCCGCACTCGCCCTGTTCGCAGGCGTTCTTCGAGCCGGGCAGGCCGAGCCGTTCGCGCAGCACGTACAGCAGGCTCTCGCCCTCCCAGACGTCGTCGGCCTGCCGCTCGCGGCCGTTGACGGTGAACGTCACGCGCACCGTGCCGCCCTCCCTTCGCCCCGCCGGTAGGCGTCCCAGGCCCAGCCGAGCGTGCGGCGGGCCATGACGGCGACGGCGTGCCGGCGGTACGCGGCGCTGCCGCGCACGTCGTCGATCGGGTTGCAGGCGCCGGCCGCGAGATCGGCGAACCGGCGCGCCACCGCCTCCGGCACGGCCGCGCCGGACTCCCACAGACCCTCCTCGGCCAGGGCCGCGGCGAGGAACTCCTCGGCGGCGCGGGCCCGTACGGGCGTGGGCGCCGCCGAGCCGATGCCGGTGCGCACCGTGCGGCGGTCGGGGTGCAGGGCGAGGGCGAACGCGCAGACGGCGATGACCATCGCATTGCGGGTGCCGACCTTGGAGAACTGCTGGGGGCCGGCGGCCTTGCGCACGCGCACGGCCCGCACCAGCTCGTCGGGGGCGAGGGCGTTGCGCTTGACGCCGGTGTAGAACTCCTCGACGGGGATCAGCCGCACCCCCCGCACGGACGCGGCCTCCACCTCGGCGCCCGCGGCGAGCAGCGGCGGGTGGCTGTCGCCGGCCGGGGAGGCGGCGCCGAGGTTGCCGCCGACGCTGCCGCGGTTGCGGATCTGGGGGGAGCCGACGGTACGGGCGGCCAGGGCGAGGCCGGGCAGCGGGTCGGCGAGCTCGTCGATGATCCGCGCGTAGGGGACGGCGGCGCCGAGGCGTACGTACGTCCCTTCGTCCTGCCAGTCGTGGAGCTCGCCGATGCGGCCGAGGTCGAGCAGGTGTGCCGGCCGGCGGTGGTCGAAGTTGATCTCGACCATCACGTCCGTGCCGCCCGCCACCGGCACGGCCGAGGGGTGGGCGGCCTTCGCGGCCAGCGCCTCCTCCCAGCTCGCGGGGCGCAGGAAGTCCATGGGCGGTCTCTTCTCGTGGAGCCGAATGGAGCGGGATGGAGCGGGATGGAGCCGGATGGAGCCACGTGCAGCCAGTACAGCGAGGGCCGGGCGGGCGGGTGCAGTCACCGAAACCATGAAGCGGTTGGCTGGTCGGGCGCAGCGTCTTGTAGATTCGAACGAAAGACGGGGTTCGGAAACCTCACTGCATTCCACTGGTGACAAGAAGACAGATCGGCGGCGACGAGACGATGCGGCTGCGCGCACTCCTGGAGACCGAGGCGCTGGGCCTGAGGCTGCTCGGCGGCGAGGACGAGCTCGACCGCACGGTGCGCGGCGTGATGACCACCGACCTGCGCGACCCCAGCCGGTACCTCTCCGGCGGGGAACTGGTCCTCACGGGCCTGGCCTGGCGGCGCGAGCCCGCGGACTCGGAGCGGTTCGTGCGCATCCTGACCGCCGCCGGGGTGGCCGGGCTCGCCGCGGGCGAGGCGGAGATCGCCTCCACCCCCGACGACCTGATCGAGGCCTGCGACCGCCACCGGCTGCCGCTGTTCTCCGTCGACGAGACGGTGTCCTTCGCCTCCATCACCGAGCACGTCGTGCGGCAGGTCTCCAGCGAGCGGGCCGGGGACCTGGCCGCCGTCGTCGACCGGCACCGCCGGCTGATGACCGGCGGCCCCGCGGGCGGCGGCCCCGAGGTCGTCCTGGACCTGCTCGGCTCCGACCTGGACCTGCGCGCCTGGGTGCTCTCCCCCACCGGACGGCGCATCGCCGGCTCCTCCCTCGCCGACGCCGGCCCCGGCCTGCCGCCGACCGCCGGGGCCGCCCTGGCCGGCGAGCACCTGGCCGCCGCGCGCGGCGGCCGGCCCGGCCCGCACCGGGTGACGGTGGGCGGCACCACCTACTCCCTCTTCCCCATCGCCGGCGACACCCGCCCCGCACCCGCCGACACCCGCGAGACCCTGCTGTCCGACTGGCTGCTGGCCGTCGAGGCCGACGCCGGCGACTGGCCCGAGGAGCGCCTCGACCTGCTGCAGGGCGTCACCCAGCTCATCGCCGTCGAGCGCGAGCGGCGCGACGCCGCCCGCACGGTGCGCCGCCGCCTGGCCCAGGAGGTCCTGGAGCTCGTCCAGGCCGGCGCCGCGCCCGCCGAGATCGCCGCCCGCCTGCGGGTGGCGGCCCCCGTGCTGCTGCCGGGCCTGGGCACGGCCCCGCACTGGCAGGTCGTCGTCGCCCGCGTGGAGTGGGAGGGCGCGGACATCCCCGGCGGCCCCGTGGCCCAGTCCCTGCTGGAGGAGGTCCTGGTCGACCCCGGCACCACCGGGCCGGAGCCGTCCGACCGCATCGCCGTCGCCCACACGGGTGATGAGGCGGTGGCCCTCGTCCCGCTGCCCGCCGTCTCCCCCGTGGCGGCCGACGGCACCCCCGCCACCGGCCTCGACGCCTCCGCCGGCCTGCACGCCGACGCGCTGCTCGCCGCCGTGCGCGACCCGCTCGCCCGCGGCCTGGACGGCGACGGGCGCCTGACCTTCGGCGTCAGCGCCGCCGTGCACTCCGCCGAGGGCCTGCGCGGCGCCCTGGAGGAGGCCCGGCACGCCCGCCGCGTCGCCGCCGCCCGGCCCGGCCGGGTGTGCGCCGCCGGCCACCAGGAGCTGGCCTCCCATGTGCTGCTGCTGCCGTTCGTCCCCGACGACGTGCGCCGCGCCTTCACCGCCCGGCTGCTGGACCCCCTGCGCGACTACGACCGGCGCCACCGGGCGGAGCTCATCCCCACGCTGGAGGCGTTCCTCGACTGCGACGGCTCCTGGACCCGCTGCGCGACCCGGCTGCACCTGCACGTCAACACGCTGCGGTACCGGGTGGGGCGCATCGAGCAGCTGACGGGACGCGACCTGTCCCGCCTGGAGGACAAGCTCGACTTCTTCCTCGCCCTGCGCATGAGCTAGCCACGGCGCTCATCCGACCGGGACCCCCGCTCACATGCGGGGGTCTTCGGTAAGGTGCCCCTGCCCGCTCCGTGGGTTTGTGAATTCCTTCACACCGGACCCTTGGCCGCGCCGGGGTCCGCGTGCTGAGATCGGAGCAGGCTTCCGGCTCGACGGCGCGCTTTGGGGAGGGCACTGTGGCGGAAACCGCCATGCGGAACGCGGGGTTGTCGAAGCAACGAAGGCCGGCGGGCAAAGCGTCCGGAGCAGCACCCGGCCCCCAGGCGGACGAACCCCTCGACCGGGCCGTCTGGCGGCTGCGCTCCCGCGCCTGCTGGCACGACGCCGCCGAACTCCTCACCCCCACCGCCACCACCGACCCGGCCGCCGCCCTGCACCGCACGGCCGTCCTCGTCGAACAGTGCCTCTACACCGCCGACGGCTGGGAACCCGCCGAGGACTCCCTGCGCGCCGCCGAGGCCCTCGCCGCCGGCGACGAGGAACGCGGCGCCGCCGCCTGCGAACGCGGCCACCTCGCCTACGCGGCCACCCTGCTCGGCGTGCGCGACCGGGCCGACGAGGCCCGCTCCGCCCTCGGCCGGGCCGCCGCCCTCCTGCCCCCGGGCTCGCCCACCCGGCCCCTGCTCGACTTCCGGCGCGGCCTGATCGCCCAGCACCTGTCCGACAACCCCTCCGACGCCACCGCCGCCTTCGAACGCGCCCACGCGGGCGCCGCCGCCCACGGCCACCGGCTGCTGCTCTCCGCCACCTGGCGGCACCTGGCGGCCATGGCCGAGCACGACGGACGACACGAACAGGCCCGGCACGGGTTCGCGGAGTCGCTACGGATCAGGGAGGAGCTGGGATACCTGGTGGGGATCGCGCCGGCGCTCGCGTCGCTGGCGGCGGTCACGCAGGACGAGACGGAGGCGCGACGGCTCCGCGAGGAGGCGCGGCGGCTGGTGCGCCTCCTGGGCGGCGTGCCGACGTGGCTGGCGGACCAGCTGGGCGCGGCGGGTGCGCCTGCGGCGGGCTGAGCCCCGGTCCCGCCCTTTCTCCGTTTCCCGGGGCTCCGCCCCGGGCCCCGGCCCGTTCCGGGGGCCCGGGGGCTTGCCCCCGGTTTCGGGAAGGGGCGGGGTGGGGGGTCAGCCGCCCGCAGGGCCGCCGCAGTGGCGCGTCGCCAGGGTCTCGACCGCCGCGAAGTCCTGTGCGGCCAGCGCGTCGAGGAGCTGGACGTGCTCCGCCGCGTCCGCGACCAGCGCCCGGGCCCCCGCCGGGCACTGGGCCCGCCGGTGCACCTCGGCGGCCACCGCCACGAGCTGCCGGTTGCCGGTGAGCTCCAGGACGCCCGCGTGGAAGGCCCGGTCGGCTTCCGCGTACGCGGCCCGGTCGCCGGTCGCCGCCGCTCGTACGCCGGCCTCGGCGAGGGGGCGCAGGTCGTGCCAGCGGCGGGCGGGCACGGTGCGGGCGAGGCGGAGGAGGACGGGCACCTCGAGCAGGGCCCGGACCTCGCCGAGCTCGGCGAGGTCGCGGGGGCTGCGGCTGGTGACGCGGAAGCCGCGGTTGGGCACGACCTCGACGGCGCCTTCGAGGGCCAGCTGCTGCATGGCTTCGCGGACGGGTGTGGCGGAGACGCCGAAGCGTTCGGCGAGGGCGGGGCCGGAGTAGACCTCGCCGGGCGCGAGCTCGCCGGCGACCAGTGCCCTGCGCAGGGCGTCGAGGACCTGGCCGCGCACGGAGTAGCGCTGCGGCATGCGGCGCGGCCCGTAGGCGTACTCGCTCTCGTCGTGCGTGTGCTCCCCCCGTGCGGCCGGCACGTCGGCCCGGGGGCGTGCCAGGGGGCTGCGGGGTCTGCCCTGCTCCATGGGGGTTCCTCCTGTGTTCACCCGGAACCATAGGCGGCCTGTCCCGCAGGTCAAACCCCGGACCCCGCTCACTAAGGCAAGGCTTGCCTATGAACGATCGGTGCCACACCTCGCCCACGCCACCCGATCGAGTGGATTGGCGAGAACACAATTCCCTTACCCGGCCCGCCCGTTCGAATTCTCTCGTCGCTCTCCGTATATCCTTGCCGTCCATTCGCGGGGAGTTGCCGTGAAACCCCTTGGCAGCGAGCGGGATTCCGTCAGGATGGCGCGCGAATCGCCGTACTGCATGCAAGGGAAGCAAGATGAGAGTGACCGACATACCGCTGAATTGGGCGCTCCCCAGTGCCGTTGCGCTCATCGGGGCAGTGGTGGCGGTGACGGTGTACGCGCGCGGCCGGCAGCCCGGCCGGGAGGACACGGCGGCCGGCACGGACTCCTGGGAGCGCAACGAGGAGCGCAGACGCCGCAAGGAGGCCGTCTACGGCATCGCCTCCTACGTCCTTCTCTTCTGCTGCGCCGCGGTCGCGGCGGCCCTCTCCTTCCACGGCCTGGTCGGCTTCGGCCAGCAGAACCTGGGACTGAAGGACGGCTGGGAGTACCTGGTGCCGTTCGGCCTGGACGGCGCCGCGATGTTCTGCTCGGTGCTGGCGGTGCGCGAGGCGAGCCACGGTGACGCGGCCCTCGGCTCGCGCATGCTGGTGTGGACGTTCGCGGGGGCCGCCGCCTGGTTCAACTGGGTGCACGCGCCCAGGGGCCTGGACCACGCGGGGGCGCCGCAGTTCTTCGCCGGCATGTCGCTGTCGGCGGCCGTGCTCTTCGACCGGGCGCTCAAGCAGACCCGCCGGGCCGCGCTGCGCGAGCAGGGACTGGTGCCCCGCCCGCTGCCGCAGATCCGGATAGTGCGATGGCTGCGGGCGCCGCGCGAGACCTTCGGGGCCTGGTCGCTCATGCTCCTGGAGGGCGTGCGCACACTGGACGAGGCCGTGGAGGAGGTCCGCGAGGACAAGCGCCAGCGCGCCCAGCACCGGATGCGCCGCCGGGAGGCGGGCAAGCTGGAGCGGGCCCGGCTCAAGGCGTACGGGCAGCAGTACCGTGTGTGGGGCAGGACGCGTGGCGGCCGGCAGGTCGAGATGACCGGCCCGGCCATGCCGGCGGCCCCGCAACCGGCCCAGATCGGCTCCCAGGCGGGGGCGGAGCCCTCCATAGTCGACGAGGACCACCTTCCGCTACGCCCCCGTTCCCGGCAGCAGGTCGCCGGCAGGTCCGACCCCATCGACCTCACCGCGGAGGACGACACACAGGCCATTCCGCGGCTCGATTCCCTGGAGGCGAAACTCGCGCAGATCGAGCGGCAGTTCGGCTGACGCTCGTCCGCCCTGAGCCGTCGCGTGCGACCGGCTCAGGGCTCTTTCGCGTGCAGCGCCGGGTCGAGGACGAACCAGACGGCCTTGCCGACGGCGTGCCGCCGCACGCCCCAGGCGTCGGCGAGGCAGTCGACGAGCAGCAGCCCCCGCCCGGAGGTGGCGGGCCCGGCCTCGGGTGAGGCGTCCGCCGTCCACGCCGCCGGGCCGGTGACCGCAGCCGGCGGGCGGGAGAGGAAGTCCCGCACGGCGACGTGCAGCCGCCCGCCGGTCAGGCGGGCGGTGAACACGGCGGCGCCGTCGGTGTGCACCAGGGCATTGGTGACGAGCTCGCTGGCCAGCAGCTCGGCCGTCCCGGCCAGTTCGGAGTCGGCCCGGCCGGCGAGCAGGGCGCGCAGCCCGGCGCGCACCTCCCGGACGGCGCCGAGTTCATGGGGGCGCAATCGTCTTTCCCACGACGGCCCGGATTCCTCCCCCGCCCCCTCGGATATCCCCTCTCCCGCGGCTCCTTGCCTGCCCCCGCGCCCGTGCGCGCCCGCCCAGTGTGCAGTCCGCCGCTTCATCCCTCGCCGCCCCGACCCCTCCCCGGCCATCGAACACGTTCACGGCAATGCATGCCCCGTGCCAGGGGAAACAACTCCTGTTGACGCATCAACCGGGTTAATGGGCCGGAATTCACGAGGTGTTCTTCATTCCTCCCAGACGGCGCAGGCGGTGCGGTCGTCGGCGTAGCCCTTGACCCGCAACTGGACGTCGGCGAGGAACTCCGCGAGGCCCGGGGGTTCGGTGCTGCCCGCCCAGCGCTCGGCCAGGCGCACGCCGAGTTCGGCCTCGCCGCGGAAGGGGTCGGCCAGGCCGGCGGTGCACAGCAGCAGCGCGTCGCCGGGGCGGGCGATGGAGGCCCGGAAGCGGAAGGGCTCGCCCGGCACCTCGGCCGGGTCGATGACGGGGGCGGTGCCGGGGGTCTGGATGCCCAGGTCGACGGTGAGGCGGTCGGCGGCGTCGTAGCCGGACAGCGGGTCCGCCCCGGTCGCCACCGGGTCCGCCTCGTGCGGCTCGGGGTCCAGGTCCTGCCAGGCCCCCTCGCGCAGTCGGAACAGCCCGCCCGGGCCGACGCCGAAGAACAGGCGGGTGCGGCAGCGCACGTCGGTGGGCAGCAGCAGGCAGCGCAGGGCCGCGGTGTACTCGGTGGAGGGCAGGCCGAGTTCGGCCGCACGCGTGCGCAGCCGCCCGTAGGTGCGGTCGGTGAGCCGGTGCAGGCCGGCCTTCAGCTCGTCGCGGCGGCCGGCACGGAGGTCCTCGACGAGCCGGGGGTGGCTGCGGCCGACGGCGCCGGCCAGCCACTGGCAGACCTCGCGGGCCGCGCGGTGGGCGCCCTCCGCCGCCCGGGCGCCGCTGGCCGTCGCCACCAGCAGCAGGGCCGCCTCGCCGCTGCCGAACCGGGCGGTCAGCAGGGCGTCGCGGCGCGGTTCGCCGCGGAAACGCGCGGAGTCGCCGCGCAGGGAGGCCGCCCGCAGGGTCATCGTGCCGTAGCGGGCGCCGTCCAGGACGGTGTCGGGGACGAGGTCCTCCAGGGCTCCGGCGTCGGCCTGCGGCCAGCAGGTCGGCTCGGGGTCGTACGTCGGGGGGCGGCGGCCGACGAACTCGGCGGCGCGCAGCCGGGTGCCGTTGCGCGAGCGCAGGACGGGCTCCGGTTCGGGCACCCCGGGCACCCCGCCGGAGCGCAGGCCGGCCGCGGTCGCGGAGACGTCGCGCACGGCCCGTACGTCGAGCACGTCCCGTACGTCGGCCGCCTCCGGCACCTCGGGCACGTCCCGGCCGCCGGGCACCTCGGTCGCCTTGGTCACCTCCGTGGCCTCGGCGATCCGCGCGACCTCGGCCGGCGGCCCGGCGGGCTCCGCCGCGGCGGCGGCCTCACGAGGCGCCGGCAGGGGCGGGGGCGGCGGGGGCGAGACCCGCGTGCGGGGGTCGGGGGGCGGCGGGGCCTCCGGCCGCTCCTCGGCGTCCGCGGGCGGCCCTGCCCCGGGCTCGGGCGGGGCGGGCGGCGGCCGGTGCCGGGAGGCGGCGGGAACGGGCAGGGATCCGTTGCTCGGACCGGCCCAGCGCTTGGTCTGCCGCGGCACCCCGCCGGCCAGGGCGGGCGAGAGCCCGGTGGCGGCCACGGTCGGCGGTGCGGGCGGCTCGTCGGCCGGCCCCCCGCGCCGGGGCCCGGGCCGCGGGGGCCCGCCGCGCTCGGGCGCGGGCCTCCTCGGTTCCGCTCTCGGGCGCAACGGCTCCGGGCCGACCACGGCCGAGGCGGAGGAGAAGCGCTCGTCGAGGCTGTCGCCGCCCGGGCAGCCCCCGGTGTCGGACTCGCTCCGGCCGTACAACTCGCGCCACCAGGCGTCCTCTTGTTCGGCGTGCTGGTCCCCCTGCTGACTCATGCCCTTATTGTCCACACTGCGGGGCATACGGGAAGAGTGCACGGCGAACACCACCCCAGGGATGATGTCCGCACGTCGTGAGGACGATTCCGGGGACGGGGAGGGAAGTCACGTGCTCGATTCGGTGGGTGGGGGTGCCGTCCGGCAGGCGCCGCACGGGGAATGCCCGGTGGCACGGCCTGTACGGGCGGGTGCGGTGGAGGTGGTGACGGGTGCGGACGCGGTCGTCCGGCGGCTGCTGGGACTGCGCTCGAGTGCCGTCAACGAACTGTGCGCCATGGTGACCGATGGACGCAGCATGTTGACGGACGAGCCGACGGGAGGGGGAGGTGGCCCGGTGCCCCGGCGGATCGTGGTGGACGCCACGGCGGTGCACGTGCCGCAGGACGCCGGGCGGTTGCGGGTCGTCGACCGGGTACCGGCGGAGGTGGTCATAGCCGACCGCAGTGCCGCGCTGGTGCGGCTGGCCACCGGGGACGCGGCCGCGGCCGCGCTGTTCGTGCGCGGCGGTCCCCTGCTGGACCGGCTCGTCGGCCTGTTCGAGGACGCCTGGCGGGCCGGGCGGCCGCCGCGCGCGGACGACGCCCACGACCGGCCCGTCGTCCCCGGCCCCACGGACCTCGCCGTGCTGGGGCTGCTGCTGGAGGGGCTGACGGACGCGAGCGTCGCCAAACAGCTGGGGCTGGGCCTGCGCACCGTGCAGCGGCGCGTGAAGCGGCTGATGGAACTGGCGGGCGTGACCACCCGCCTGCAACTGGGCTGGTACGCCGCCGAACGCGGCTGGGCCGTCCGCCCCGGCCGGGGACCGGCCGAGCGGTCCGGGCCGCCGGCGTAGGCCGTCAGGGCGCCGCTCCCGGCGGCGTGCGAGGGCCGGCGCCCCGTAGGGGGCGCGGGGCAGTGTCGACCTGCGGCTGCCGCCGCGTGGGCGGGTGCGGCACGGCAGTCCATCTGCGGGCGCGTTGTGGCTGGTCGCGCAGTTCCCCGCGCCCCTACCGGGCGGGCCGGTGAGCGGCAATGGTCATGCAGTGCCGCCCCCGTAGGGGCGCTAGGCAGTGTCGATCTGCGGCTGCCGCCGCGTGGGCGCGATCGACCACCGACGGCCCGCAACCGACGTGCCACCCCGGGGCCCGGGCGCAGCACGGCAACTCCGTCTGCGGGCGCGTCGTGGCTCGTCGCGCAGTTCCCCGCGCCCCTACCGGGCGCGCCGGTGAGCGGCAACGGGCCGACGGACCTGTCAACTAGGGCGTGCAGCGCCCCGCAGGGGCGCGGGGAACTGCGCGACAAGCCACTGACGGCCCGCGGCCGACGCACCAGCCCTGGCGCCCCTTACGGGGCGCCGTGGTGCCACAGGTGGTGCAGGGCGTACGAGCGCCAGGGGCGCCAGGCGTCCGCGTCGGCGGGGCCGGCACCGAGGGCGGCGAGCCCACGGCGGGCTCCGGCATCGGCGGACAGGAAGACGTCGGGGTCGCCGAGGGCGCGCATGCGCACGTACCCGGCCGTCCACTCCCCGACGCCCGGCAGGGCGAGCAGGGCGCGCGTGGTCTCCTCCCGGTCGGCGCCGGGGTCCGGCCGGACGGCGCCGTCGGCCAGCGCGGCGGCCAGGGCGCGCAGGGTGTCCCGGCGCCGCTCGGGCATGCCCGTCTCCTCCAGAGGGGCCCCGGCCAGCACGCCGGGCTCGGGGAACAGATGGGTCAGGCCGCCGTCGGGCGCGGCCAGGGGCTTGCCGTAGGCGGCGACCAGCGCGGCGGCGACACCGACCTGCCGGCCGAGGACGGCGCGCACGGCCAGCTCGGCGCCGTCCGCGGCGCCGGGCGAGCGCAGCCCGGGCCGGGCCGTGACCAGGGGCCGCAGCCGCGGGTCGGCGCCGAGGTGCTCGGCGACGGCGTACGGGTCGGCGTCGAGGTCGAACAGGCGGCGTACGCGCTGCACGGCGGCCGACAGGTCGCGCGGATCGGTCAGGCGCAACCGGCACGCGAGCCAGTTGCCGGCCTCCCGGTCGGGGACGGGCTCGGCGACCTCGGCGATGCCGGTGCCGTACGGCAGCAGCAGGGTACGGCGGTAGGTGCGCCCGCCGGGCGGGCCGAGCACCTCCTCCACACCGGGAACGGCCCGGCGGGCCAGGAAGCCGAAGACCTGGCCGGCGGCGTAGGGGCCGCGATGGGCGAGCCGCAGCGGGATGCCGGCGGCCGCCGCGCCGTCGGGGGCGTGCCGGTGGGCGGGGGCGGCGCGCAGCTCGCTGGGCGTACGGTCGTACACGGCCCGGACGGTGTCGTTGAACTGCCGTACGCTCGCGAAGCCGGCCGCGAAGGCGATCTCGGTGATGGGCATACCGGTGGTCTGCAGCAGGATGCGCGCGGTGTGGGCGCGCTGGGCGCGGGCGAGGGCGACGGGGCCGGCACCCAGTTCCTCGGTGAGCCGCCGGTGGACCTGGCGGGAGCTGTAGCCCAGGCGGGCGGCAAGACCCGCCACGCCCTCGCGGTCGACGACGCCGTCACCGATCAGACGCATGGCCCGGCCGGCGAGGTCGGCGCGGACGTTCCACGCGGCGGAGCCGGGGGCGGCGTCCGGCCGGCAGCGCCGGCAGGCGCGGAAACCGGCCTGCTGGGCGGCGGCCGCCGAGGGGTAGAAGCGCACGTTGGCACGCTTGGGCGTCACGGCCGGGCAGCTCGGACGGCAGTAGATGCCGGTGCTCGTCACTCCGAAGAAGAACTCTCCGTCGAAGCGGGCGTCCCGGCTGCGGACCGCTTGGTAGCGGGTGTCGTCGAGCGGTGGTGCGGCGGCCGTCATGCATACCAGTCTGCGCCACCGGCGCCCACGACACTGGCGGAAATCGGACACGGCCCTCGCCCCGAGGGACGAGGGCCGTGTCCGCTGGCTGCGGCTGCCGCCGCGGGTGGTGCGTCGGCTGCGGGCCGTCGGTGGCCGATCGCGCAGTTCCCCGCGCCCCTTCGGGGCGCTAGTGGGCGGCGCCTCGTTTGCGCTCGTACATCATGCGGCCCTCGGCCTGCTTGCGCTTCCACTCGCGGCGGATCTCCGCCCGCAGCCGGGCGTCCGTGCGGGAGGTGATCCACGCGTTCTCGCGCAGCAGCTTGTGGTAGCTGTCCAGGCGGCGCTGCGGGAGCTCGCCGGCCTCGACCGCGGCCAGTACCGCGCAGCCCGGCTCGGCGCCGTGGGCGCAGTCCTGGAAGCGGCAGCGGTCGGCCAGCCGCTCGATCTCGGTGAAGGTCCGGGTGACACCGCCCTCGGCGTCCCACAGGCCCACCCCGCGCAGTCCGGGGGTGTCGATGAGGACGCCCCCGCCGGGCAGGACCAGCAGGTTGCGGGTGGTGGTGGTGTGCCGGCCCTTGCCGTCGCGGTCGCGCACGGTCTGCACCGTCTGGACCTCGGCGCCCAGCAGTGCATTGGCGAGGGTGGACTTGCCGGCGCCGGACTGGCCGAGCAGCACCGAGGTGCGGCCGGCGAGCACGGCGGCCAGGACGTCGACGCCCTCGCCGGTCTCGGCGCTGACGGCCAGCACCTGCACGCCGGGCGCGGCGGTCTCGGTGTCGGCGATCAGATGCGCGAGGACGACCGGGTCGGGGACGAGGTCGGCCTTGCTGAGCACGACGAGCGGCTCCGCGCCGCTCTCCCAGGCCAGGGTGAGGAACCGCTCCACCCGGCCGAGGTCGAGCTCGGCGGCGAGGGAGACGGCCACCACGGCGGCATCGATGTTGGCGGCCAGGATCTGGCCCTTGGAGTGCTTGGAGGAAGCGGACCGTACGAAGGCGGTGCGCCGCGGCAGCAGGGCGCGGACGAAGCCGCCGGCGAGGTCGACGGCGGCCCAGTCGCCGGTGCACATGATGGCCACCGGGTCGCCGGTGGCGACCAGGGAGGTGTCGGCCAGCACCGTGCGGACGCCGTCGCCGTCGGCGACGACGAGGTCGCAGCGGCCGCGGTCGACGCGCACGATCCGCCCGGGCACCAGGCCCTCGGCGGTGTGGGCGGCGAAGTCGTCAGCGAAGCGCGCGTCCCAGCCGTAGGGGGCGAGCGGGTGGGCGGCGGTGAGCTCGGACAAGGTGGTGGTCCTTATCGAAGGAGGGGGAATGGATCTGCTTCTGAGTGCGGGCAGGGCCCGTGACAACGGCAGCCATTGCGTACTCACCTCCTGTTGGAGCTCGGTCGGTCACCCGGATCGTAGGGCGCGGGTGCCGCCGGCCGCGAAGGGTTTTTTCGTCCTCCCTCTCAGCTCTTGCGGTGGGGCTTGGCGTGCTTGGGCCCGTTCTCGGGCTTGTGGAGCCGGGAGCGGACGTCCTCCGGGGGCAGGAACTGGGCCCAGCGCTCGGGGAACTCCGAGGGCGGCTCGCGGTCCTGGCCCATCACGCCGTCCTCGGGCTCCTCGAAGGGGTCGTCGTCGATCTCGTGCACCAGCGCGACGGCGGCCCGCTCGGCGGCCACGCGGGCCGCGGCGGCCGCGCGCAGCCTGTCGACCTCGGCGCGGGCGGCCGCGGTGGTGACGGAGGGCCACACGCGGTCCAGGGCCGCGTTGACGGCGGCGCCGACGAGCACCGCGAACGCCGAGACGCCGATCCACAGCAGGACGGCGACGGGCGCGGCCAGCGAGCCGTAGATGGTGACGCGTTCGACGGTGTGGGTGAGGTAGATGCGCAGCAGGAAGCTGCCGAGCACCCACATGGTCAGGGCGACGAACGCCCCGGGGATGTCCTCGGCCCACGGTGAACGCACCGGCACGGACACGTGGTAGAGGGTGGTCAGGAAGGCGACCGACAGCACGAGGACCACCGGCCAGTACAGGAAGCGGACGACGTCCGCGCTCCAGGGCACGAGGTGGACGACCGTCTCCGGCCCCACCACCATCAGCGGCAGCGCGACGGCCCCGACGACGAGGGCGACGAGGTAGAGCAGGAAGGCCAGCAGCCGGGTGCGGATGATGCCGCGCTTGCCCTCCAGCCCGTACATGATCGTGATGGTGTCGACGAAGACGTTGACCGCCCGCGAGCCGGACCACAGGGCGATGGCGAAGCCCACCGACATGATCTCCGGCCGGCCGATCTTGATGACCTCGCTGACCAGCGGCTCGGCGATCTGCCGGGTGCCCTTCTCCGAGAGCACGGCGGCCGAGGCCGTCAGGATGTTCTCCTGGATGCCCGGGATCGTGCGGGTGCCCGTCCAGTCGTCCAGGTACTGCAGCAGGCCGATCAGGCCGAGGAAGAGCGGCGGCAGCGACAGCAGGGTGAAGAAGGCCGCCTCCGCGGCCAGTCCGGTGACCCGGTGTTCCATGCAGGAGTTGACCGTGTCCTTCAGGAGCAGCCAGGCCATCCTGCGTTTGGAGACGTTCCGGTACAGGGCCCGGGCCCTGTGGAGCCGGCCGGGCCGGCCCGAATGTTCTTTTGCTGCCTGCACGCGCTAACCGTATCCGCCGCGGGCACCTCGCTTCACCCGGCGGACCGGGCGCGGGAGGGGGTACGGCGGCGCAGGTGGAGGGGCCGCGGAGGGTGATGCTGCGCCGACTCGGCACCACCCTCCGGCCGCTCACCGTCACCTTCCGCCCTGGGGCGGACCGCCCGCAATGGTTGCACGGCGTTGCAATATCGCCGATGCACCGGCGTGGCAGGGTCCCCGACGGGCACCATTGCAGCGTGAAGCGCATACCAATCGATGCGGGGCAGCTGCCCGCCGTGTGGGAGGCGACGCTCGCCGGCCAGGCGCCGCCCGCACGCCCGCGTCCGTTGATCGGCGAGTCGTGGCACCGCGTGCGCCGGCACGGCGTCGACCCCGAGACCGGCCGGCCCGCCGTGCCGATCGGGCCCGACGAGATCGAGCACCGCCGCCACACCTCCCAGCTGGCCGGGCTGCTGCCGCAGGTGCGCGAGGGCCTGCGCGAGACGGTGGACGCCGTCCATCACCTGATCGTGGTCGCCGACGCCGACGGACGGCTGCTGTGGCGCGAGGGCACCGCGGGAGTACGCCGCAGCGCCGACCGGCTGGGCTTCGAAGTGGGCGCCGCCTGGACGGAGGAACAGGTCGGCACCAACGGCATCGGGCTCGCCCTCGTCGAGCGCCGCCCCGTCCAGGTGCACTCCGCCGAGCACTACGTGCGCAGCCACCACTCCTGGACCTGCGCCGCCGCCCCCCTGCACGACCCGCGCGACGGGCGGCTGCTGGGCGTGCTCAACGTCAGCGGACCCGCCCCCGCCTTCAACCCCGCCACCCTCGCCCTGGTGACGGCCGTCGCCAAAGTGGCCGAGGCGGAGCTGCGCACCCGGCACTGGGAGTCCGTCGACCGGCTGCGCTCGGTCGCGGCCCCCATGCTCGCCCGGCTCGGCGGACGGGCCCTGGCCGTCGACCGTGACGGCTGGACGGCGGCGGTCAGCGGCATGCCGCCGGTCGGGCGGGTCGTGCTGCCGCGCGAGGTACGCCCCGGGCCCGCGTGGTTGCCCACCCTCGGCCCCTGCTCCGTCGAACCCCTGCCCGACGGCTGGCTGCTGCGGCTCGACGAGGCCCGCGACGCGGACGCGCCGGCCGGCCGCGTCGTGCTCGACCTGCGCCTCGCCCGCTGCTGGACGGTCACCGTCTCCGGCCCGTCCGGCCACTGGTCCCACGAGCTCAGCCCGCGCCACGCGGAGCTGCTGTACCTGCTGGCACGGCACCCCGCGGGACGCACGGCGGCGGAGCTCGCGGCGGACCTGTTCGGCGACGCGAGCCGGACGGTGACGGTGCGGGCGGAACTGTCGCGGTTGCGGCGCACGCTGGGGGGTGTGCTGGGGCATCGGCCGTACCGGTTCGCGGACGGGCTGGAGGTGGAGCTGCGGCTGCCGCCGGATCCGGCGGATCTGTTACCGGCGTCGACGGCCCCGGCGGTGGTTGCGGCACGGCGCGCGTAGCGCCTGCGGCGAGCCGAT
>NZ_BAAJPZ010000039.1:0-20781 GCF_057552455.1 Streptomyces sp. PKA51
ACCCTGCTCGGGCAGAACCAGCGGCGCGGCGAGCGTCAGCTCCTCCACCACGCTGCAACCCGCCTCGTCACCGGCGCGCAGAGCGAGCTCGACCAGCGCCGTACCCGGCACCAGCACCGAACCCATCACCACATGATCCGCCAGCCACGGGTGCGACTGCACGGACAGGCGCCCCGTGAACAGGAAACCTTCCGTGTTCACCAGCTCCACCGCCGCACCCAGCAGCGGATGCTCCGCCGACGACAGACCCGCGAACCGCACATCACCCGCACGTACCGCCACACCCGCCGGCCAGAACCGCCGATGTTCGAAGGCGTACGTCGGCAGGTCCACGGGCCGGGCGCCGGTGCCGGCGAAGAACGCGGCCCAGTCGACCGTGACCCCGTGCGCGTGCATCCGTGCGAGGGCAGTCACCGCGGCGGTTTCCTCGTCCTTGTTCCTGCGCAGGACGGGAACCAGGACGGCGTCCTCGGTCAGGGATTCCTGGGCCATGGCGGACAACACGCCGTCGGGGCCGAGTTCGAGGAACCGCCTCACCCCTTCCGCCTGCAGCGTGCCGATGCCCTCGGAGAAGCGGACCGCCTCGCGAACGTGGGCGACCCAGTAGTCGGCCGACCCCAGCTCCTCGGCGGTCGCAAGGCTGCCGGTCACATTCGACACCACGGGAATCGAGGGAGCGGCGACAGCGAGCCCCGAGACGACCCCGCGGAAGTCCTCCAACATCGGCTCCATCAACGGCGAGTGGAACGCGTGCGAGACCCGCAGACGACTCGTCTTCCGCCCCTCGGCCTCGAAGCGGGCGGCAACCTCCAGGACGGCATCCTCCGCACCCGAGACCACGACGGACGACGGGCCATTGATCGCCGCGATCGACACCTCGCCGGTCAGATGCGGCAGCACCTCGGCCTCCGTGGCCTGCACCGCGACCATCGCGCCACCGGCAGGCAGCGCCTGCATCAAACGACCCCGCGCAGCCACCAACGCACACGCGTCCGAGAGCGAGAAGACCCCGGCCACATGCGCCGCCGCCACCTCACCGATCGAATGCCCGGCAACGTAGTCGGCGCGGACGCCCCACGACTCCACCAGGCGGAACAGCGCCACCTCGACCGCGAACAGCGCGGCCTGCGCATACACCGTGCGGTTCAGCAGTTCCTCGTCCTCGCCCCAGACGACCTCACGCAGGGGACGGTCGAGGTGCTCGTCCAGACCCGCACACACCGCATCAAACGCCTCGGCGAACACGGGGAAGCGCTCATACAACTCACGCCCCATCCCCAACCGCTGCGCACCCTGACCCGTGAACAGGAACGCCGTCCTGCCGTTGCCTGCCTGGGCTTCGAGCGTCTCCGGTGCGGCCTCGCCCGCTGCCAATGCAGTCAGCGCGCGTACGGCCGCCGGGCGGTCCTGCGCGGTGAGGACCACGGCGCGGTGCTGGAAGGCGGCTCGCATGGTGGCCAGCGAGAATCCGACGTCCGTCAGATGCCGCTCGGGGTGTTCCGCAAGGAAGGCGGCCAGGCGCTGGGCCTGTGCGCGCAGTGCGGTCTCGCTCTTGCCGGACAACACCAGGGGCACCACGCCCGTGGCGCTCACCTCCGCCGCCTCGGCCGGCGTCTCCACCGGCTCGGGCTGCTCAAGGATGACGTGGGCGTTCGTCCCGCTGATGCCGAACGAGGACACACCCGCGCGGCGCGGCCGGCCCGTGTCCGTCCAGGTCCGCTCGTCCGTCAGCAGTTCCACGGCTCCGGCCGTCCAGTCCACGTGGGTGGAGGGGGCGTCGACGTGGAGTGTGCGCGGCAGGACACCTTCCTGCATCGCCAGCACCATCTTGATGACGCCCGCAACACCGGCCGCGGCCTGCGTGTGGCCGAGGTTGGACTTCACCGAGCCCAGCCACAGCGGCCGGTCCGCCGGCCGGTCCTGACCGTACGTGGCGATCAGTGCCTGGGCCTCGATCGGGTCACCGAGGGTGGTGCCCGTGCCGTGCGCCTCGACGGCGTCGACGTCGGCGGTGGTCAGGCCGGCGGAGGCCAGGGCCTGCCGGATGACGCGCTGCTGGGAGGGGCCGTTGGGTGCCGTCAGGCCGTTGGAGGCACCGTCCTGGTTGACCGCACTTCCTCGCACCACCGCCAACACCCGGTGACCGTTCCTGCGGGCATCCGACAGCCGCTCCAGCACCAGCATGCCGACGCCCTCCGACCAACCGACACCATCGGCCGCGTCCGCGAAGGCCTTGGAACGGCCGTCGGGAGCCAGCCCCCGCTGACGCGAGAACTCCACGAACGTCGTCGGCGTCGACATCACCGTCACACCACCGGCCACCGCCAGTGAACACTCCCCCGCCCGCAGCGCCTGGGCGGCCAGGTGCAGCGCCACCAGCGACGACGAGCACGCCGTGTCGACGGTCACCGCCGGGCCCTCGAAACCGAACGTGTACGAGACACGGCCGGAGGCGACGCTGCCCGCACTCCCACTGCCCTGGTAGCCCTCGAACTCGGCGCCGGAGAGGAGGTTGGCGTAGTCGTTGTACATGACGCCCGCGAAGACGCCGGTCCGGCTGCCGCGCAGGGCGGTCGGGTCGATGCCCGCCCGCTCGACGGCCTCCCAGGTCGCCTCCAGCAGCAGGCGCTGCTGCGCGTCTGTGGCCATCGCCTCGCGCGGGCTCATCCCGAAGAACGCCGGGTCGAACTCGGCGGCGTCCCGGAGGAATCCGCCCTCGCGGGTGTAGACCGTGCCGGTGTGGGCGGGGTCCGGGTGGTAGAGCTCCTCCAGGTCCCAGCCGCGGTCGGTCGGGAAGCCCGACACCGCGTCCACCCCGTCCGACACCAGCCGCCACAGGTCCTCCGGGGAGGAGACCCCGCCCGGGTAGCGGCAGCTCATGCCGACGATCACGATCGGGTCGTCCGACACCGACGGCAGCACCGCCGACGGCACCACCACCACCGCCGCCGTCTCGGCCCCGAAGAGTTCCTCCAACAGGAACGACACCAACGCATCAGCCGTCGGATAGTCGAACACCAGCGTCGCCGGCAACCGCAGACCGGTCACCGACCCGAGACGGTTGCGCAACTCCACAGCCGTCAAGGAATCGAAGCCGAGATCCTGGAAGGCACGGTGCGGGTCGACGTCCATGGCGCTCGCGTGACCGAGTACGGCGGCGATCTGCCCCCGTACCGCGTCGAGCAGCTCTTCGCGGCGCTCGACGGCGCCCAGCGCGGCCAGGCGCCGGCCCAGTCCGGACGTGGCGGCCGCGGTACCCGCACGGCGCAGGGTGCGCGTACGGACGAGGCCGCGCAGCAGCGGCGGTACGTCCGCGGCCTGTGCCCGCACGGCCGCGAGGTCCAGGCGCACCGGCAGCACCGTCGGCTCGGTGACGGTCGTCACCGCGGCGTCGAACAGCCCGAGGCCCTCGTCAACGGACAGCGGCGGCATGCCGGCCCGCGTCATCCGCTCGATCTCGGCCTCGCTCAGTGCCTCCGTCATCCCGCTGCCCTGTGCCCAGGGGCCCCAGGCGAGGGAGACGGCGGGCAGGCCGGCGGCGCGCCGGTGGACGGCCAGGGCGTCGAGGAAGGCGTTGCCCGCCGCGTAGTTGCCCTGCCCCGGGCTGCCCAGCGTGCCGGCGACGGAGGAGAAGACGACGAACGCGTCGAGGTCGAGGTTCTCGGTGGCCCGGTGGAGGTGCCACGCGGCGTCGGCCTTCGGCCGCAGGACGCGGGTCAACCGCTCCGGCGTCAGCGACTCCACCACACCGTCGTCGAGGACGCCGGCTGTATGAACGACGGCGGTGATGCGGTGCCGCGTGAACAGATCCGCCACCGCGGCCGCATCGGTGACGTCGGCGGCCTCGGCGAGAGCGATGACGCCGTGATCCGCCTTGAGCTCCACCAGCAGGTCCCGGACACCGTCGGCATCCGGCCCACTGCGAGACACCAGCAGCAGACTCCGCACGTCGTCACGGGCCGCCAAATGCCGGGCCACGATCCGCCCCAGACCACCGGTACCACCCGTGATCAGAACCGTACCCTCGGAGTCCCACGCCCTGCCGGCCACGGATCCGGCGGACGGGACCCGGGCCAACCGGGCCGCGCGCAGATCGCCATCAGCACCAATGAGCAACTGGGGCTCGTCCGTGGCCAGCGCCCGGACCAGCGTCCCCTCATCGGGAACAACAGCACCGTCGACATCGACCAGGACGAAACGCCCGGGGTGCTCCGACTGCGCCGAACGAACCAGACCCCACACGGCAGCAGCGGCGAGGTCGGTGCCGGTCGTGGCGCCCTGCGTCAGGAAGACCAGGCGCGACGCGGCGAACCGTTCGTCCGCGAGCCACTCCTGGATCGTCCCGAGGACGCGGGACGTCGCCTCGTGGACGGCGGTGGCCGCGTCCACGTCCGCGTCCGCGTCCGCGTCCGCGGAGGCCGGTATCCGGGCCACGACGGCGTCCGGGACGTCCGTCGTGTCGGTGAGGGAAGCGGCCTCGTCGAGTGCCAGCACATTCAGCGATCCGACGGATTCCTCACCCGAGGGAACCGCGGTCCACTCGACCGTGAAGAGGGAATCGCGTCCGGCCGTCCGCAGCTGGTCCGAGGAGACGGGCCGGACGACGAGCGATTCCACGGACGCCACGGGCGCGCCGGTGGCGTCGGCGATCGCCACCTCGACACCGTTCGCGGCGGGCCGGATGCGGACGCGCACGGCAGCGGCACCGGTGGCGTGCAGAGAGACACCCGTCCAGGAGAACGGCACTCCCCCGTCACCGTTCCCCCCACCGACTGCGGCGGCGTGGAGGGCGGCGTCGAAGAGCGCCGGGTGCAGACCATAGGCGCCCGCCTCGATGCCGTCGGGCAGCGCCACCTCGGCGTAGACGTCCTCGCCCAGGCGCCAAGCGGCCCGCAGGCCCTGGAACGCCGGACCGTACGCGAACCCGGCGTCGGCGAACCGCTCGTAGCAGTCGGAGACGTCCATGGCCTCCGCGCCCGTGGGAGGCCACACCTCGGCCTCGAACGCCTGGGCGGTCGAGCCTTCGGCCACCACACCGTTCGCGTGGAGCATCCACGGCTCCTCGCCGGTACGGGAGTGAATCGTCACCGCCCGGCGACCGGTCTCGTCCGCCTCACCGACCCACACCTGCACCTGCACACCCGCACCCTGCTCGGGCAGAACCAGCGGGGCGGCAAGCGTCAGCTCCTCCACGACACCGCAACCCGCCTCGTCACCGGCGCGCAGAGCGAGCTCGACCAGGGCCGTACCCGGCACCAGCACCGAACCCATCACCACGTGATCCGCCAGCCAGGCGTGCGAGCGAGCCGACAGGCGTCCCGTGAGCAGGAAGCCGTCGGAACCCGCCAGAGTGACCACGCCGTTGAGCAGAGGATGCTCGACGGAGTCGGCGCTGCCGCTCGGCGTCATGACGGCCGGCCAGAAGCGCTGGTGCTGGAACGGGTACGTCGGCAGGTCGACGCGGCGCGCGCCGGTGCCGGCGAAGAACGCGGCCCAGTCGACGCGCCCGCCGGCGACGTGCAGGCGTGCCAGGGCGTCCACGATTGCCGATTCCTCCGCGCCGCGCTTGCGCAGTGCGGGGATCAGAACGGTCTCGTCTCCGGCCAGGGATTCCTGGGCCATGGCGGACAACACGCCGTCGGGACCGAGTTCGAGGAACCGCCTCACCCCTTCCACCTGCAGCGTACTGATGCCCTCGGCGAAGCGGACCGCCTCACGGACATGGGTGACCCAGTAATCGGGCGACCCCAACTCCTCGGCGGAGGCCAGACGGCCCGTCACATTCGACACCACGGGAATTGAGGGAGCGGCGAAAGCGAGCCCCGAGACGACCTCGCGGAAGTCCTCCAACATCGGATCCATCAACGGCGAGTGAAAAGCGTGCGAGACCCGCAGACGACTCGCCTTCCGACCCTCGGCCTCGAAACGGGCGGCAACCTCCAGGACGGCCTCCTCCGCACCCGAGACGACGACGGACGACGGGCCATTGATCGCCGCGATCGACACCTCGTCGGTCAGGTGGGGCAGCACCTCGGCCTCCGTCGCCTGCACCGCGACCATCGCGCCACCGGCAGGCAGCGCCTGCATCAAACGACCCCGCGCAGCCACCAACGCGCAAGCATCCGCCAGCGAGAAGACCCCGGCCACATGCGCCGCCGCCACCTCACCGATCGAATGCCCGGCAACGTAGTCCGGACGCACACCCCACGACTCGACCAGCCGGAACAAGGCCACTTCCAGCGCGAACAAGCCCGCCTGGGCGTACACCGTGCGGTTCAGCAGGTCTGCGTCCTCACCCCACACCACCTCACGAACCGGCAGCTCAAGGTGCTCGTCCAGCACCGCACACACCGCATCGAACGCCTCGGCGAACACAGAGAAGCGCGCATACACCTCACGCCCCATCCCCAGCCGCTGCGCACCCTGACCCGTGAACAGGAACGCCTGGAGGCCGTCCGTCCGTATCCGGTCGGCGGGCGTCTCGCCGCGGGTCACGGCGGCCAGGGCGGCCAGGAGGTCGTCCCTGGTCGTGCCCACGACGGCCACGCGCTGTTCCAGGGCGGCCCGTGTCGTGGCCAGCGAGTAGGCCACGTCCAGCGGGTCCAGCTCGCGGCCGGGGCCGTCCAGGAGGCGCTGTGCCTGTGCGAGGAGGGCGGTCCGGTCGTGGGCCGAGAGCACCCAGGGCAGGGCTCCCGGCGTCACCGCGGGCTCCTCGGTGCTGTCGTCACCGGTCTCCGGGGCCTGTTCGACCAGGACATGGGCGTTGGTGCCGCTGATGCCGAACGAGGACACACCCGCCCGGCGGGGCCGGCCGGGGGCGGCCGGGGTCCACGCGCGGGTCTCGGTGAGCAGCTCGACGGCGCCGGCGCTCCAGTCGACCTTCTCGGAGGGGGCGTCGACGTGCAGCGTGGGCGGCAGGACGCCGTGGCGCATGGCCATCACCATCTTGATGACGCCCGCAACACCCGCCGCGGCCTGCGTGTGGCCGATGTTGGACTTCACCGAGCCCAGCCACAGCGGCCGGTCCGCCTCACGGTTCTGACCGTACGTGGCGATCAGGGCCTGGGCCTCGATGGGGTCGCCCAGCGTCGTCCCCGTACCGTGCGCCTCCACGGCGTCGATCTGGTCGGCGGAGAGGCGGGCGTTGGCCAGGGCCTGGCGGATGACGCGGCGCTGTGCGGGACCGTTGGGGGCGGTCAGGCCGTTGGAGGCGCCGTCCTGGTTGACGGCGGTTCCGCGGACGACGGCCAGGACCGGGTGCCCGTTGCGCACGGCGTCGGAGAGTCGCTCGACCACCAGGAAGCCCGCGCCCTCGGAGAAGCCGGTGCCGTCGGCCGCCGAGGCGAAGGACTTGCACCTGCCGTCGGCCGAGAGGGCGCCCTGGCGTCCGAACTCGGCGAAGACACCGGGCGTGGACAGCACCGTCACACCGCCCGTGACCGCCAGCGAGCAGTCGCCCTGGCGCAGGGCCTGGACGGCGAGGTGCAGCGCCACCAGGGACGAGGAGCATGCCGTGTCGACCGAGACGGCGGGGCCCTCCAGGCCGAGCTTGTACGAGACGCGGCCGGAGACCACGCTGCCGTTGCCGTCGCTGCCGGGGTAGTCGTGGTACATCACGCCGGCGAAGACGCCGGTACGGGTGCCACGCAGCGAGGTGGGGTCGATGCCGGCCCGCTCCAGGGCCTCCCACGACAGTTCGAGGGTGAGGCGCTGCTGCGGGTCCATGGCGTGGGCCTCGCGCGGGGAGATCCCGAAGAAGCCGGGGTCGAAGTCGGCGACCCGGTCGAGGAATCCGCCGAGGTGGGGGTACTGCCCGGTGTCCGGGAAGCCCTCCCAGCCGCGGTCGTCGGGGAAGGCGGAGACGGCGTCGCTGCCGTCCGTCACCAGGCGCCAGAGGTCCTCGGGGCTGGTGACGCCGCCGGGGTAGCGGCAGGCCATGCCGACGATGGCGATCGGCTCGTACCGGGCGGCGGACAGCTTGCGATTCTCGGCGCGCAGCCGGACGGTCTCGCGGCGGGCGGCGAGCAGTGCATCGCCGCCCTCCATGGTGTCGCCGTCCGTGGTGAGGAGTTCCTCGTCCTCCGGCTCGTCGACCGTCCCGCGTACCGTCGCGTCGGCCAGCTCCAGGAGGCTGTCCATCAGGCCGGCGTCGCGCAGGCGGCGGGTGGGGATGGTCTGCAGGGCCTGCCGGACCTCGTCCTCTGCGGACCGCGCGGGCGCGGCTTCGCCGGCGACCGGCACGGGGGCGAGCTGCTCCTCGATGTGGCCGGTCACCGCCTCCGAGTTGGGGTGGTCGAAGACGAGGGTGGCGGGCAGGCGCAGGCCGGTGGCGCGGTTGAGCTGGTTGCGCAGCTCGGTGGCGGCCAGGGAGTCGAAACCGAGCTCCTGGAACGCCTTGTCGGGCCCGATGGCCTCCGCGGAGGCGTGCCCGAGGACGGCCGCGACCTGCGTACGGACGATCTGCAGGATCGCCCGGCGCCGCTCGGCGGGCGTCAGACCCGCCAGACGCTGTGCGAGACCGGCGGCTCCGGGAGCCGCGTCGGCCGCGGTCGCGGTGCGGCGCGCGGGGGGTACGAGCCCGCGCAGGAGGGCCGGGATCTCGTCGGTGCGGGTGCGCAGGGCGGTGGTGTCGACCCGGATGGGGACGACGGTGGCGCGCTCGGACCGCAGACCTTCCGCGAACAGGGCCGTGCCCTGCGCATGGCCGAGGGCGGGGACGCCCTGGGTGGCCATGCGCTTGCGGTCGATGTCGCTGAGGTACTGGCCGAGCCCCGCACCGACCTCCCACAGGCCGAAGGCCATGGACGTGGCCGGCAGCCCCTGTGCCCGGCGGTACTGGGCAAGGCCGTCCAGGAAGACGTTGGCAGCGGCGTAATTGCCCTGACCGGCCGTCAGCACCAGACCACCGGCCGACGAGAACAGCACGAACGCCGCCAGATCCATGTCCTCGGTCAGCTCGTGCAGCCACCAGGCCGCATCCGCCTTCGAAGCCAGGACGGTGTCGATCTGTTCGGTGGTCAGCGCGTCGACGAGGGCGCTGTCCCCCACGCCTGCGGCGTGGACGACGCCGGTCAGGGGGCGTTCGGCGGTGATGCCCTCGACCAGAGCGGTCAGCGCGGCACGGTCGGAGACGTCACACGCCTCGATCCGCACACTCTGCGCACCCAGCCCGGACAACTCCTCGCGCAACTCCACCGCACCCGGCGCATCCAGGCCACGCCGGCCCACCAGCACCAAGTGCCGGACACCACGCTCGGCCACCAGGAAACGAGCCACAACAGCACCCAGACCACCCGTACCACCGGTGATCAGCACCGCACCATCGGCGTCGAACGACACCACTTCACCCACCGCCGGGGCCAGACGCACCAGCCGCGGCACCCGCACCTCACCCCCGCGCAGAGCCAGCTCGGTCTCCCCCGACGCCAGCGCCGCGCTCACGGCATCGTCCAGCTCCACCGAAGCGTCGGCGTCGACGTCGACCAGCACGAACCGTCCGGGATTCTCCGCCTGGGCGGCCCGCACCAGACCCCACACCGGAGCCTGGACCACATCGACGACCTCGTCATCGGTCGTCGCCACCGCACCACGCGTCACCACGACCAACCGCTCGCCCGCACCACGCTCCACCGCCAACCACTCACGTACCGCGCGCAGCACGCGGTCCATGACGGTCCGCATCCCACCGGGGACGTCGGGGACGTCGGCAGCGTCAGTGGTGTCGGTGGTGTCGGCGGCGAGCTGCGTAACGTCGAGCAGCTGCGGTTCGGTGGCCGGAGCGGTACCGCTGTCGGAGGTGGCGGGCAGGACCGGCCACTCGATCCCGTACAGCGGCAGCTTCGCGCCGCCCTCCGCGGACTCCAGCTGGTCGGCGGAGACCGGCCGGCCCACCATCGAGCCGACGGACAGCACCGGGCGGCCCGTGGTGTCGGTGACGGCCAGGGCCAGTCCGCCGTTGTCGACCTGGGTGAGGCGCACGCGGACGGCGGACGCGCCGACGGCGTGCAGCGTCACGTCGTTCCAGGCGAAGGGGATCATCGTCTCGCCGGCGTCGCCGACGAGGATCGCGGCGTGCATCGCCGCGTCGAGCAGAGCCGGATGCAGGCCGAAACGACCGGCCTCCTCCGCCTCGCTCTCCGGCAGGGCGACCTCGGCGAAGAGCTCGTCGCCCCGGCGCCAGGCGGCGCGCAGGCCCTGGAAGACGGGGCCGTAGCCGTAGCCGTGCTGCTGCAGCGTCTCGTACGCGCCCTCCAGCGGCACCGGCTCGGCGCCGGCGGGCGGCCAGGCGGCGGCCGCCGGTTCGTCGGTGGCGGGGGCGCCTGCGGCGGCCGGGGTGAGGAAGCCGGACGCGTGCCGCGTCCAGGCGCCGTCCGGGGCGCCGTCGGGGCGGGAGTGGACGGCCACCGGCCGGCGACCGGCCTCCGCGCCCGTTCCGGCCTCCGCCTCCGCCTCCGCCGGGCCGACGACGACCCGGACGTGGACGGCGCCGTGCTCGGGCAGCACCAGCGGCGCGGCGAGCGTCAGCTCTTCCAGGACGGCGCAGCCGGCCTCGTCGCCCGCCCGTACGGCGAGTTCCACCAGCCCGGTGCCCGGCAGCAGCACCGTGCCCTTGACGGCGTGGTCGGCGAGCCAGGGGTGCGAGGAGAGCGACAGGCGGCCGGTGAGGACGACCCCGCCGGACTCCGGGAGCCGCACCACGGCGCCCAGCAGCGGGTGCGTCACCGCTTCCATGCCGGCCGAACCCAGGTCGGCCGTGCCGGTGGTGGCGTTCACCCAGTAGCGCTGGCGCTGGAAGGCGTAGGTCGGCAGGTCGACCGGCTGCGATGCGGGGTTACCCGTCGCGGGCCCATCCGTCCCGGGCCGGGCGAAGAAGGCGTGCCAGTCGACGGGCACGCCGTGGGCGTGCAGGCGGGCGACGGCGGCCACGGCGGTGGCGGCCTCGTCCCGGCCCTTGCGCAGGAACGGCACGGCCACCGCTCCCGGGGCGTCGCCCTCCAGCGCCGCCTCGGCCATGCCGCTCAGCACGGCGTCCGGCCCGAGCTCGACGAACCGCGTCACGCCGTCGGCGTGCAGGGCCCGTACGGCGTCGGCGAAGCGGACGGCTCGGCGGACGTGGTCGACCCAGTACGACGGTGAGGTGAGCTCGTCGGAGGTGGCGAGGGCACCGGTCAGGTTGGACGCCACGGGGATCGAGGGAGCGGCGAAAGCGAGCTCCGAGACGATCTCGCGGAAGTCCTCCAGCATCGGTTCCATCAGGGGCGAGTGGAAGGCGTGCGAGACCCGCAGACGACTCGTCCTGCGGCCCTCGGCCTCGAAGCGGGCGGCCACGTCCAGCACCGCCGCCTCGGCACCCGACACCACGACGGACGACGGGCCGTTGACGGCCGCGATCGACACCTCGTCGGTCAGGTGGGGCAGCACCTCGGCCTCCGTCGCCTCGACGGCCACCATCGCGCCACCGGCAGGCAGCGCCTGCATCAAACGACCCCGCGCAGCCACCAACGCACACGCGTCCGAGAGCGAGAAGACCCCGGCCACGTGCGCCGCCGTCACCTCACCGATCGAATGCCCGGCAATGTAGTCGGCGCGAATGCCCCACGACTCCACCAGACGGAACAGCGCGACCTCGACCGCGAACAGCGCCGCCTGCGCGTACACTGTGCGGTTCAGCAGCTCCTCGTCCTCGCCCCAGACGACCTCACGCAGGGGACGGTCGAGGTGCTCGTCCAGACCCGCACACACCGCATCGAACGCCTCGGCGAAGACAGGGAAGCGCTCGTACACCTCACGCCCCATCCCCAACCGCTGCGCACCCTGACCCGTGAACAGGAACGCCGTCGAGTCGTCGGGGCGTGCCGTTGCCGTGACGACGGCCGAGGTCGGCTCGTCGTGGGCGAGGGCCGCGAGGCCGCGCAGGAGCTGGTCGCGGTCCGTGCCGACGACGACCGCGCGGTGTTCGAGTGCGGCGCGCGTCGTGGCCAGCGAGCGGGCGATCGGCTCGGCGCCGAGTTCGGGGCGGGCCGCGAGGAAGGTGTGGAGCCGCTCCGCCTGGGCGCGCAGCGCCTGCGGGGTGGCGGCGCTGACCGGCCACGCAAGGACGTCCGTGCCGGGGGCGCCGGCGGCTTGCGCTGCGGGCGGTTCCGGCTGCGGGCCCTGTTCGAGGACGACGTGGGCGTTGGTGCCGCTGATGCCGAACGCGGAGACGGCGGCGCGGCGCCGGCGTCCGGTCTCCGGCCAGGGCCGGGGCTCGGTGAGCAGTTCGACGGCGCCGGCGGTCCAGTCGACGTGCGGGGAGGGCTCGTCGACATGCAGGGTGCGCGGCAGGACGCCCTCCTGCATCGCCATGACCATCTTCATGACGCCGGCGACGCCGGCGGCGGCCTGGGCGTGGCCGATGTTGGACTTGATCGAGCCCAGCCACAGCGGCCGGTCGGCCGGCCGGTCCTGGCCGTAGGTGGCGATCAGGGCCTGGGCCTCGATGGGGTCGCCCAGCGTCGTTCCCGTGCCGTGCGCCTCCACCGCGTCCACCTCGGACGCCGGCAGTCCGGCGCCGGCCAGGGCCTGGCGGATGACCCGCTGCTGCGAGGGGCCGTTGGGGGCGGAGAAGCCGTTGCTGGCGCCGTCCTGGTTGACCGCCGTGCCGCGCACGACGGCGAGGACGCGGTGGCCGTTGCGCAGGGCGTCCGAGAGCCGTTCGACGAGGAGGACGCCCGCGCCCTCCGACCAGCCGACGCCGTCGGCGGCGCCGGCGAACGCCTTGCAGCGGCCGTCGGGCGACAGGCCGCGCTGCCGGCTGAACTCGATGAACATGCCCGGCGTGGACATCACCGTGGCGCCGCCGGCCAGGGCCAGCGAGCACTCGCCCGAGCGCAGTGCCTGCACGGCGAGGTGCAGGGCGACGAGCGAGGACGAGCAGGCGGTGTCGACCGTGACCGCGGGCCCTTCGAACCCGAAGGTGTAGGAGACGCGGCCGGAGACGACGCTGCCGCCGCTGGTGCCGGAGGGCGAGACGTTCAGGGCGTAGTCGTGGTACATGACGCCGGAGAAGACGCCGGTGTCGCTGCCCTTGAGCGAGGACGGGTCGATGCCGGCCCGCTCGATCGCCTCCCAGGAGGTCTCCAGCAGCAGGCGCTGCTGGGGGTCCATGTAGGTGGCCTCGCGCGGCGAGATGCCGAAGAAGCCGGGGTCGAAGTCGGCGGCGTCGTGCAGGAAGCTGCCGTGGCGGGTGTAGCTCCTGCCCTCCTTGCCGGGCTCGGGGTCGTAGAGGTCGGCGAGGTTCCAGCCGCGGTCGCCGGGCAGGTCGGAGAGGGTGTCGACGCCGTCGGCGACGAGCCTCCACAGGTCCTCGGGGCTGGTCACGCCGCCCGGGTAGCGGCAGGCCATGCCGATGATGGCGACCGGCTCGTCGTCCGCCGGGACCCCGGCCGTACGCACGAGGGCAGTGTCGGCGGCGTCCGTGTTGCCGGCGAGGAGTCCCTCGATGTGCTCCCCGACGGCCCGGGAGTTGGGGTGGTCGAAGACGAGGGTGGCGGGCAGGCGCAGGCCGGTGGCACGGTTGAGCTGGTTGCGCAGCTCGGTGGCGGCCAGGGAGTCGAAACCGAGCTCCTGGAAGGCCCTGTCGGGCCCGATGGCCTCCGCGGACGCATGCCCGAGGACGGCCGCGACCTGCGTACGGACGATCTGCAGGATCGCCCGGCGCCGCTCGCCTTCGGTGAGCCCGGCGAGCTGCCGGTGCAGGCCGGCCTGCGGCGCGGGGGCGGCGGCTGCCGCCCGGCGGGCGCGCGGCGCCAGGCCGCGCAGGAGGGCGGGGATCTCGTCGGTACGGGTGCGCAGGGCCGCCGTGTCCACCTGGACGGGTACGACGGTGGCGCGCTCCGACCGCAGGCCGGCCGCGAACAGCGCCAGCCCGGCATCGTGCGTCAGCACCGGGACGCCTTGCGTCGCCATGCGCTTGCGGTCGATCTCGGTGAGGTACTGGCCGAGCCCGGCGCCCACGTCCCACAGGCCGAAGGCCATGGACGTGGCCGGCAGCCCCTGTGCCCGGCGGTACTGGGCGAGACCGTCGAGAAAGACGTTGGCAGCGGCGTAGTTGCCCTGACCGGCCGTCAGCACCAAGCCACCGGCCGACGAGAACAGCACGAACGCCGCCAGGTCCATGCCCTCGGTCAGCTCGTGCAGCCACCAGGCCGCATCCGCCTTCGGAGCCAGGACGGCGTCCATGCGCTCGGGGGTCAGGGCCTGCACCAGACCGTTGTCGCCGATGCCTGCGGCGTGGACGACGCCGGTCAGGGAACGTTCGGCGGTGATGCCCTCGACCAGAGCGGTCAGCGCGGCACGGTCGGAGACGTCACACGCCTCGATCCGCACACTCTCCGCACCCAGCCCGGACAACTCCTCACGCAACTCCACCGCACCCGGCGCCTCCAGGCCACGCCGACCCGCCAGCACCAAATGCTGCACACCACGCTCGACCACCAGGAAACGAGCCACAACAGCACCCAGACCACCCGTACCACCGGTGATCAGCACCGCACCCTCGGCATCGAAGGACACCTCGTCACCGACTGCCGGCGCCAGACGCACCAGCCGCGGCACCCGCACCTCACCCGCACGCAGAGCCAGCTCGGTCTCCCCCGACGCCAGCGCCGCGCTCACGGCATCGTCCAGCTCCACCGAAGCGTCGGCGTCGACGTCGACCAGCACGAACCGGCCGGGGTTCTCCGCCTGGGCAGCCCGCACCAAGCCCCACACCGGAGCCTGGACCACATCGACGACCTCGTCATCGGTCGTCGCCACCGCACCACGCGTCACCACGACCAACCGCTCGCCCGCACCACGCTCCACCGCCAACCACTCGCGCACGGTGTCCAGGACGCGGTGCGTGACGGTACGTACGGCGTCCGGTACGTCGCCGGGCGGCGTGGTGCGGCAGTCGAGAACGGCCGTGCCGCCGTCGGCGGACGGGTGGTGTGCTGCCGGGGTGCCGGCCGGGGAGTGCCATGCGATGCCGTACAGCGTCTGCGCCGTGCGTGCCGCGGCCGCGCCCAGCTGGTCGTCGGAGACCGGGCGGCCCGCCACCGAGCCCACCGACAGCACCGGTGCGCCGGCCGGGTCGGTGATCTGCAGGGTCAGGGCGCCGTCCGTCGGGCGGGACAGGCGTACGCGGACCGCCGCGGCGCCCTCGGCGTGCAGGGACACGTCGTTCCAGGCGAAGGGGATCATCGTCCCGTCGGCGTCGCCGGCGAGGATCGCGGCGTGCATCGCCGCGTCGAGCAGAGCCGGGTGCAGGCCGAAGCGGCCGGCCTCCTCCGCCTCGCTCTCCGGCAGGGCGACCTCGGCGAAGAGCTCGTCACCGCGCTGCCAGGCGGCGCGCAGGCCCTGGAAGACGGGGCCGTAGCCGTAGCCGTGCTCGGCGAAGGTGTCGTACGCGCCCTCGACGCTCAGTTCCGTGGCGTCCGCGGGCGGCCAGACGGAGGTGTCGGGCTGCGGGGCGGGGACGGCGGCGGGGGCGAGGACGCCCTCGGCGTGCTGGGTCCAGGGGGCGTCGACGGGGTCCTCGGGGCGGGAGTGGATGCCGAGCGTCCGTCGTCCGGTGTCGTCGGGGGCGCCGACGCGCACCTGGAGGAGGACGCCGCCGCCCGTCGCGGGCAGCAGGAGCGGGGCGGTGAGGGTCAGTTCCTCGACGAGGCCGCACCCGACCTCGTCACCGGCCCGTACGGCCAGCTCCAGCAGCCCCGTGCCGGGCACCAGCACGGATCCGCGGACGACGTGGTCGGCGAGCCAGGGGTGGGAGGTGACGGAGAGCCGGCCGGTGAGCAGGTGGCCCTCGCCGTCGGCGAGTTCGACGGCCGCGCCGAGCATGGGGTGCCGGGCGGCGCCCAGGCCGGCGTGGCGCACCTCGCCGGCACGGGTGGTGTGCGAGGGGGCGGGCCAGTAGCGGCTCCGCTGGAAGGCGTACGTCGGCAGGTCGACCTGCCGGGCGCCGGTGGCGGCGAACACGGCGTGCCAGTCGGGTTCGGTGCCGTGGGCGTACAGCCGGGCGAGGGCGCCGAGGAGCGTCGTCTCCTCGTCCCGGCCCTTGCGCAGGACGGGGACGAGGGCGGCGGGCTCCCCGTCGAAGGACTCGGCGGCCAGGGCGGACAGGGCGCCGTCGGGGCCGAGTTCGAGGCAGGTGGTGACGCCGGCGGCCCGCAGGGTCCGTACCCCGTCGGCGAAGCGCACGGCTTCGCGGACGTGGGTGACCCAGTACTCGGGGGAGCACAGCTGTGCCTCGGTGGCGATCTCGCCGGTGACGTCGGAGACGACCGGGACGGTGGGCGGGGCGTAGGCCAGGCCCTCGGCGACCGCGCGGAAGTCGGCGAGCATCGGCTCCATCAGCGGCGAGTGGAAGGCGTGCGAGACCCGCAGGCGCGTGGCCCGGCGGCCGTCGGCCTCCAGGCGGGCGCAGACGGCCTCGACGGCCTCCTTGGTGCCGGAGACGACGACGGCGGAGGGGCCGTTGACGGCGGCGATCGCCACGTCGTCGGTCAGCAGGGGCCGCACCTCGTCCTCGGTGGCGCGTACGGCCGCCATGGCCCCGCCGGCCGGGAGGGCCTGCATCAGGCGGGCGCGGGCGGCGACCAGGCGGCAGGCGTCGGGCAGGGACAGCACGCCGGCGACGTGGGCCGCCGCGATCTCGCCGACCGAGTGGCCGAGCAGCAGGTCGGGGCGCACGCCCCAGGACTCCACCAGCCGGAACAGCGCCACTTCGAGGGCGAACAGCGCGGTCTGCGCGTAGACCGTGCGGTCGAGAAGCTCGGCGTCGTCGCCCCACAGGACGTCGCGGACGGGCCGCTCCAGGTGCCCGGCCAGGTGGGTGTCGAGCCCGTCGAGGACGGCGTCCAGGGCCGCGGCGAAGACGGGGTGACGGGCGTACAGCTCCCGGCCCGCGCCCAGGCGCTGCGCACCCTGGCCGGAGAAGAGGAAGGCGCGCTTCCCGGGGAGCACCGTGCCCTCTGCGGCGACCGCCTCGTCCGTCGAGCCCTCGGCGAGGGCGGTCAGGGCGCGCAGGGCGGTGTCCCGGTCGGCGGCCAGGACGACGGCCCGGTGCGGGAAGCCGGTACGGCCGGTGGCCAGGGAGTACGCGACGTCCGCGAGCCGCAGGCCGGGGTGCTCCTGCAGGTGCGCGAGCAGGCGGGCGGCCTGCGCGGGCAGGGCGGCCTCGTCCCTGGCCGAGAGGACCAGGGGCAGCGGGCCGGCCGCGGGGGCCTCCTGCCGGGGCTCCGGCGGCTGCGGCGCCGTCCGGTCCTCGGGCTGTTCGAGGATGACGTGGGCGTTGGTGCCGGAGATACCGAACGAGGACACGCCCGCCCGGCGCGGCCGCGCCGCGTCCGGCCAGGGCGCGGGCTGCCGCAGCAGTTCGACGGCACCGGCCGTCCAGTCGACGTGGGTGGAGGGGGCATCGACGTGCAGGGTGCGCGGAAGCACGCCGTGCTGCATCGCCATGACCATCTTGATGACGCCCGCGACACCGGCGGCGGCCTGCGTGTGGCCGATGTTGGACTTGATCGAGCCCAGCAGCAGCGGTCGATCCGCGTCCCGGTCCCGGCCGTAGGTGGCGAGCAGGGCCTGGGCCTCGATCGGGTCGCCGAGGGTGGTGCCCGTGCCGTGGCCCTCGACGGCGTCCACGTCGGCCGTGGACAGACCACCGCTGGCCAGGGCCTGGCGGATGACGCGCTGCTGGGACGGACCGTTGGGCGCGGTCAGACCGTTGGACGCACCGTCCTGATTGACGGCGGAACCCCGGACCACGGCCAGCACGCGGTGACCGTTGCGGCGGGCGTCGGAGAGCCGCTCGAGAACGAGCATGCCCACGCCCTCGCCCCAGCCCACACCATCGGCACCGTCGGCGAACGCCTTGCACCGGCCGTCCGGGGACAGACCGCCCTGGCGGGAGAACTCGACGAACGTCATGGGCGTGGCCATCACCGTCACACCACCGGCCACCGCCAGGGAGCACTCCCCCGCCCGCAGCGCCTGCGCGGCCAGGTGCAGGGCGACCAGCGACGACGAGCACGCCGTGTCGACCGTGACCGCAGGGCCTTCGAATCCGAAGGTGTACGAGACGCGGCCCGAGGCGACGCTGCCCGCGCTGCCACTGCCCTGGTAGCCCTCGAACTCGCGGCCGGAGAGGAGGGAGGCGTAGTCGTGGTACATCACGCCGGCGAAGACGCCGGTGCGGCTGCCCTTGAGCGAGGCCGGGGCGATGCCGGCGCGTTCGATCGCCTCCCACGTCGTCTCCAGCAGCAGACGCTGCTGGGCGTCGGTGGTGAGCGCCTCGCGGGGGCTCATGCCGAAGAAGTCGGGGTCGAAGTCGGCGGCGTCGTGCAGGAAGCCGCCGGAGCGGGTGGCGATGTCGGCCTCGTCGAGGTCCGCGGCGTCCCAGCCGCGGTCGGCGGGGAAGCCGGAGACGGCGTCCACGCCGTCGGACACCAGCCGCCACAGGTCCTCGGGCGAGGCGACGCCACCGGGGTAGCGGCAGCTCATGCCCACGATGACGACGGGGTCGTCGGCCGTGGCGGACACAGTGGCCGGACTCGCCGGACCCTGCGCCGCACCGTTCTCGGCCGTGCCGAACAGCTCGTCGTGCAGGTGGCCGACCAGGGCGTGGGCCGTCGGGTAGTCGAAGACGGCGGTCGCCGGCAGCCGCAGGCCCGTGGCCTTGCCGAGGCGGTTGCGCAGCTCGATGGCGGTGAGGGAGTCGAAGCCCAGGTCCTGGAAGGCACGCGCCGGGTCGACGGTCGCACCGTCCGCGTGTCCGAGGACCAGGGCGATCTGCGCCCGTACGACGTCGAGCAGCGCCTCGCGCCGCTCCGCCTCCGGCTTCCCGGCCAGGCGCGCGACGAGACCGGAGGTGGCGGCGCCACCGGCCGCTGCTGCGGCGGACGCGCGCCGGGTGCGCGTACGGACCAGACCGCGCAGCAGCGGCGGTACGTCCCCGTACGCGCGCAGGGCGGCCAGGTCCAGGCGGACGGGTACGGCGAGGGGTTCGCCGGAGCCGAGCGCCGCGTCGAACAGGGCGAGCCCCTGCTCGGTCGTGAGCGCCGGCATGCCGGAGCGGGCGATGCGTTCGATCCCGGCCTCGGAGAGAGTGCCGGTCATGCCGCTGTTCGCCTGCGCCCAGGGGCCCCAGGCGAGGGAGACGGCGGGCAGGCCGAGGGCGGCGCGGTGGACGGCGAGGGCGTCGAGGAAGGCATTGCCCGCCGCGTAGTTGGCCTGGCCCGCGCTGCCGAAGACACCGGCGACGGAGGAGAAGACGACGAACGCGTCGAGGTCGAGGTGTTCGGTGGCCCGGTGGAGGTGCCAGGCGGCGTCGGCCTTGGGGCGCAGGACGCCGGAGAGCCGGTCGCGGGTGAGCGAGCCGATGACGCCGTCGTCGAGGACACCGGCCGTGTGGACGACGGCGGTGATGCGGTGCCGGGCGAACAGGTCCGACACGGCGGCCGCGTCGGTGACGTCGGCGGCTTCGGCGGTGGCCGCCACACCGTGGTCGGCCTCCAGCTCGGCGAGCAGTTCGGTGACGCCCGGGGCGGCGGGGCCGCCCCGGCTGACCAGCAGCAGCTTGCGCACGTCGGTACGGGCGGCCAGGTGCCGGGCGACGATCCGGCCGAGACCACCGGTACCGCCGGTGATCAGGACGGTGCCCTCCGGGTCCCAGGCGTCGGTGGCCGGGGTCCGGTCCGCCGCGCGGCTCAGGCGCGCGGCCAGGACGTCGCCGTCGCCGCGGACGACCAGCTGCGGCTCGTCGAGGGCCAGGGCCTGCGGCAGGACGGACTCGTCGGCTCCCGCCTCGACGTCCACCAGGACGAAACGGCCCGGGTGTTCGAGCTGCGCCGAGCGGACCAGGCCCCGGACGGCAGCGCCCGCCAAGTCGGCGCCATCGGTCGCGCCCCGGGTGAGGAAGGCCAGGCGCGAGGCGACGAACCGTTCGTCCGCCACCCATGCCTGGACGAGCCCGAGCACACGGGCCGTCAGCTCGTGCACGGACGCGACGACATCCGCCGAACCGGCGACCTCGACGAGGACGACGTCCGGGACGCCGTCCGCGGCGGCCAGGGCCTCCGGATCGAGGTCGAGCGTGGCCGTGGTGACGGTGGGAACGGCACCCTCGCCCGGGACCTGGACCGGCGTCCACGCGACGGTGAAGAGCGCGTCCCGGTCGGCGGCCGTCCGTAGTTGGTCAGAAGAAATGGGCCGGACCGCCAGCGATTCCACGGACGCCACGGGCGCGCCGGCGGTGTCGGCGATCGCCACCTCGACACCGTTCGCGGCGGGCCGGATGCGGACGCGTACGGCAGCGGCACCGGTGGCGTGCAGGGCAACGCCCGTCCAGGAGAACGGCACTCCCCCGTCACCGTTCCCGCCACCGACTGCGGCGGCGTGGAGGGCGGCGTCGAAGAGGGCCGGGTGCAGACCGTAGGAGCCTGCTTCGATGCCCTCGGGCAGCGCCACGTCGGCGTAGACGTCCTCGCCCAGGCGCCAGGCGGTCCGCAGGCCCTGGAACGCCGGACCGTAGGCGAAACCTGCGTCGGCGAACTGTTCGTAGGAGGTGGAGACATCGACCGGCTCGGCACCCTGCGGGGGCCATACCGAAGCGTCGAAGGAGGGAGTGGGGGCGGCACTGGCCAAGGTGCCGCTGGCGTGGAGGGTCCACGGCTCCTCGCCCGTACGGGAGTGAATCGTCACCGCCCGACGACCGGTCTCGTCCGCCTCACCGACCCACACCTGCACCTGCACGCCTGA
>NZ_BAAJPZ010000040.1:0-15175 GCF_057552455.1 Streptomyces sp. PKA51
GCCCAAACGCCGCGCCACCAAGAAGTCCGGCTCCGCCCTGACCGGCGACACCCTCGCCTCCCCCATGCAAGGCACCATCGTCAAGGTGGCGGTGGAAGAGGGCCAGCAGGTCAACGAGGGCGACCTGATCGTCGTGCTGGAGGCGATGAAGATGGAGCAGCCCATCAACGCCCACCGCACCGGCACGATCAAGGGCATCACCGCCGAGGTCGGCGCCTCGATCTCCTCGGGCGCCGCGATCTGCGAGATCAAGGACTGATCGCACCAGGCGACCACTGGGGCCCGGCCGAGGCATCGGCCGGGCCCCCACTCGTTCGGCCCCACTGATGGCATCCTTGACCCCGCGGGGGCCGAGAGGGAGGACGGACGTACATGGCGACCGATACGGCGCGGACGTCACCACGACCGATGCGGGCGGACGCGCGACGGAACTACGAGCGGCTGCTCGCGGAGGCCCGTACGGCGTTCACCGAGCACGGCACGGACGCCTCGCTGGAGGACATCGCCAGGCGGGCCGGCGTCGGCATCGGCACCCTCTACCGGCACTTCCCCAACCGCACCGCGCTGATGAGCGCCGTCTTCCAGGGCGAGGTGGACGGGCTGCTGGCCCGCTCGCGCGAGCTGCTGGCCTCCCCCGAGCCGTGCCGGGCCCTGGTCGCCTGGCTGCGGGCCATCGTGACGCACGCCAGCACCTACCGCGGCCTGTCCCGGGCCCTGATGGCCGCACAGTCCGACAAGGCGTCCGCGATGACGCGGTGCAGCCTGCCCATGCGGGAGGCGGGCAGCGCGCTCCTCGCCCGGGCCCAGCAGGCGGGCGCCATCAGCCCGGACGTGGACATCGTCGACGTGATGCAGCTGACCAACGCCATTGCGCTGGCGGTCGAACAGTCCCCGGACGACCCGGGGTTGGCCGACCGCCTGCTCACGCTGACCCTGACGGGCCTGAAGGCCCGCCCCTGACGGCGCGCCCCGCCAGGGGCGCGGGGAACTGCGCGATCAGCCACGACGCGCCCGCGGACGGACTGCCGTGGGTGGCACCTCGGCTGCAGGCCGCCGGTGGCTGATGGCGCCCACGCGGCGGCAGCCGCAGATCGACACCGCCCCGCGCCCCTACGGGGCGCCTAACGCCGGCGTGGGGCCAGGTCGGCGACGCGTGCCGTCGCCTGGTCGCCCAGCGGCACGGCACCGCGCAGCTGCGCTCCGGGCGGCGCGCCGCCCCCGGGGCCGGGCGGCTGCCCGTGGCCCAGCGGGAGGCTGCGGCGCTGGCCCGGCAGGGGCGGGACGTCGCGCCGCCGGGCCGGGGCGACCCCCGCGTCGCCGTGGCCGCCGCCCGCGGAGCCGTTGCCGGTGCCGGGGCCGGCCACGGAGATGTGCACGCCCTGGTCGGCCAGGGCCTGCAGCTCGGTGGCCGCGCGGTCGTCGTGGGCGGGCGGCTCGTCGGTGACCAGGCGGGTGATCACGTCCGTGGGCACGGTCTGGAACATGGTGTCGGTGCCGAGCTTGGTGTGGTCGGCGAGCACCACGACCTCCGCCGCGGCCTGCACCAGCGCCCGGTCCACGCTCGCGGAGAGCATGTTGGACGTGGACAGCCCGCGCTCGGCGGTCAGCCCGCTGCCGGAGAGGAAGGCGCGGGAGACCCGCAGCCCCTGCAGGGACTGCTCGGCGCCGCTGCCGACCAGGGCGTAGTTCGAGCCTCTGAGCGTGCCGCCGGTCATCACGACCTCGACCCGGTTGGCGTGGGCGAGGGCCTGGGCGACGAGCAGGGAGTTGGTCACCACGGTCAGGCCCGGCACCCGGGCGAGCCGGCGGGCCAGCTCCTGGGTGGTCGTACCCGCGCCGACGACGACGGCCTCGCCCTCCTCGACGAAGCTCGCCGCGAGATCGGCGATGGCCGTCTTCTCGGCGGTCGCTAGATGGGATTTCTGCGGGAAGCCGGACTCCCTGGTGAAACCGCCCGGCAGCACCGCACCGCCGTGCCGGCGGTCGAGCAGTCCTTCGGCCTCCAGCGCCCGCACGTCCCGCCGTACGGTCACTTCTGAGGTCTGGACGACGCGGGCGAGCTCACGGAGCGATACCGCTCCGTTGGCCCGCACCATTTCGAGGATCAATTGGCGACGTTCTGCAGCGAACACGAAACCGACAGTAACGCCAACGTCCATCTGTTTTCAGCAGGTTGCAGCAATTAACGGAAGTTGTCCGTGCCGCAACCCGCCCAGTGGTATGAGGAGTGAGGTCCCGGGGGTCCCCGCTACGCCTCCCGCTGCGTCTTCCTCGTGTGCAACTGCCGTGCCACCTCGGCGATCGAACCCGACAGCGACGGGTACACGGTGAACGCATTGGCGATCTGTTCGACTGTCAGATTGTTGTCGACCGCGATCGAGATCGGATGAATGAGCTCGCTCGCCCGCGGCGCCACCACGACACCGCCGACGACGATGCCCGTACCGGGGCGGCAGAACATCTTCACGAATCCGTCGCGGATGCCCTGCATCTTCGCCCGGGGATTACGCAGCAGCGGAAGCTTGACGACCCGTGCGTCAATCAGACCGGCATCGACATCGGCCTGGGTGTACCCGACCGTCGCAATCTCCGGATCCGTAAATACGTTCGCGGATACCGTCTTGAGATTGAGCGGGGTCACCGCGTCGCCCAGGAAGTGGTACATCGCGATCCGGCCCTGCATGGCCGCCACCGACGCCAGTGCGAAGACGCCGGTGCAGTCGCCGGCCGCGTACACGCCCGGCGCGGTGGTGCGCGAGACCTTGTCCGTCCAGATGTGCCCGGAGTCCTTCAGCCGGACCCCGGCCTCCTCCAGCCCGATGCCCGCCGTGTTGGGGATGGCACCGACCGCCATCAGGCAGTGCGTACCGGTGATCACCCGGCCGTCGGCCAGCGTGACCTCCACCCGGTCGCCCACCCGCTTGGCGGACTGCGCCCGGGAGCGCGCCATCACGTTCATGCCGCGGCGCCGGAAGACGTCCTCCAGCACGGCCGCGGCGTCCGGGTCCTCGCCCGGCAGCACCCGGTCGCGGCTGGAGACCAGGGTCACCTTCGAGCCCAGCGCCTGGTAGGCGCCCGCGAACTCGGCACCGGTCACACCGGAGCCCACCACGATGAGCTCCTCGGGGAGCTCGTCGAGGTCGTAGACCTGCGTCCAGTTCAGGATGCGCTCGCCGTCGGGCAGCGCGTCGGGGATCTCTCGCGGGTGCCCGCCCGTCGCGATCAGCACCGCGTCGGCGACCAGCGTCTCCTCCGAGCCGTCCGCCGCGCGCACCACGACCCGCCGCGAGCCGTCCGCCGCCTGCTCCCCCTCCAGCCGGCCGCGGCCGCGCAGCACGCGACCGCCCGCACGGGTGACGGAGGCGGTGATGTCGTGCGACTGGGCCAGCGCCAGGCGCTTCACACGGCGGTTGACCTTGCCCAGGTCCACGCCGACCACTCCGGCGGCCCGCTCCAGCGGCGGGGTGTCGTCGGCGACGATGATCCCGAGCTCCTCGTACGAGGAGTCGAAGGTCGTCATCACCTCGGCCGTCGCGATGAGAGTCTTCGAGGGCACGCAGTCGGTCAGCACCGACGCCCCGCCCAGACCGTCGCAGTCGACGACGGTCACCTCCGCGCCGAGCTGGGCGGCCACCAGGGCCGCCTCGTAGCCGCCGGGTCCGCCACCGATGATCACGATCCGAGTCACGTACTCCATTGTCCCGCACCCATCAAAGCGGCTCCTTCCGGGGCTCCCCTTGCCGGATCCCACGCCGGATCCCGCGTCGGATCCACGCCGGATCCCTGCCGGATCCCTGCCGGATCGCCCGCCGATCCGTGCGAGCCTCGGCGAAAAGTTCCACGCGAACCCTCTTCGAGGTTGCCACCCCAAATGCCGTTCCGCCTCACTCCCGTACTCTCGGAACCATGTCGCTCTACGCCGCTTACGCCGGCAACCTCGACGCGCGGCTGATGTCCCGCCGCGCCCCGCACTCGCCGCTGCGCGGCACGGGCTGGCTCAACGGCTGGCGGCTCACCTTCGGCGGCGAGCAGATGGGCTGGGAGGGTGCCCTGGCCACCATCGTCGAGGACCCCGCCTCCCAGGTCTTCGTGGCCCTCTACGACATCGCTCCGATGGACGAGGAGTCGATGGACCGTTGGGAGGGCGTCGGCATGGAGGTCTACCGCCGCATGCGGGTGAGGGTGCACACTCTCGACGGTGAGGAAGCGGCCTGGGCGTATGTGCTCAACGGCTACGAGGGCGGCCTGCCCTCCGCCCGCTACCTCGGCGAGATCGCCGACGCCGCGGAATCCGCCGGGGCGCCGCACGACTACGTCATGGAGATCCGCAAGCGCCCGTGCTGACCGTGTGCCCAGCGTGACGGCCCCATTTCGTCACAAAACACAAAGCAACAATCGGGATACCGTCACCTGAGACATCTACGCGCGTAGGCGTCGACCGGTTACCCTCGTCCGCGTGAACGCTTCGCTTACCCCCGACATCCAGGCCGACCCGTACGCCGCCGCCGACGCCGCCGCCGCCCGCCTGCGCGAGCTCACGGGCGCCGAGACCCACGACGTCGCCCTGGTCATGGGCTCCGGCTGGGTTCCCGCCACCGAGGCTCTCGGTGCCCCCGAGATCGAGTTCCCGGTCACCGAGCTGCCGGGCTTCTCGGCCGCCGCCGTCGCGGGCCACGCGGGCACCGTCCGGTCGTACAAGATCAACGACAAGCGCGCCCTGGTCTTCCTCGGCCGCACCCACTACTACGAGGGCCGCGGCGTCGCCGCCGTCGTCCACGGCGTGCGCACCTCCGTCGCCGCCGGCTGCAAGACCGTCGTCCTCACCAACGGCTGCGGCGGCCTGCGCGACGGCATGCGCCCCGGCCAGCCGGTGCTGATCAGCGACCACATCAACATGACGGCGACCTCGCCGATCGTCGGCGCCAACTTCGTCGACCTCACCGACCTGTACTCGCCGCGCCTGCGCGCGCTGTGCAAGGAGGTGGACGAGACCCTGGAGGAGGGCGTCTACGTCCAGCTCCCCGGCCCGCACTACGAGACCCCGGCCGAGATCAAGATGGTCCGCACCCTCGGCGGCGACCTCGTCGGCATGTCCACCACGCTGGAAGCCATCGCGGCCCGCGAGGCCGGTGCCGAGGTCCTCGGCATCTCCCTGGTCACGAACCTGGCCGCGGGCATGACCGGCGAGCCCCTCAACCACGAGGAAGTCCTGCAGGCCGGCCGCGACTCGGCTGCGCGCATGGGCTCCCTGCTCGCGCAGGTCCTGCCGAAGCTCTGACCTTCCCGCTCCGCGCCGACAGGCCCCGCGCCTCCGGCGCGGGGCTTTTTCGCGCCGTCGGCGCGCCGTGGGTGGTGCGGCCCGGTGAGCCGGTTGCCCACGAACAGCTCGCAGCCGCCCGACCGCGGAAGGGGCCGGGGCGGGACGGGTCCCGGCAGGGGGCGTAAGGGTTATTTGCGGCGGCGTTCGGGGCAACCTGAACGGCTGACCGTTGCCGTAAACAACCCAGCCCCCAGAGGGGCCCGTCCCGCCCCGGCCCCGACCCACCGCGCACCATGCGCACCATGCGCACCAGCACCGCAAGCGCCCCCCGAACCCCTCCGGAGGAGACCCCGTGGAGCGAGACGACCTCATCGCCCAGGCCAGGACCTGGCTCGCCGAGGACCCCGACCCCGAGACCCGCGCCGAGCTCGCGGCGCTCATCGACGCCGGCGACCTCGCCGAGCTCGGCGCCCGCTTCGCCGGCACCCTGCAGTTCGGCACCGCCGGCCTGCGCGGTGAGCTCGGCGCCGGCCCGATGCGCATGAACCGCGCCGTCGTCATTCGCGCCGCCGCCGGTCTCGCCGCGTACCTCAAGAAGCAGGGCCACGGCCGGGGCACCGTCGTCATCGGCTACGACGCCCGCTACAAGTCGGCCGACTTCGCCCGCGACACCGCCGCCGTGATGGTGGGCGCCGGCCTGAAGGCCGCGCTGCTGCCGAAGCCGCTGCCGACGCCCGTCCTGGCCTTCGCCATCCGCCACCTCGGCGCCGTGGCCGGCATCGAGGTCACGGCCAGCCACAACCCGCCGCGCGACAACGGCTACAAGGTGTACCTCGGCGACGGCTCGCAGATCGTGCCGCCGGCCGACGCCGGCATCGCCGCCGAGATCGCGGCCATCGCCTCGCTGAACGACGTGCCGCGCGCCGAGTCCGGCTGGGAAACGCTGGGCGAGGACGACGTCGTCGGCGCCTACCTGGCCCGTACCGACGCCGTCCTGACCGGCGGCTCGCCGCGCGACGCGCGCGTCGTCTACACGCCGATGCACGGCGTCGGCCGCGACGTGCTGACCGCCGCGTTCGCCCGCGCCGGCTTCCCCGCGCCGACCGTGGTCGCCGCGCAGGCCGAGCCCGACCCCGACTTCCCGACGGTGGCCTTCCCCAACCCGGAGGAGCCGGGCGCGATGGACCTGGCCTTCGCCACCGCCCGCGAGGCCGCGGCGCGCGGCGAGGCGCCCGACATCATCATCGCCAACGACCCCGACGCCGACCGCTGCGCGGTGGCCGTCCCGGCCCCGGACACGGTCGAGGGCTGGCGCATGCTGCGCGGCGACGAGGTGGGCGCCCTGCTGGCCACGCACCTGGTGCACAAGAGCGCCCGCGGCACGTTCGCGACGACGATCGTCTCGTCGTCGCTGCTGTCGCGCATCGCCGCCGCCGCGGCCGGCGCGGGCTACGAGGAGACGCTCACCGGCTTCAAGTGGCTCTCCCGCGTGGACGGCCTGCGCTACGCCTACGAGGAGGCGCTGGGCTACTGCGTCGACCCCGACGGCGTGCGCGACAAGGACGGCATCACCGCCGCACTCCTGGTGGCGGAACTGACCGCGGAGCTCAAGGCGTCCGGGCGGACGCTGAGCGACCTGCTCGACGACCTCGCCGTCGAGCACGGCCTGCACGCCACGGACCAGCTGTCGGTGCGCGTCGAGGACCTGTCCCTGATCGCCTCCGCGATGCGCACGCTGCGCGAGCAGCCGCCGGCGGTGCTGGCCGGGCTGCACGTGGTCTCGGCGGAGGACCTCACGAAGGGCACCGAGTCCCTGCCGCCGACCGACGGCCTGCGGTACGCCCTGGCGGGCGACGAGGCGGGCAACGTGGCGGGAGCCCGGGTGATCGTGCGGCCGAGCGGCACGGAGCCGAAGCTGAAGTGCTACCTGGAGGTCGTGGTGCCGGTCGCCTCGGCGGCGGACCTCGGCGACGCGCGGCGCCGGGCGGACGAGGTGCTGGCGGGCCTGAAGACGGACATGGCGCGGGCCGCGGGCATCTGACGCGACGGCGTGCGCGCCTGACGGTACGGGAGGGCGGGGCCCCGCGGGCGAATGAGCCCCGGCCCCGCCCTCTCCCCATCCCGGAGCGGGGCTGCGCCCCGTAGGGGCGCGGGGCGGTGCCGATCTGCGGCTGCCGCCGCGTGGGCGCGACACGGCACCCCGTCCGCGGGCGCGTCGTGGCCGTTCGCGCAGTTCCCCGCGCCCCTGCGGGGCGCTAGCCCACCGCGGCGAGAGCGCAGAGCAGCACCAGCCCCACCGCGGCGGGCGCGATGACCTCGTACGCCCAGCGCACCGAGGGCGCCCCCTCGCGCGAAGCGCCCCGCTCCGCGAGCTCGCGGAGGTCGTCGATCGCCTGGTCCGAGGGCGCCCGCAGCGGCGCGGCCGTCGCCGATGCCCGCCCCGTCACGTCCGTGGCCGCATCCCGGGCCGCCGTGCGCGCGGCCCGCTTGCGCTGGCGCAGGGAGACGGGGATGGCCCACAGCTGGTACTTCGTGCCGCCGGCGAACACCTCGCTGGAGTAGCCGGCGCGTACGCCTTCGACGCACCCCCACGGCAGGGTGATCGTGCGGAAGGGGTTGCGGATGAGCAGGCGCTCCGTGCCGGCCCATACGGCGGGGCGCAGCGTGAAGGCGATGATCAGCGGCACCACGAAGATGAGGGCCGCGAGCGCGAGCCACGGCGTGTTGCCCGTGCCGCGCAGCATCGCGTCGCCGCCCAGCCAGGCGGCCAGGCCGAGCAGCAGGATGCCGCCGGCCATGCCCGCGGGCGAGCGGTAGGAGCGCTCGGCGGCGTCCGGGGCCTGGGGGGAGCTCGAGCTGGTCATGGGGCCGATTCTGCCCGACAGCAGGCGGGACGGACGTTGCGGTACGACAACGGCCGGGGCCGTGCCGATGTGCGGCTGCCGCCGCGTGGGCGCGACACGGCACCCCGTCCGCGGGCGCGTCGTGGCTTGTCGCGCAGTTCCCCGCGCCCCTACGGGGGCGCCCCCGTAGGGGCGCGGGGAACTGCGCGAACGGCCATCGACGGCCCGCAGCTGAACGCGCCGCCCCGGGGCCCCGGCGGAGCGCGGCTTAGGACGTGGCCTTCGTCGTCGCCGTCAGGTCGGCGTAGACGACGATGTTGTCGGGCCGGTGCCCGTCGCGCAGGTCGCCGCCGCAGGTGATGATGCGCAGTTCGGGGCGGGTGGTGTTGCCGTACACCTTCTGCGTGGGGAAGTTCTTCTTGTCGACCTGCTGCAGCTCGCGAACGGTGAAGGTGGCCGTGGAGCCGTCGGCGCGGGTGACGACGACGGGGTCGCCGGTCTTGATGCGGGCGACGTCCTTGAGGACGGCGGGGCCCTCGGCGGTGTCGTAGTGGCCGATGAGCACGGCCGGCCCGGTCTCCCCGGGCGTGACGCCCTTGTCGTACCAGCCGATGCGGTCGGCCTGGGCGACGGAGGGCACCTCGACGGTGCCGTCGTCGGTGAGTCCGAGGTCGAGGATCGGGCTCGCGTCGACGTCGGCCGCGGGCACCCGGACGCGTACGGGCTTGGAGGCGCCGAGCGCCGGGACGTCCGGGGCGGGCCGGGCCGCCGTGGTGGCGGAGACGTGGGCGCCGGCCTTGGGCACGTCGGAGCCGCCGCAGGCGGCGAGTCCGCCGCCGAGGGCGGCGACGAGCAGCCCGGACGTGGCGACCCGCCGGGCGCGGGAGCGGGAGAGCGGGTTCATGCGGGCTCCTGTCGGGCACTGAGGGCGGGCCGCCCGTCGAGGTGGCGGCCCGCCCGGGGTCCTGATGGCGCGGATCAGACGCCGGCGCGGTCCGCGCGGCGGCGCAGTACGGCGAACGCCACACCGGCGGCGCTGACCGAGGCGAGGGCGCCACCGGCGGCGAGCAGCGCGGTGTCGTTGCCCTCGCGCACGCCCTCGGCACCGGCGGCGACGCCGCCCTGCGGCATGACCTTGGTCTGGGCGGCGGCCGACACCGCGGACACCGTGCCGGTGGTGCCGCCGTTGGCCTTGACGCCGGTCGCGCCGGCACCAGCCTTGCCGTCCGCGGCCTTGGCCTTCGCCGGGAAGGCGTAGGACTTGCCGTTCACGAGCAGGACCGGGTGGGGGCCGTCGACGCCCTCCAGGCTCAGGTTCAGGCCCTCGACGGTCGCGCGGACGTTGTCGCGGTTGAGCAGCGCGGCCACGTGCTGGATGTACGGGTCACCGGGCTTCCAGTCCGGGCCGACGTTGCGGATCCACGCCTCGGCGCTGCCGTTGGCGGGGTCGTAGCGCAGGACCGCGACCAGGCCCTTGCCGATGGAGACCACCGTGCCCTCGAACCGGGCGGCTCCGCCGTTGTCCTTGTGCGCGGTGGTGCCGGCGCCCTGCCCCTGGGAGGAGGAGCCCGTCATGCGCGAGGAGACCTCGCCCGTGGTGGCGTCGAAGGTGACCACCATGGTGCCGACCTGCCGGATGACGACGCCGCGGGCGCCCTTGATGACGATGCGCTCGCCCTTGTGGACGATCTCCAGGTTGTAGGCCCCGCGGGCGGACTGGTAGACGTTCCCGCTGCTGCCGTCGCGCAGCTGCGCCACGAACCGCCAGGTGCCGAGCTCGTTGGCCTCCGCGTCACCGTTCTTGTCGTCCGCCGGCTTGGTCGCCGACGGCGCGGTGCTCGGGCTCGCCTTGCCCGTCTCCTTGCCGTTCTGCGCGGGAGCGCTCGGCTTGGCGGAGGGCTGGGCGCCGGTGGTCGGTGCGGTCGACGCCGCCGGAGCGGTCGGAGCCGTCGGCTCGGCCGGCTTCGTCGGCTTCGCCGCGGGGACGGTCGGCGTGGAGGCGCCCGGGTCCATGGCGAACGCGGCGGTGGCGGGCGCGAGAACGGCGGAGGCGAGTGCGGCGGAGGCGACGGCTGCACGCAGGGCGTTACGACGGCGCGGGAACTTGGACATGCTGGACTCCTGGCTGGTCGGGCCTGGTCGGTGGGAAGTTCGCATGCCGCTTCCCTCTTGATTCGGATGAGGCCGGAGAGGTCGGGCGGAGCTGCTGAAGAAAACACTAACGATCACCTGTGACCGATCTTTCGGGTTTTTGTCACGGAACATCAACAGCGATCGCCCGAAACCGACCGATCCGGACTGATCCCGGCCGGACAACGCGAAGCGGGCCGCTGTCCGAGGACAGCGGCCCGCTCACGGGTGGTTCAGGGTGTTCAGGAATGGGCGCCCACGGCGGCCCGGCGGCGGTGCAGCACCGCGAAGCCGAGGCCGGCCGCACCGGCGGCGGCCAGCGCGCCGCCGCCCGCGAGGAGGACGGTGTCGTCGCCCTGACCGACACCCTCCGCACCGGCGGCGACGCCGCCCTGCGGGGTGACCTTCGTCTGGGCACCGGCGGCCGACACGGTGCCGCTGCTGCCACCGTTGGCCTTGGCACCGGTGGCGGTGCCGGCGGTGCCGGTGTCACAGCCGGCGGGGAGCGCCGGGAAGTCGTAGGTCGAGGCGGGCTGGTCGCCGCCCTGCAGCTTCACCCACAGCTTCGGGTGCGAGGTGGAGGCGTCGATGATCTTGAAGCTGTCGCCCTGCTGCGGGTGCTTGCGGTCGAGCCAGCCGCCGAACTGCACGCCGTCGTGGTCCTTGAAGCCGGCCTTCGGACCCTCCTGGTCGTTCATGAGGACAGCGGTGGCGTCGGCGCCGACGACGACCTCCTTGACCACCCGGCACCGGGCGGCCTCCTCGCCGGCCTTGGTCACCGGGCCCTGGCCCGCACCGCCCCTGCCGTCACGGATCCTGACGCTGCCGTCGGCCGCGCGCACCGTGATGACCTGGTCGTCGTACACGACAGAAGCGTCCTTGCCGTTGGCGTCCACGATCTCGACGGACGCACCGGACGCGCTGTGGGGGGCAATACGCCCCTGGTAGTGGTTCGGGCCGATCTTGTAGACCCGCATGACGGCCCTGCCACGCAGCAGTTTGTGCGTGCCGACCAGTTCCTTGCCGTCGATGCCGTCGTAGGAACTGCCGTCCTTCTTCTCGACCTTCTCGGAGCCCGTCTTCACCGGAGCCGTCGGCTCCTTCCGGGCCTCGCCGCCCTTGACGGGGTCACCCTTCGCGGGAGTGGTCGGCTGGGCCGGGGCCGTCGGGTCGGCCGGCTTCGACGGTGCCGGGCGCGTCGGCTCCGCCGGCTTCGTGGCCGGGGCGCTGGGGACCGGCGAGGGTGCCGCCGGGTCCATGGCGAACGCGGCGGTCGCCGGTGCCAGGACGGCGGAGGCGAGCGCGGCGGAGGTGAGGGCCACGCGGACCGCGGCGGCGGTACGGCGGCGGCGCTGGGGAACAAAAGCTGACATGCTGGACTCCTGGCTGGTCGGGCCTGGTCGATGGGATTCGCATGCCGCTTCCCTCGCTTCGGGTGGGGCCGGAGAGGTCGGGCGGTTCTGCTGAGAACAACGTTATGGATCGGTTGTGATCGGACTTTCCGTCTTTTGTCACTGAACATCGACAGGAAGCGGAACCAACCGCGTCACATTTGATCAGTCGCCGATCAAATGTCGATCAAGGACAGGGGGATGACATGCGCTACGCGCGTAGATATGCTCATCTGGTGACCACGCAGGCTCAAACAACAGTCCCCTCATCCGGCAACGAAGCCGCTGAGCGACTGGCATCGATGGCGGACGTCACCGCCTCCGACGCCGCGCTGCGCCGCTTCCTGCACGGCCTGCCGGGCGTCGACCCGGTCGGGCTGGAGGCCCGCGCCGCGGCGCTGGGCACGCGCTCGATCAAGACGTCGGCGAAGGCGTACGCCATCGACCTGGCGATCTCCATGATCGACCTGACGACCCTGGAGGGCGCGGACACCCCGGGCAAGGTCCGGGCGCTGGCCGCCAAGGCCCTCAACCCCGACCCGACCGACCGCGGCACCCCCCGCACCGCCGCCGTCTGCGTCTATCCCGACATGGTGGCCACCGCGGCCGAGGCCGTGCGCGGTTCGGACGTGAAGGTGGCCTCCGTCGCCACCGCCTTCCCCGCGGGCCGTGCGGCCCTGCCGGTGAAGCTGGCCGACACCCGGGACGCGGTCGCCGCCGGGGCGCACGAGATCGACATGGTGATCGACCGCGGTGCGTTCCTCTCCGGCCACTACCTGAAGGTCTTCGAGGAGATCAAGGCCGTCAAGGACGCCTGCCGGCGCGAGGACGGCTCCGCCGCCCGCCTGAAGGTCATCTTCGAGACCGGCGAGCTGTCGACGTACGACAACATCCGCCGCGCCTCCTGGCTGGGCATGCTGGCCGGTGCCGACTTCATCAAGACCTCGACCGGCAAGGTGGCCGTCAACGCCACCCCGGCGAACACGCTGCTGATGCTGGAGGCCGTGCGCGACTTCCGCGACGCCATCGGTGTCCAGGTCGGTGTGAAGCCGGCCGGCGGCATCCGCACCACCAAGGACGCGCTGAAGTTCCTGGTGCTGGTGAACGAGACCGTCGGCGAGGAGTGGCTGACCAACGAGTGGTTCCGTTTCGGGGCCTCCAGCCTGCTCAACGACCTGCTGATGCAGCGCCAGAAGCTGAGCACCGGGCGCTACTCCGGTCCCGACTACGTGACGGTGGACTGACCATGGCTTTTGAATACGCACCGGCGCCCGAGTCGCGCGCGGTCGTCGACATCGCCCCGTCCTACGGGCTGTTCATCGACGGCGAGTTCCGCGAGGCGTCCGACGGCAAGGTCTTCAAGACCGTCTCGCCGTCGACCGAGGAGGTCCTCTCCGAGGTCGCGCAGGCGTCCGCCGAGGACGTCGACGCGGCGGTGAAGGCCGCCCGCAAGGCGTTCGAGAAGTGGTCGGCGCTGCCGGGCTCCGAGCGCGCCAAGTACCTGTTCCGGATCGCCCGGATCATCCAGGAGCGCTCCCGTGAGCTGGCCGTCCTGGAGACGCTCGACAACGGCAAGCCGATCAAGGAGACCCGCGACGCGGACCTCCCGCTGGTCGCCGCGCACTTCTTCTACTACGCGGGCTGGGCCGACAAGCTGGAGCACGCCGGTTTCGGGCCGGACCCGAAGCCGCTGGGCGTCGCCGGCCAGGTCATCCCGTGGAACTTCCCGCTGCTGATGCTGGCGTGGAAGATCGCCCCGGCGCTGGCCGCGGGCAACACGGTCGTGCTCAAGCCCGCCGAGACCACGCCGCTGTCGGCGCTGTTCTTCGCGGACATCTGCCGTCAGGCTGGCCTGCCGAAGGGTGTCGTCAACATCCTCACGGGCGACGGCTCGACCGGTGCCGCGCTCGTCGGGCACGAGGGCGTCGACAAGGTGGCCTTCACCGGCTCGACCGCGGTCGGCAAGCAGATCGCCCGTACCGTCGCGGGTACGGACAAGAAGCTGACCCTGGAGCTGGGCGGCAAGGGCGCCAACATCGTCTTCGACGACGCGCCGATCGACCAGGCGGTCGAGGGCATCGTCAACGGCATCTTCTTCAACCAGGGCCAGGTCTGCTGCGCGGGCTCCCGCCTGCTCGTCCAGGAGTCGATCCAGGACGAGCTGCTGGACGCCCTCAAGCGCCGCATGTCCACCCTGCGCGTGGGCGACCCGCTCGACAAGAACACCGATGTGGGCGCGATCAACTCCGCCGAGCAGCTGGCCCGGATCACCGAGCTGGCCGACAGCGGCGTCGCCGAGGGCGCCGAGCGCTGGGCCCCGGCGTGCGAGCTGCCGGGCAACGGCTACTGGTTCGCCCCGACGCTCTTCACGAACGTCACCCAGGCGCACCGCATCGCCCGCGAGGAGATCTTCGGGCCGGTGCTGTCCGTGCTGTCCTTCCGCACGCCCGCCGAGGCCGTTGCGAAGGCCAACAACAGCCAGTACGGGCTGTCGGCGGGCATCTGGACGGAGAAGGGCTCGCGCATGCTGGCGGTCGCCGACAAGCTGCGTGCGGGCGTCGTCTGGGCCAACACGTTCAACAAGTTCGATCCGACTTCGCCGTTCGGCGGGTACAAGGAGTCGGGCTTCGGTCGCGAGGGCGGCCGGCACGGTCTGGAGGCCTACCTCGATGTCTGAGCGCCTTAGCGTTTTCAAGACCTACAAGCTGTTCGTCGGGGGCAAGTTCCCCCGGTCCGAGAGCGGGCGGGTGTACGAGGTGACCGACTCCAAGGGCAACTGGCTCGCCAACGCCCCGCTGTCCTCGCGCAAGGACGCCCGGGACGCCGTCGTCGCGGCCCGCAAGGCCGTCGGCGCCTGGTCGGGTGCGACCGCGTACAACCGCGGTCAGGTCCTCTACCGCGTCGCCGAGATGCTGGAGGGCCGCCGCGACCAGTTCGTGGCGGAGGTCGCCGACGCCGAGGGCCTGTCGAAGGCCAAGGCCGCGGCCCAGGTGGACGCCGCGATCGACCGCTGGGTCTGGTACGCCGGGTGGACCGACAAGATCGCCCAGATCGCCGGGGGCGCCAACCCCGTCGCCGGGCCGTTCTTCAACGTCTCCGCCCCGGAGCCGACCGGTGTGGTGGCCGTCGTGGCGCCGCAGGACTCCTCGTTCCTGGGCCTGGTCTCCGTGATCGCCCCGGTGATCGCCGGTGGCAACACGGTGGTCGTCGTCGCGTCCGAGAAGGCGCCGCTGCCCGCGCTGTCGCTGGGCGAGGTGCTGGCCACGTCCGACGTGCCCGGTGGCGTCGTGAACATCCTCTCCGGCAAGGCCGCGGAGATCTTCCCGTCGCTCGCCGCGCACCAGGACGTCAACGCGATCGACCTGGCCGGTGCCGACGCCGCCCTGGCGAAGGAGCTGGAGGTCGCCGCCGCGGACAACCTCAAGCGCGTCGTCCGTCCACAGGCTGTGGACTGGTCCGCCGACCCGGGCACCAAGCGCCTGCTGGCCTTCCTGGAGACGAAGACCGTCTGGCACCCCACGGGTTCGCTGGGCGCGGGCGGTTCGTCCTAC
>NZ_BAAJPZ010000041.1:0-14095 GCF_057552455.1 Streptomyces sp. PKA51
GAGAGACGCCCGGTTGGGAACATGGTTCCCAACGGGGCTTCTCTGCGTTTACGGTGCCCGGCCTCTTCCACCCCTCCGTCCGGAGGTCGGACGACTGGGGGTAAAGTCGTGGGACATCACATCGTTGGTACATATCCCCACAGGAGGCCCCCGGGTGGAGGTACAGGAGACGCGCGTGCAGACCGACCGCGTCCTCACCATCCCGAACATCCTCAGCATGGCGCGTCTGGTCGGCGTTCCGCTCTTCCTGTGGCTGATTCTCACGAAGCACGACGGCTGGGCGCTGCTCGTGCTGGCGCTCAGCGGCGTCAGTGACTACCTGGACGGAAAGCTCGCCCGGCGGTGGAACCAGATCAGCAGCCTCGGCCGGCTGCTCGACCCGGCCGCCGACCGGCTCTACGTGCTCTCCACCCTCTTCGGCCTGACATGGCGTGAGATCCTTCCGCTCTGGCTGACCGTGGCGCTGCTGGCGCGGGAAGCGATGCTGCTGGTCATGGTGGGGATCCTCCGGCGTCACGGCTATCCGCCGCCGCAGGTGAACTTCCTGGGCAAGGCGGCGACCTTCAACCTGATGTATGCCTTCCCGTTGCTGCTTCTCAGTGACGGTTCGGGCTGGGTTGCGTCGCTCGCCGCGATTTTCGGATGGGCGTTCGCCGGATGGGGTACAACCCTCTATTGGTGGGCAGGGATCCTCTACGTGGTGCAGGTCCGCCGACTGGTCAGGGCGGACGCCACGGCCGACTGATTGTGCCGCCCCCAGGCGGCCCCTGTCCCGAGCCTTACCAGGCGTGAAGGGCACGAAGTCGGCATGACCGTCGTCTCGCAAGGAGGACGCTTCCGACATGAAGGCCGTCGTGATGGCCGGCGGTGAAGGCACTCGCCTTCGCCCGATGACCTCGAGCATGCCCAAGCCGCTCCTACCGGTGGCCAACCGGCCGATCATGGAGCATGTGCTCCGTCTGCTCAAACGGCACGGGCTGACCGAGACCGTGGTGACCGTGCAGTTCCTCGCCTCGCTGGTGCGCAATTACTTCGGTGACGGCGAGGAACTGGGCATGGAGCTCACCTATGCCAACGAGGAGAAGCCCCTCGGCACGGCGGGCAGCGTCAAGAACGCGGAGGAGGCGCTCAAGGACGACGCCTTCCTCGTCATCTCCGGTGACGCCCTCACCGATTTCGACCTGACGGACCTGATCCGGTTCCACAAGGAAAAGGGCGCGCTGGTGACGGTGTGCCTCACGCGGGTGCCCAATCCGCTGGAGTTCGGCATCACCATTGTCGACGAGGCGGGCCGGGTCGAGCGCTTCCTGGAGAAGCCGACCTGGGGCCAGGTCTTCTCCGACACCGTCAACACCGGCATCTACGTCATGGAGCCGGAGGTCTTCGACTATGTCCAGCCCGATGTCCCGGTGGACTGGTCGGGCGACGTCTTCCCGAAGCTCATGAAGGAGGGCAAGCCCATCTACGGCTATGTCGCCGAGGGCTACTGGGAGGACGTCGGCACGCACGAGAGCTACGTCAAGGCCCAGGCCGACGTGCTCGAAGGAAAGGTCGACGTCGACCTCGACGGCTTCGAGATCTCGCCGGGCGTGTGGGTGGCGGAAGGCGCCGACGTGCATCCGGATGCCGTGCTGCGCGGGCCGCTGTACATCGGTGACTACGCGAAGGTGGAAGCCGGCGCCGAGATTCGCGAGCACACGGTGGTGGGCTCGAATGTCGTGGTGAAGTCGGGGGCCTTCCTGCACAGGGCCGTGGTGCACGACAACGTGTACGTCGGGCAGCAGAGCAATCTGCGCGGCTGCGTCGTCGGAAAGAACACCGACATCATGCGTGCGGCCCGGATCGAGGACGGCGCCGTCATCGGCGACGAGTGCCTCATCGGTGAGGAATCGATTATCCAGGGCAATGTCCGGGTCTATCCCTTCAAGACCATCGAGGCGGGCGCCTTCGTCAACACCTCGGTGATCTGGGAGTCGCGCGGGCAGGCCCATCTTTTCGGCGCCCGCGGCGTCTCCGGCATTCTGAACGTGGAGATCACCCCGGAGGTGGCGGTACGGCTGGCCGGCGCGTACGCCACGACGCTGAAGAAGGGCGCGACCGTCACCACGGCGCGTGACCATTCCCGGGGTGCGCGGGCGCTGAAGCGCGCGGTGATCTCCGCCCTGCAGGCCAGCGCCATCGACGTACGGGACCTGGAGAACGTGCCGTTGCCGGTGGCGCGGCAGCAGACGGCGCGGGGCAGCGCGGGCGGCATCATGATCCGTACCTCGCCGGGCGTCCCGGACTCGGTGGACATCATGTTCCTCGACGAGCGGGGGGCGGACCTCTCGCAGGCCGGCCAGCGCAAGCTGGACCGGGTCTACGCCCGCCAGGAGTACCGCAGGGCCTTCCCCGGGGAGATCGGCGACCTGTCCTTCCCGTCCAGCGTCTACGACTCCTACACCGGTTCGCTGCTGCGGTCGGTCGACACCACCGGGGTCGCCGAGGCGGGCCTGAAGGTGGTCGTGGACGCCTCCAACGGCAGCGCCGGTCTCGTTCTGCCGAGCCTCCTGGGCCGGCTCGGCGTGGACGCGCTGACCATCAATCCCGGTCTGGACGAGGCGCGTCCGACGGAGACCGCGGACGCCCGGCGGTCCGGGCTGGTGCGGCTGGGGGAGATGGTGGCCTCGGCGCGGGCGGCGTTCGGCGTGCGGTTCGACCCGGTGGGCGAGCGGATCTCGCTGGTGGACGAGCGCGGGCGCATCGTGGAGGACGACCGGGCGCTGCTGGTGCTGCTGGACCTGGTCGCCGCCGAGCGGCGCAGCGGCCGGGTCGCGCTGCCGGTGACCACGACCCGTATCGCCGAGCAGGTGGCGGCCTACCACGGCACCCAGGTGGAGTGGACGACGACGTCGCCGGACGACCTGACGAGGGTCGGCCGACAGGAGTCGACCATCTTCGGCGGCGACGGGCGCGGCGGCTTCATCGTGCCGGAGTTCAGCAGTGTCTTCGACGGCACGGCCGCCTTCGTCCGCCTGATCGGCCTGGTGGCCCGGACGCAGCTCACGCTCAGCCAGATAGACGCACGCATCCCGCGGGCGCACGTCCTGCGGCGCGACCTGGCCACGCCGTGGGCCGTCAAGGGCCTGGTGATGCGGCGCGTGGTGGAGGCCGCCGGGGACCGTTCGGTGGACACCACCGACGGTGTGCGGGTGGTGGAGGCGGACGGGCGCTGGATCATGGTGCTGCCCGATCCGGCCGAGGCCGTGACCCACCTGTGGGCGGAGGGCCCGGACGACGCCTCCGCGCAGGCCCTGCTCGACGAGTGGTCGGCGGTGGTGGAGAGCGCCGGGCGCTGACGCCACGGCAACCTTCCGGGCGCCGTCTCCCGGGTTCCTGTCCGGCACGCCGGTGGGGCCATTGGGAGACGGCGCCCCCGACGTGCGACGATGTGCGGCATGTCGCAGCAGCCCCCCGTTCGGAGCACCTCGTCGCCGCCTCCGCGCCCCGACGCCTCCATGTCGCTGCTGACCAATCTGACGGACCACGCCCTGGACGACGGTTACGCCGAGGCGGCGGCCCGCCGGACCGAGGGCGGCACGGGCCTGCCGGGCCGGCTGCGCGCCAGGCTGGGGCTGGCCGCGGCCCTGTTGCTGTCCGCCGCCGTGGTCACGCTGGGGGCGGTCCAGGCGCAGATATCGGCACCGACGCTCGCCAAGGAGCGCGAGCAGCTCATCAACCGCATCCAGAGCGAGACGGCGGCCGCCGACAAGCTCCAGGAGAGCGTGGACGCGCTGCGCGGCTCGGTGGGCAGCACGCAGCGCGAGGCGCTGCGGAAACAGGGTGGGGACCGGGCCGAGTTGGTCTCGCTGCTGGCCGGTGCCACGCCCGTGCAGGGCCCCGGGGTCAAGATCGTGGTCGACGACGCCAAGCAGGCCCGCACCAGTGGGGGCGGGCCGCGGGAGAGCAGCGGGTTCTCCGACACGGGCCGGGTGCGCGACCGTGACATGCAGCGGGTCGTCAACGGGCTGTGGCAGTCCGGGGCGGAGGCCATTGCCATCAACGGCCAGCGGCTGACCTCGTTGTCGGCGATCAGGGCGGCGGGTGACGCCATACTGGTCGACAACAAACCGCTGGCGCCGCCGTACACGGTGCTGGCGGTCGGGGACGGTCAGCGGCTGAGCACCGCTTTCCAGGACAGTGCCGACGGACAGTACCTGCACGTGCTGCAGCAGAACTACGGGGTCCGCGCGAGCATTTCCGCCCAGGACGAGGTCCGGCTGCCGGCCGCCCCGAGTCTGATCGTACGAACCGCAAAGCCAGGGAAGGGCACATCGTGATCGCCGTATTGGGCCTCATCGTGGGAGTCGTGGTCGGACTCGTCGTCCGTCCCGTGGTGCCGACGGCGGTCGAGCCCTACCTGCCCATCGCCGTGGTGGCGGCGCTGGACGCGGTGTTCGGCGGTCTGCGGGCGATGCTCGACGGGATCTTCGACGACAAGGTCTTCGTGGTGTCGTTCCTGTCCAATGTCGTGGTGGCGGCGCTGATCGTGTTCCTGGGCGACAAGCTCGGTGTGGGCGCACAGTTGTCCACCGGCGTCGTGGTCGTCCTCGGCATTCGCATCTTCTCCAACGCCGCCGCCATCCGGCGGCACATCTTCCGGGCGTGAGGCACAGGCATGAGCACTGAGGACACGCCGGACAAGCCGGAGAAGGAAGAAAAGCCCGGCAAGCCGGAAAAGCCGGAAGAGGCCGGGAAGCCGGCGGAGCCGGCCGCGCCGAAGGCGGAGCCCGGACCGGCGGCGGACGCGGAGCCCGAGCCGGAGCCCGTACCGCCCGCGGAAGAGCCCGGACGGCCCGCGCCGTTGACAGGGCGTCAACGGTTGCTGAACGGACTGTGGCCGCCGCGGTTGACGCGGGCCCAGCTGACCGTGGCGCTGCTGCTGTGCGTACTCGGGCTCGGCCTGGCCATCCAGGTGCGCTCCACCAGCGACACCAGTGCCCTGCGCGGGGCCCGGCAGGAGGACCTCGTACGCATCCTGGACGAGCTGGACAACCGCACCAAGCGGCTGGACGACGAGAAGCGGCGCCTGGAGAACCAGAAGGCGCAGCTGGAGAGCAGCTCGAACCAGGCGGCCGAGGCGCGCAAGCAGACCGAGCAGAAGGAGGAGCAGCTCGGGGTGCTGGCGGGCACGGTGTCGGCCGAGGGACCGGGCATCGAACTCACGGTGAGCGACCCCAAGGGCGCCGTGGAGGCCGACAAGCTGCTGGACGCGATCCAGGAGTTGAGGGCGGCCGGCGCCGAGGCGATCCAGATCAACGACGTGCGCATCGTGGCGGACACGTACTTCTCCGGTTCCGCGGGGAAGGTGGAGATCGATGGCAAGAAGGTCTCGCAGCCCTATAAGTTCAAGGTCATCGGCAAGCCCCAGGACCTCGAGCCGGCGCTCAACATCCCTGGTGGTGTGGTGCAGACTCTGGAGAAGGAGCAGGCCGTCGTGACCGTCTCCCGGTCTGAGAAGATCGTTGTGGACGCCTTGCGCCCGGCGAAGCGGCCTGACTACGCTCGGTCGTCATCGCAGTGAGGCGGGCGTTTCGACGGGGCCCGTGGGAGGGGCGGAAGGTTGCGGGGGGTCGGCGCACCGGGCTCGGTGCGCGTGGTGGAAACTGTCTGGTGACCGCGGACGTTGTTCGGATGTCCAGGTCGGACGGTGTGTGCAGCAAGGGTTCGTCCTGCCCCACGGGCGGGTCTGTTTCGGTCAAGGGGAATCGCCCGTGAAGTTGTTTGCGAAGTTGTTCGGCAAGAGCGCACGCCAGGAGGGCGGCACCGCTCGCCATCGCGCGGGGCGTCCCGTGGACGCCGGCGAGGGGACCCAGGAGGGTCGCCCGCTGTTCCGGGACCAGGACGTCCAGGGGGCGCACGGAAGTGACATTCCGGGCGGTCCGGGCGCGTCCTCTGTTGACCCTGCCCAGGCGGGGCGCATAGGTTTCGGGGCACCAGCGACCTCAAGTGCGGGTGGAGGGTTTGCCTTGCCGGTATGTACGAGGTGTGGCCACCGGAACGCCGAGGCCAGCCGGTTCTGCTCCAACTGCGGTGCGCCGCTGCGGCCCGGTGCCGTGGCCGAGCGCGCCTCGGAGACGACCTCGACCATCTCCATCTCCGGTCTGGAGGCGTACGACTCGGAGACCACCGGCCAGACGCCGATCCCGGCCCTCTCGCCCGAGGCCCAGGCCGCGGTCGAGGCGCTGCCGATGGGCTCGGCGCTGCTGGTGGTGCGCCGCGGGCCCAACTCGGGCAGCCGCTTCCTGCTGGACGCCGACGTCACCACCGCCGGCCGTCACCCGCAGAGCGACATCTTCCTCGACGACGTCACCGTTTCCCGCCGGCACGTGGAGTTCCGCCGGCAGCCGGACGGCGGCTTCACCGTCACCGACGTGGGCAGCCTCAACGGCACCTACGTCAACCGTGAGCAGATCGAGTCCGTTCAGCTGTCGAACGGCGACGAGGTGCAGATCGGCAAGTACCGGCTGGTCTTCTTCGGCAGCCAGCGGGGCTACTGACAGCCGGCAGCGGACGACCCGCGAGGGGAAGGGCCATGCTGCGAACACCGTCGGGCGGCACCGGTTCGGCCGGTGCCGCCGGTGCGGAGGGCCGGCTGGTGAGCATCGGCACGGTGCTCAACCTGCTGCGCGAGGAGTTCCCCGAGGTCACCATCTCCAAGATCCGTTTCCTGGAGGCGGAGGGCCTGGTGGAGCCGCAGCGCACCCCCTCGGGCTACCGCAAGTTCAGCACGCAGGACGTGGAGCGCCTCGCCCTCGTCCTGCGCATGCAGCGTGATCACTACCTGCCCCTGAAGGTCATCCGGGAGCACCTGGAGGCCCTGGCCCGCGGCGAGCGGGTCCAGCTGCCCGCCCCGGCCCAGCCGCGCGACGCGCTGGACCTCGCCGGCGATCCGGAGGCCGAGGAGGCCGCCGTCGCCGCCGCGGGGGCCCGGGGCGGCCCCGAGGGCGCTCCGGCCGCCAGGATCGGCCGTGGGGAGCTGCTGGCGGGCGCCGGGGTCACCGAGGCCGAGCTGGTCGAGTGGGAGTCCTACGGGCTGCTGGTGCCCCACCCGGACGGCGGATTCGACGCCGACGCCGTCACCATCGCCAAGCTCGTCGCCGACCTGGGCCGCTACGGACTGGAGCCGAGGCACCTGCGCTCCGTGAAGGCCGCCGCGGACCGCGAGGCGGGCCTGGTCGAACAGGTGGTCGCACCCCTGCGCAGGCACCGCAACCCCCAGACCAGGGCGCACGCCGAGGCCACGGCCCGGGAGCTGGCCGCCCTGTCCGTACGGCTGCACGCCGCCCTCGTACGGGCCGCGCTGCAGCCCAGGAGCCGGTGACGGCGGGTGCCCGACTACCCAAACCTGCCGACCACGGCCTAGGGTTGCTGTGTGAACGAGCTCGATGTCGTGGGTGTCCGGGTGGAAATGCCCTCAAACCAGCCGATCGTGCTCCTGCGGGAAGTGGGTGGCGACCGGTATCTGCCGATCTGGATCGGCCCCGGCGAGGCGACCGCCATCGCCTTCGCCCAGCAGGGCATGGCGCCGGCCCGGCCGCTGACCCATGACCTCTTCAAGGACGTCCTGGAGGCGGTGGGGCAGCAGCTCGCCGAGGTCCGCATCACCGACCTGCGCGAAGGCGTGTTCTACGCGGAGCTGGTCTTCGCCAGCGGGGTGGAGGTCAGCGCCCGGCCGTCCGACGCCATAGCGCTGGCCCTGCGCACCGGAACGCCGATCTACGGCAGCGACGGGGTGCTGGACGACGCGGGGATCGCCATCCCGGACGAGCAGGAGGACGAGGTGGAGAAGTTCCGCGAGTTCCTCGACCAGATCTCGCCCGAGGACTTCGGCAGCAGCAACCAGTAGGCACCGCCGGGGCGCAGCATCTGGGCGGATTGCCGCATTCGAGCAGTTTTCCCGCTGCCCGGACACGTGAAACCACTCTCAAGGTGATTATCACTCGGCGTGCCGAGTGTGGCGATCGTTGACGCACCCCGGGCGACTGCCTACCGTCGAGAAGGCAGGTCAAGGACGGAGGTCGGCGTGAGAAGCACGGGCGACGGTACGGCGGTCGGCGGTCCGTATCCGCTGCGTGGGGGAACGGTCGAACCAGTGCCCCGCTATTCAGCCACGACAGCGGTCACCACGCCGCGGGGGAGCGACACCGGCTCCGGCCCCTCCCACGGCACCGACGACATCGGATACCGCGGGCCCACGGCGTGCGCCGCCGCGGGCATCACCTATCGCCAGCTGGACTACTGGGCGCGCACCGGGCTCGTCGAGCCCAGCGTGCGGCCCGCGTACGGCTCGGGCAGCCAGCGGCTCTACAGCTTCCGGGACGTCGTCGTCCTGAAGATCGTCAAACGGCTGCTGGACACCGGGGTCTCGCTGCAGAACATCCGCACCGCGGTGCAGCATCTGCGGGAGCGCGGCGTGGCCGACCTGGCGCAGGTGACGCTCATGAGCGACGGCGCCACGGTCTACGAGTGCACTTCGCCCGACGAGGTCGTCGACCTCCTCCAGGGCGGCCAGGGCGTCTTCGGCATCGCCGTCGGCGTCGTCTGGCGCGACGTGGAGAACGCGCTGGCCCAGCTGCACGGGGAGCGCGTGGACACCGGCGAGACCCTCGTCGGCCACCACCCCGGCGACGAGCTGGCCCGGCGCCGCAGCAACCGGGCGGGCTGAGCGACCGGGCGGGCTGAGCGACCGGGTGCCACGGGCACCCGGTCCCGGCCCATTGTCAGTGGCATGCGGCAGCATCTACTCCTGTGAGGGGTGCGCCGACGATCCTGCATCTGGACATGGATGCCTTCTACGCCTCGGTGGAGCAGGCATCCAAACCCAGCCTGCGCGGGAAGCCGGTGGTCGTGGGCGGCATCGGGCCGCGCGGCGTCGTCGCCACCGCCTCCTACGAGGCGCGCGTCTTCGGCATCCGCTCCGCCATGGCCACCGCCCAGGCGCGCAGGCTGTGCCCCAACGCCGCCTACCTCACCCCGCGCTTCGGCCTCTACCAGGAGGTCAGCAGGACGGTCATGCGGCTGCTGGGCGAGCTGTCGCCGCTGGTCGAGCCGCTCAGCCTGGACGAGGCGTTCGTCGACCTCGAAGCCGGCGGCACCGAGCCGACGCCGGCGGCGGCACGCCGCGTGGGCGAGCGACTGCGGCGCGACATCCGCGCCGCCACCGGCCTGACCGGCTCCGTCGGGCTCGCCGGCTCCAAGATGCTCGCCAAGATCGCCTCGGAGGAGGCCAAGCCGGACGGGCTCGTGCTCATCGAGCCCGGCACCGAGCTGGAAGTCCTCGGCCCCATGTCGGTGCGGGCCATCCCCGGCGTCGGACCCGCCACTGCCGAAACGTTGCGGCGCGCCGGGATCACCACCGTCGCGGAGACCGCCGAGGCCGGCGAGGCCGAGCTCGTCCGCCTCCTGGGCAAGGCCCACGGCGCCGGCCTGTACGCCCTGGCCACCGGCCACGACGACCGGCCCGTCGTCGCCGAGCGCGACGCGAAGTCGGTGTCCGTGGAGGACACCTTCGCCGAGGACCTCACCGACCGCACCCGCGTCCAGTACGAGCTCGCCCGCCTCGCCGAGCGGTGCGTGCAGCGGCTGCGCGCCGCCGGGCGCTCCGGGCGCACGGTCGTCATCAAGGTCCGCAGCTACGACTTCTCCACGCTGACCCGCTCCGAGACCCTGCGCGGCCCCACGGACGACGTGGCCGTCGTGCGCGAGGCGGCCGCCCGGCTGCTCGACGGGGTCGACACCACGGCGGGCGTGCGCCTGCTGGGCGTCGGCGTCTCCGGGCTCGCCGACTACACCCAGGAGGACCTCTTCGCCCAGGCCGCGAGCGCCACGCGGACGGCGCCGGAGGCGCCCGAGGCCGCTGCGCCGCCCTCACCGACCGAGGCGCCGCCCGCCCCGAGGCGCTGGTCGCCCGGCGTCGACGTGCACCACGCGGAGTACGGCCCCGGCTGGGTCCAGGGCAGCGGTCTGGGCCGCGTCACGGTCCGCTTCGAGACGCCGTGGTCCGGCCCGGGCCGCGTCCGTACGCTCAGCGTGGACGACCCCGATCTGGAACCGTCCGACCCCCTCCCGCTGATCCCTCCCGATCCGGACGCGCCCCCGGCTCCCGAGGCCGGCGGACCGGCGGCTGCGTAGAGCGCCCCGTAGGGGCGCGGGGAACTGCGCGATCAGCCACGACGCGCCCGCAGACGGGGTCCGGAGGCGGTGCGTCGGCTGCGGGCCGCCGGTGGCCGATCGCGCAGTTCCCCGCGTCCCTACGCCTCTACGGGGCGGTCGGTGGGTCGGCATCGGCGGGCCGCGCCGTTTCCGCGCCCGGCAGGGGCAGGCCGTAGTGGCGGTAGAGCTGGAGTTCCTGTTGGGGCGACAGGTGGCGGCCCACGCCGAAGCCGGGGGAGCGGCGGATCAGGGCGCGGTCGAAGGGGACGCGCAGGCCGTCCTCCTCCACCGAGCTCACCTCCAGGGGGACGAACGCGTCGCGGCCGAAGAAGCCCGTGCGCACCGCCGCCCACTCCGGTGCGCCGGTCACGTCGTCGAGGTACACCTCGTCGACGGTGCCGATGCGCGTGCCGGCCCGGTCGAAGGCCCTGCGGCCGATCAGGCTCCTGGGGTCGATGTCGGTCTGCACGGTTCCTCCCTGGCGTTCCGCGGCCCCCAGACCCACGAAAAGCCACAAAGCAGGAACGGGCCACTCGGGAGATCCGCCCGGAAAGGCGCGCTGGTAGGCTGACGATTGGCCGCAGAACCCGTGCGGGAGAGTCCTTCGTCGCGAGCCGGCGGGGGCGCCGAAGGAGCAACTCCTCCCCGGAATCTCTCAGGCACCCGGTACCGCACGGAAGAGGTCACTCTGGAAAGCAGGGCGGGCCCAGGTCAGGCACCACGCCGAAGCCCCTCCTCACCGACGGTGAAAGCCGGTCCGCATGCGCGGCCCGGTGAAGCTCTCAGGTTGAGATGACAGAGGGGGAGGCCGTCCGGGTACCCGCGCCGTGGTACCCCTCGCAGGTCGCAGTGACCAGGAGGCCTCCGCAGATGACAGCCCACCGCAGCTCCCTTTCCGACCTGGAGCGGAGCACCCCCTTCGAGCGCCGGCACATAGGTCCGGACGCCGAGGCCCAGGCCAAGATGCTCGCCCAGGTCGGCTACGGCTCCCTCGACGAGCTGACCGCCGCCGCCGTACCGGAAGTGATCAAGAGCGCCGAGGCGCTCGCGCTGCCCGCCGCCCGCAGCGAGGCGGAGGTGCTCGCGGAGCTGCGCGAGCTCGCCGGGCGCAACCAGGTCCTGGCGCCGATGATCGGCCTGGGGTACCACGGCACGTTCACCCCGCCGGTGATCCTGCGCAACGTCATGGAGAACCCCGCCTGGTACACGGCGTACACGCCGTACCAGCCGGAGATCTCGCAGGGCCGCCTGGAGGCGCTGCTCAACTTCCAGACCGTCGTCGCCGACCTGACGGGGCTGCCGACCTCCGGCGCCTCGCTCCTGGACGAGGGCACGGCCGCCGCCGAGGCCATGTCCCTGTCCCGGCGCGTGGGCAAGGTCAAGAAGGGTGTCTACCTGGTCGACGCCGACACCCTGCCGCAGACGATCGCCGTCATCGAGACCCGCGCCGAGCCCACCGGCGTGGAGGTCGTGGTCGCCGACCTGTCGGCCGGCATTCCCGAGGAGATCGCCGAGCGCGGCGTCTTCGGCGTGCTGCTGCAGTACCCCGGCGCCTCCGGTGCCGTGCGCGACCTGCGCCCGGTCGTCGAGCAGGCCCACGAGCTCGGCGCGATCGTCACCGTCGCGGCCGACCTGCTCGCCCTGACCCTGCTCACCTCGCCCGGCGAGCTCGGTGCCGACATCGCGGTGGGCACCACCCAGCGCTTCGGCGTGCCCATGGGCTTCGGCGGCCCGCACGCCGGCTACATGGCCGTGCGCGACGCCTACGCCCGCAGCCTGCCCGGCCGCCTCGTCGGCGTCTCCGTCGACGCCGACGGCAACAAGGCCTACCGCCTGGCCCTGCAGACCCGCGAGCAGCACATCCGGCGGGAGAAGGCCACCAGCAACATCTGCACCGCCCAGGTGCTGCTCGCGGTGATGGCCGGCATGTACGCGGTCTACCACGGCCCCGAGGGCCTGGCCGCCATCGCCCGCCGCACCCACCGCTACGCCGCGATCCTCGCCGAGGGCCTGCGCGCCGGCGGCGTCGAGCTGGAGCACGGCGCGTACTTCGACACGCTCACCGCGAAGGTGCCCGGCCGGGCCGCGGCCGTCGTCGAGGCCGCCCGCGAGCGCGGCGTCAACCTGCGCCTGACGGACGCCGACCGGGTCGGCATCGCCTGCGACGAGACCACCACCCGCGAGCAGCTCGCCGCCGTGTGGGCCGCGTTCGGCGTCGACGCCGACGTCGAGCAGCTGGACGCGGTCGTGGCCGACGCCCTGCCCGAGGGCCTGCTGCGCACCGACGAGTACCTCGCGCACCCCGTCTTCCACCAGCACCGCTCCGAGACCGCGATGCTGCGCTACCTGCGCCGCCTCGCCGACCGGGACTACGCGCTGGACCGCGGCATGATCCCGCTGGGCTCGTGCACCATGAAGCTGAATGCGACCACCGAGATGGAGCCGGTCACCTGGCCGGAGTTCGGTGCGCTGCACCCCTTCGCGCCGGTCGAGCAGGCCGCGGGCTACCGCACCCTGATCACCGAGCTCGAGGAGCGCCTGGCCGAGGTCACCGGCTACGACAAGGTCTCCCTGCAGCCCAACGCCGGCTCCCAGGGCGAGCTCGCGGGCCTGCTGGCCGTGCGCGCCTACCACCGCGCCAACGGCGACACGCAGCGCACCGTCTGCCTCATCCCGTCCTCCGCGCACGGCACCAACGCCGCCAGCGCCGTGATGGCCGGTATGAAGGTCGTGGTCGTCCGCACCGCCGACGACGGCGAGATCGACGTCGAGGACCTGCGCGCCAAGATCGAGCAGTACCGCGACGAGCTCGCCGTGCTGATGATCACCTACCCGTCCACGCACGGCGTCTTCGAGGAGCACGTCGCCGACATCTGCGCCGCCGTCCACGACGCCGGTGGCCAGGTCTACGTCGACGGCGCCAACCTCAACGCCCTGGTGGGCCTGGCCAAGCCGGGCCGCTTCGGCGGCGACGTCTCGCACCTGAACCTGCACAAGACCTTCTGCATCCCGCACGGCGGCGGCGGTCCCGGCGTCGGCCCGGTGGCGGTGCGCGCCCACCTCGCGCCGTACCTGCCCAACCACCCGCTGCAGCCCACCGCCGGGCCCGAGACCGGCGTGGGGCCGATCTCGGCGGCGCCCTGGGGCTCCGCGGGCATCCTGCCGATCTCCTGGTCCTACGTGCGCCTGATGGGCGGCGAGGGCCTCAAGCGCGCCACCCAGGTCGCGGTGCTGGGTGCCAACTACATCGCCAAGCGCCTGGAGCCGCACTTCCCGGTGCTCTACACCGGCCCGGGCGGTCTGGTCGCCCACGAGTGCATCATCGACCTGCGGCCGCTGACCAAGGCGACCGGTGTGAGCGTCGACGACGTCGCCAAGCGCCTGATCGACTACGGCTTCCACGCGCCGACCATGTCGTTCCCGGTGGCCGGCACGCTGATGATCGAGCCGACCGAGAGCGAGGACCTGGCCGAACTCGACCGGTTCTGCGAGGCGATGATCGCCATCCGCGCCGAGATCGAGAAGGTCGGCTCGGGGGAGTGGGACAAGGACGACAACCCGCTGCGCAACGCCCCCCACACCGCGTCCTGCGTGGCCGGTGCATGGGAGCACCCGTACAGCCGCGAGGAGGCCGTCTTCCCGGCCGGTGTCGTCGCCGCCGACAAGTACTGGCCGCCGGTGCGCCGCATCGACGGTGCCTACGGCGACCGCAACCTGGTGTGCTCCTGCCCGCCGCTGGAGGAGTACGACGGCTGACGGGGCCTACCCCCCGTACGCTTCGGGGCCGGTCCGGCGCAGGTGCGCCGGACCGGCCCCGGTCCTTTTCCCCCGGCCGTCCGCCGCAGGCGGCGGTCACCACGTCCAGGGCCCGGTGCGGGGCGATGATCTGCCCGTCCGGCAG
>NZ_BAAJPZ010000042.1:0-13827 GCF_057552455.1 Streptomyces sp. PKA51
CGCGGCCGCCCGCAGGGCTCCGAGGTACGCGGCTATCGCCGACGCGTCCTCGGCGCTCAGTGCCACGTGGTTGTCCGGCCGCACCAGCACCACCCCTGCCCGGCCCTCCATCCCGTACGCCCTTCGGGCGTGTTCCTCCGTCGGGCCGAGCCGCACGGTGCGTATCCCCTCCCCGAGCCCGGCGCCCGCCCCCGCCCCCGCCCCGAAGTCCAGCACCGTGAAGTGCGGCCCCGCGAACGCCTCGAAGAGCCGGCCGCCGTCCGCCAGGGGCGCGTCCGGTGCGCGGTGGCCCGCCAGGGGGCCGTCGCCGGCGAGCGTGCTCCAGTCGTAGTGCACGCCGAGGGTGGTGACGTCGTCCGTGACGACCGCTTCCGTTCCGACGCCGGGCCGCCGTACTCCTTCCCGCACCGCCTGCAGGCGTTCGTCCGTCAGTTTCAGCGTCCAGGCGGCGACCGGCAGCCGCTCCTCCTCGTACGTGTCGAGCAGTCCTTCCCCCGCCTGGCCGGTCAGCACGTGTGCCAGCTTCCAGCCCAGGTTGAACGCGTCCTGGATGCCGGTGTTCATGCCCATGCCGCCGGCGATGGAGTGGACGTGGGCGGCGTCGCCGGCGAGGAAGATGCGGCCGATGCGGAAGCGGTCGGCCATGCGGACGTTGATGCGGTAGGTGGACATCCACCGCACGTCCGTGAGGCGCACTCCGGGGACGCGGGCGTGGCGTTCGAAGAGGCGCTGGAAGGAGGCGAGGGAGGCGGGCAGGGGCTGTCCCTGCGCGTCGCGTTCGGGGGCGGCCTGGAGTTGCCAGTGGTCGTCGCCGCGGAAGGGGCAGAGCATGACGGCGCCGTCCTCGTCGAACCACTGGTGCCAGTAGGCCGGGTCCAGGCCGTCGGCGCGGACATCACCGATGATCATGCATTCCTCGTCCTCGGTCCGCCCCTCGAAGGACACGCCGAGGGCCTTGCGCACCGTGCTGCGGCCGCCGTCGCAGGCGGCGAGGTAGGAGGCCGACACGCTGCGCCCGTCGGCGAGGCGGACCGTCACCCCGTGCTCGTCCTGCGCGAAGTCGACCAGCTCGGTGCCGAGTTCGACCTGGACGCCGTATTCGGCGAGCTTGGCGCGCAGGATCTCCTCGGTGCGCCACTGCGGGATGAGCAGGCCGCTGGTGTACGGCACATCGGGGGTGGGGACGCGGTCGCCGGAGGAGACGTGGTCGGCCAGGGCGACGCCGCCACGGTACTTGCGCAGGGTGATGTGCTCGGCGCCGAAGGCGGCAGCGGCCTCGCCCACGCCGAGGTCGTCGAGGATCTCCCGGCTGCGCTGGTTGAGCCCCTTGCCCCGCGAACCGCGGTGGAACTCGGGGGACTTGTCGATGATGCGCACGGGGACTCCGGCGCGGGCGAGCGTGATGGCGAGGGTGAGCCCGGTCGGGCCGGCGCCCGTGATCAGTACGGCGGTCATGGGTCCATGAAAGACCCGCCCGACGGAAAATGCAACCGAGTAACAAAAGATTCCGGGTAACGGTGATTCCTGCTAGGGTGGGCCCGTGAGCGAGGAGACACCCGGGACGGGCCTGCGGGAGCTGAAGAAGCAGCGCACACGCCAGGCGCTGTCCGACACGGCGATCGAGCTGTTCCTCAAGCGCGGGTTCGACGAGGTCTCGGTCGCGGACGTGGCGGCGGCGGTGGAGGTGTCGAAGCCGACGCTCTTCCGCTACTTCCCCACCAAGGAGGACCTCGCCCTCCACCGGATCTCCGACCACCAGGGCGAGGCGGCCCGCGTCGTGCGCGAGCGCTGCGCCGGCGAGGCGCCGCTGGCCGCGCTGCGCACGCACTTCCACGAGCGCCTGGACGCCCGCGACCCGGTCACGGGCCTGTGCGACATACCGGAGGTGCTGGCCTACCGCGACCTGCTCTACTCCACCCCGAGCCTGCAGGCCCGGCTCATGCTCTACAGCGCCGAGGACGAGCGGGCGCTGGCGCAGGCGCTGGTGGAGACGGGGCCGGCGGACGAGGTGACGGCGAAGCTGGCCGCGGCGCAGATCGTCGCCGTCCACCACGTCCTGGCCCGCACCAACTGGCGCCGGTTGACGGCGGACCGTCTCACCGGCGCCGTGGTGCACACGGCCCACGCCGACGCCGACCGGGCCTTCGACCTGCTGGGCTCGGGCCTGTCGGCCCTCGGCCGCTGACGGGCTTCCGCCCCCGGCCGCTCACTCGTTGGGTTCGACGCCCGCACGCCGCAGCCCGTAGGCGTAGGCGTCGTCCAGGGCCTGCCAGGAGGCGGCGATGACGTTCTCGCCGACACCGACCGTGGACCACTCGCCGCTCTCGTCGCTCGTGGAGACCAGCACCCGGGTGGTCGACCCCGTGCCCAGGCTGCCCTCCAGGATGCGCACCTTGTAGTCCGTGAGCTTGAGCGAGGCGAGCTGCGGGTAGATGCGCTCCAGCGCGCCGCGCAGGGCCCGGTCGAGGGCGTTGACCGGGCCGTTGCCCTCGGCGGTGGCGACGATGCGCTCGCCCTTGGCCCACAGTTTCACGGTCGCCTCGTTGGCGTGCGTGCCGTCGGGCCGGTCCTCGACGATGGCGCGCCAGGACTCCACCCGGTAGTAGCGGCGGGTGCGGCCCTCGACCTCCTCGCGCATCAGCAGTTCGAAGGAGGCGTCGGCGGCCTCGTAGCTGTAGCCGGCCAGCTCGCGTTCCTTGACGCGGGCGACGATCCGGCCGATCAGTTCGCGGTCGCCGCCCAGGTCGATGCCCAGTTCCTTGCCCTTGAGCTCGACGGAGGCGCGGCCGGCCATGTCGGAGACGAGCATCCGCATGGTGTTGCCGACCCGCTCGGGGTCGATGTGCTGGTAGAGGTCGGGGTCGACCTTGATGGCCGAGGCGTGCAGTCCGGCCTTGTGGGCGAAGGCGGACAGGCCCACGTAGGGCTGGTGGGTGGCGGGGGTGAGGTTGACGACCTCGGCGATGGCGTGGGAGATGCGGGTCATCTCGGCCAGCTTGCCGGGCGGCAGGACGCGCCGGTCGTACTTCAGCTCCAGGGCGGCCACGACGGGGAAGAGGTTGGCGTTGCCGACGCGCTCGCCGTAGCCGTTGGCGGTGCACTGCACGTGCGTGGCGCCCGCGTCGACGGCGGCGAGGGTGTTGGCGACCGCGCAGCCGGTGTCGTCCTGGGCGTGGATGCCCAGGCGGGCGCCGGTGTCGGCGCGCACGGTCCGTACCACCGCCTCGACCTGGGCGGGGAGCATGCCGCCGTTGGTGTCGCACAGGACGACGACGTCGGCGCCGGCCTCGTGGGCGGTGCGCACGACCTCGGTGGCGTAGCCGGGGTTGGCGCGGTAGCCGTCGAAGAAGTGCTCGCAGTCGACGAAGACGCGGCGGTCGTGGGCGCGCAGGTGCCGCACGGTGTCGCGGATCATGGCGAGGTTCTCGTCGAGGGTGGTGCGCAGGGCGAGTTCCACGTGGCGGTCGTGGGACTTGGCGACCAGCGTGACGACGGGGGCCTGCGAGTCGAGGAGGGCGGCGACCTGGGGGTCGTCCTCGGCGCGGGCGCCGGCCCTGCGGGTGGCGCCGAAGGCGACCAGCCGGGCGTGGCGGAAGTCGATCTCCTGGCGGGCGCGGCGGAAGAACTCGGTGTCCCGGGGGTTGGCTCCGGGCCAGCCGCCCTCGATGAAGCCGACCCCGAAGTCGTCGAGGTGCCGGGCGATGGTCAGCTTGTCCGCCACGGTCAGGTTGATGCCCTCGCGCTGGGCCCCGTCGCGCAGGGTCGTGTCGAAGACGTGGAAGCCGTCGTCGGGGAGGGCGGTGGCGTCGTTGGCGTCCGTGGCGCCCGTCGTTGCTGACATGGCTGGTGTGACTCCTGTCGATCTCGGTCTACCGGAATGACCGGTTCCACCGTCCCCCTATCGTCCCGCACGCTGCCCGCTCCCGGCGAGGGTGGCCGGGAAACGAAAAGACCTCTCGCGGGTGCGAGAGGTCTGCGCGCGGGTCTGGGACGACGGTGTCCGCGGCGCACGGGTGGTGTGCCACGGTCACTGCGGACCGGCGCGCTAGCTGCCCATAATCATGGCGAGCGAGAGCATGAAGGGCATCCAAGCACGTTCCGGTCCGCCCGTGCCGCACGGTCTCACGATGCGGGCACCCGTGTCGGCTCCCCGCTCTCCCCGGACTCCTCGCCGCGCCGTCCCACCCGGGTGAGATCGGTGTCCCGGGTCTCGCGCATCGTGAGGTAGACGACCAGCGACACGGCGGCGCAGCCCGCCACGTACCAGGAGAAGCCGGATTCCCTCCCGCTGTTCTTGAACCACAGGGCCACGTACTCCGCCGTGCCGCCGAAGAGCGCGTTGGCGATCGCGTACGGCAGCGCCACGCCCAGGGAGCGCACACCCGTGGGGAAGAGCTCGGCCTTCACGCACGCGTTGATCGACGTGTAGCCGGTGACCACGACCAGCGCCAGCAGGGACAGGCCGAGCGCCGGCCAGAAGGACCCGGCATGCCTGAGCATCGTCATGATCGGCACGGTGAGGAAGGTGGCCCCGACCGCGAAGGTGATCAGCAGCGGGCGCCGGCCGATGCGGTCCGACAGTGCCCCGGCCAGCGGCTGCAGGCAGGCGAAGACCAGCAGCGCGCAGAAGCTCACCAGCGTCGCCGTCTGCTTGGGCAGCCCGGCGGAGTTGGACAGGTACTTCGTCAGGTAGGTGGTGTACGTGTAGTAGGCGACCGTGCCGCCCATGGTCAGGGCGATGACCAGCAGCGCCTCGCGCTTGTGGCGCAGCAGGGCGCGCAGGGTGCCGCGCTCCTCGTCCGCCTCGGCGCCGCTCGCCTCGTAGGCGTCCGTCTCCAGCATCGAGCGCCGCAGGTAGAAGATGACCGCGGCGCCGAGCGCGCCCACCACGAAGGGGATGCGCCAGCCCCAGTCGTGCAGCTCGGCACTGGTGAGGGTGTGCTGCAGGACGATCAGCAGCCCCAGGCCCAGCAGCTGGCCGGCCGTCATCGACACGTACTGGAAGCTGGAGGCGAAGCCGCGCCGGCCGGGCGCCGAGGCCTCGGTGAGATAGGTGGCGCTGGCCGCGTACTCGCCGCCGACCGACAGCCCCTGCAGCAGCCGGGCCACCAGCAGTACGAACGCGCCGCCGTACCCGGCGACCGCGTACGTCGGGGCGACGGCGATCAGCACGGCGGACGCCGACATCAAGGTGACGGTCAGGGTGAGCGCCGCCTTGCGGCCGCGCCGGTCGCCCACCCTGCCGAGCAGCCAGCCGCCGACGGGCCGCATGAAGAAGCCGACGGCGAAGATGCCAGCGGTGTTCATGAGCTTGGCGGTGTCGTTGCCCGCGGGGAAGAAGGAACCCGCGAAGTACGTGGCAAAACTGGCGTAGACGAACCAGTCGAACCACTCGACCATGTTGCCGGCCGAGCCGATCCATATCTTCTTCCAGTGCTGTTCCATGGACGATCACGGTGCTGGAACGGCACTGCGGCGACAAGGGCCCGGCCGGCAACGATCCCGCGTACTTGCGTGCGTTGCGTACGCGGGACCGTGGCGATGCCGGATCCCCAGGGCTCAGCCCAGGCGGTGCATCCAGCCGTGGGTGTCCTCGGCGGCGCCGGTCTGGATGTCCAGCAGGGCCTTGCGCAGTCGCATGGTCACCTCGCCCGGCTGCCCGTCGCCGACCGTCCAGTTGCCGGTGGTGGACTTCACCGAGCCGACCGGCGTGATGACGGCGGCGGTGCCGCAGGCGAAGACCTCGGTGAGGGTGCCGTCGGCGTTGCCGTCCTTCCAGTCGTCGACCGAGATGCGGCCCTCGGAGACCTCGTAGCCGAGGTCGGCGGCGATCTGCAGCAGCGAGGCGCGGGTGATGCCGGGCAGCAGGGTGCCGGTCAGGCTCGGGGTGACGATGCGGTTGCCGTACACGAAGTACAGGTTCATCCCGCCCATCTCCTCGATCCAGTTGCGCTCCACGGCGTCCAGCCAGACGACCTGGTCGCAGCCGTGCTCGGCGGCCTGGGCCTGGGCGACGAGGGAGGCGGCGTAGTTGCCCGCGCACTTGGCGGCGCCCGTGCCGCCGGGAGCGGCGCGCACGTACTCCTGGGACAGCCACACCGACACCGGCTTCACGCCGCCGGGGAAGTAGGCGCCGGCGGGCGAGGCGATGACGACGAAGAGGTACTCGTTCGAGGGACGCACGCCCAGGCCGACCTCGGTGGCGAACATGAACGGCCGCAGGTACAGCGACTGCTCGCCGGAGGCGGGCACCCACTCCTTGTCCTGGCGCACCAGCACGTCGCATGCCTCGATGAAGGTCTCGACCGGCAGCTCGGGCATGGCCAGGCGGCGGGCGGAGGCCGCGAAGCGCTTGGCGTTCTCCTCGGGGCGGAAGGTGGCGACGGAGCCGTCGGGCTGCCGGTAGGCCTTGAGCCCCTCGAAGATGGCCTGGGCGTAGTGCAGCGTCATGTTCGCCGGGTCGATCGACAGCGGGGCGTACGGCACGAGCTGGGCGTCGTGCCAGCCGCGGCCCTCGGTCCACTTGACGGTCACCATGTGGTCGGTGAAGTGCCGGCCGAAGCCGGGAGCGGCGAGGATGCGCTCGCGCTCCGCCTCGGGCAGCGGGTGCGAGGAGGGCTTGAGCTCGATCGTGGGCGTCGTCATGGATGCGTGTCCTTCACCTCGTGTGTGGCGGACCGCGCTCACTGTGCCCCCATGGAGGGCCCGGGGACTGAAGAGCTTCTTCGCCATGTCGCGGCCCCTCGTTCGATTATCGCTCGTGAGGGGCCGCGCGGAAAACGTGCGCGCGGCCGGTAGGGATGGTGGCACCCGGCCGTGCGCTGCGGCAACGGCCGGGGTCAGGCCGGTACGGGCCCGCCGGGGGCGGTGGCCGTGACGCGCGCGACCAGCGCGTCGCCCACCTCGTCGGTGCTGCGTACGCCGCCGTCGCGGGCGGCGAGGTCCGCGGCGACCGCGTCCTCGACGCGGGCGGCCTGCGCCTCGTAGCCGAGGTGGCGCAGCAGCAGCGCCACGGAGAGCACGGTGGCGGTGGGGTCGGCCTTGCCGCTGCCGGCGATGTCGGGCGCGGAGCCGTGGACGGGCTCGAACATCGAGGGGTACGTGCCCGCCGGGTTGATGTTGCCGGAGGCCGCCAGGCCGATGCCGCCGGTCACGGCCGCGGCCAGGTCGGTGATGATGTCGCCGAAGAGGTTGTCGGTGACGATGACGTCGAAGCGCTCCGGCTGGGTGACGAAGAAGATCGTCGCCGCGTCGACGTGCAGGTAGTCGGTGGTGACCTCGGGGTATTCGCGGCCGACGGCGTCGAAGACGTTCTTCCACAGGTGCCCGGCGTGCACCAGGACGTTGTTCTTGTGCACGAGGGTGAGCTTCTTGCGCGGGCGGGCCTGCGCACGCTCGTAGGCGTCGCGCACGACGCGCTCCACGCCATAGGCGGTGTTGACGCTGACCTCGGTGGCCACCTCGGCCGGGGTGCCGGTGCGCAGGGAGCCGCCGTTGCCGGTGTAGGGGCCCTCGGTGCCCTCGCGGACGACGACGAAGTCGATGTGCGGGTCGCCCGCCAGCGGCGTCGCGGTGCCCGGCAGGAGCCGGGCGGGGCGCAGGTTGACGTAGTGGTCGAAGGCGAAGCGCAGCTTGAGCAGCAGGCCGCGCTCCAGCACGCCGGAGGGCACCGACGGGTCGCCGACCGCGCCCAGCAGGATCGCGTCGTGCTCGGCGAGCGTGGCGAGCTCGGCGTCGGGCAGCGTCTCGCCGGTGGCGTGCCAGCGGCGGGCGCCGAGGTCGTACTCGGTGGTCGTGAGCTCGACGTCCGAAGGGAGCGCCGCGCCAAGGACCTTGAGGCCCTGGGCCACGACTTCGGGGCCGATGCCGTCACCGGGGATCACTGCGAGGCGAATGCTGCGGGACATGGGAGGGACCGTACTCCTTGTCCCGCCTGATGACACGCACCGTCCAGAATGCGGACCGGCGTGCGAGCCGGACAGGCGTCTTTCCCTCAATTTCGCCGAAAATATGTGTCCCGTCCTCCCGCTCCTGGCACCGTGCGGGACATGGACACGGGCATGGACACACCACGCGTAGGCATCCCCGACCGGCTGGCGCGCCGGATGACGATGGCCGAACAGCACGAGTACCTCCGCGCCAGGTTCACCAGACGCGGCCTGCTGCGGGCGGGAGCGGCCACGGGGGCGCTCGCGGGCACCGGGCTGCTGACGACGACGGGCGCGGGGGCCGCCGTCGCACGGCAGGCGGGGCCCACGCCGGCGCCGACCGCACCGACCGCACCGGCCCCCACCCTGATCACCGCGCCCGCGACAGGCCGGGTGGACGGCTCGCTCGTGGCCCCCTTCGGCCGGCACCTGGCCTTCGGCGCGGACCCGCGCACCCAGATGCGCATCTCCTGGCAGGTGCCCTTCGCCGTGCGGCGGCCCTTCGTCCGGGTGGGCCCGAAGCCCTGGGAGCTCGACCGGCGGATCCCCGCCGAGGTCCGCACGCTGCACACCCCGCCGCTGAGCAAGAAGCTGCCCGCCGTCGACCAGGTCTTCCTGCACGCGGCCCTCGACGGGCTCCTGCCCGGCCAGACGTACTACTACGGCGTCGGGCACGACGGCTTCGACCCGGCCGACGCCCGCCACCTGGGCACGGTCGGCTCCTTCCGCACCGCCCCGGCGCATCCGGAGAAGTTCGTCTTCACCGCCTTCGGCGACCAGGGCGTCAGCTACCACGCACTGGCCAACGACCAGCTGATCCTGGGCCAGAACCCGGCCTTCCACCTGCACGCGGGCGACATCTGCTACGCCGACGACAGCGGGGCGGGCAAGCCGGGGGACGTCTACGACGCCCGCGTGTGGGACCAGTTCCTGGCCCAGACCGAGTCGGTGGCCGCCCGGGTGCCGTGGATGGTGACGACCGGCAACCACGACATGGAGGCCTGGTACTCCCCCAACGGCTACGGCGGCCAGAGCGCCCGCTGGACGCTGCCGGACAACGGCTTCGACCCCCGGCACTCCCCCGGCGTCTACTCCTTCGTCCACGGCAACGTCGGCGTGGTCGCCCTCGACGCCAACGACGTCTCGTACGAGATCACCGCCAACACCGGCTACAGCGGCGGGCGGCAGACCCGCTGGCTGGAGCGGCGGCTGCGGGAGCTGCGCGAGCGCGACGACGTCGACTTCATCGTGGTCTTCTTCCACCACTGCGCCTTCTCCACCACCAAGGGCCACGCCTCGGACGGCGGCGTGCGCGACGTGTGGGTGCCGCTGTTCGAGAAGTACACGGTGGATCTGGTCGTCAACGGCCACAACCACGTCTACGAGCGCACGGACGCCGTCCGGCACCGGCGCGTCCAGCGCAAGGTGCCGCTCGGCGGTACGACCGACCCGGTGCGCGACGGCATCGTGTACGTCACGGCGGGCGGGGCCGGCAAGTCGCTGTACGACTTCCCCGTGCCGGACAGCTACGAGGGCCACGTCCACGACGTGGAGAGCGTGTCCAGCTACTACTGGCGCAAGGGCAAGGAGAAGGTCACCGAGCAGGTGGAGTGGTCGCGGGTGCGCTACACCGGCTACTCGTTCCTCGCGGTGGAGTGCGAACCGGGCCACCGGCCGCGGATGCGCGTGACGGCGCTGGCCGAGAGCGGGGCCCGGATCGACCACTTCGACATCGTGCGCTCGGAGGAGGACCGCCGGCCCCGCCCCCACTAGCCGGACCGGCACGCGCGTCTGCGGGCGCGCAGCGCCCCGTAAGGGGCGCGGGGAACTGCGCGACAAGCCACCGCGCGCCCGCAGGTGAGGTGCCGTGCTTCGCGCCCCTACGGGGCGCTAGTGGCCGGTGACGCCGCCGTTGTCGCGGCGGTCGAGGGCGCGCTGCAGTGCGGCGGCGGCGTTCATCCGGTCGGCCTCGCGCTGGGCGCGCTCGGTCGTGCGGCGGCGGGGGCGGCGGGCGGTGGTGGTCTCGGGCATGGGGCACGTCTCCTTCGCGAGTCCTGGAGGGGATTGCGGGATAAGCGCCGTCAGGGCGGGGGCCTGCGGTGCCGCAGGGGTCACCTGCGCGGTGGCACGCGGCCGCGACCGCGGATCGCTCGATGGAGCGGGCGTTCGGCTGTTCTCAACGCTAAGGCAGGGCATGCGCGATGTCCCGCCTATTACTCGGACTTCCTACTATCTGAGACGACCGGTGGGCCGAAAGGGAACCGCCCCCCGCCCCGGCTGGGGGGCCGGGGCGGGGGGCGGTGCTCACGGGGATGTCAGCCCATGTGGGGGTAGCGGTAGTCCGTCGGGGGGACCAGCGTCTCCTTGATGGACCGGGTGGAGACCCAGCGCAGGAGGTTGGTCGCGGCACCGGCCTTGTCGTTGGTGCCGGACGCGCGGCCGCCGCCGAAGGGCTGCTGGCCGACGACCGCACCGGTCGACTTGTCGTTGATGTAGAAGTTGCCGGCGGCGAAGCGCAGCTTCTCCATGGTGTGCGCGGCCGCGGCGCGGTCCGCGGCGATGACCGAGCCGGTCAGCGCGTAGGCGGACACCGACTCCATCTGCTCCAGCATGGCGTCGTACTGGTCGTCCTCGTAGACGTGGACGGCCAGGATCGGGCCGAAGTACTCGGTCGTGAAGACCTCGTTCTCCGGGTCGGTGCACTCGATGACGGTCGGGCGCACGAAGTAGCCGACCGAGTCGTCGTACGTGCCGCCGGCGACGATCGTGCAGGTCGGGTCGGCCTTGGCGCGGTCGATCGCGGCCTTGTTCTTGGCGAAGGAGCGGTCGTCGATGACGGCGCCGATGAAGTGCGACAGGTCGGTGACGTCACCCATGGTGATGCCGTCGACCTCGGCCGCGAACTCCTCCTTGAAGCCGTCCTCCCAGATCGAGCGCGGGATGTAGGCACGGGAGGAGGCCGAGCACTTCTGGCCCTGGAACTCGAAGGAGCCGCGGGTCAGCGCGGTCTTCAGCACGGCGCGGTCGGCGCTCGGGTGGGCGACGACGAAGTCCTTGCCGCCGGTCTCGCCGACCAGGCGCGGGTAGGACTTGTACTTGTCGATGTTGTTGCCGACCGTCTTCCACAGGTACTGGAAGGTCTTGGTCGAGCCGGTGAAGTGGATGCCGGCCAGCTCGGGGTGGTTCAGGGCCACCTCGGAGACGGCGATGCCGTCGCCGGTCACCAGGTTGATGACGCCCTTGGGCAGGCCCGCCTCCTCCAGCAGCTGCATCAGCAGCACGGCGGAGTGGGTCTGGGTGGGGGACGGCTTCCAGACGACCACGTTGCCCATGAGGGCCGGGGCGGTCGGCAGGTTGCCGGCGATGGCGGTGAAGTTGAACGGCGTGATCGCGTAGACGAAGCCCTCGAGCGGGCGGTGGTCGCTGCGGTTCCACACGCCGGCGGAGTTGGCGACCGGCTGCTCGGCCAGGATCTGGCGGGCGAAGTGGACGTTGAAGCGCCAGAAGTCGACGAGCTCGCAGGGGGTGTCGATCTCGGCCTGCTGGGCGGTCTTGGACTGGCCCAGCATGGTGGAGGCGGCCAGCGTCTCGCGCCAGGGGCCGGCCAGCAGCTCGGCGGCGCGCAGGATGATCGCGGCGCGGTCGTCGAAGGACATCGCGCGCCAGGCCGGGGCGGCGGCCAGGGCGGCGTCGATGGCGTCCTGGGCGTCCTGCTGCGTGGCGTGGCGGAAGGTGCCCAGCACGGCGGCGTGGTTGTGCGGCTGGACGACCTGGAACGGCTCGCCGCCGCCCATGCGCTTGACGCCGCCGATGGTCATCGGCAGGTCGATCGGGTTGGCGGCCAGCTCCTTGAGCTTGGCCTCGAGGCGTGCGCGCTCGGCGGAACCGGGGGCGTAGCCGTGCACCGGCTCGTTGACCGGCGCGGGGACCTGGGTCACAGCGTCCATGGGTGCCATGTCTCCTAACGGGTTACGGGGGTCGGGGGGAGGCTCAGCCCTTGGTGAGGATCGAGCGGGCGAAGAACATCAGGTTGGCGGGCTTCTCGGCCAGACGGCGCATGAAGTAGCCGTACCAGTCGGTGCCGTAGGCCGTGTAGACGCGCATGCGGTGGCCTTCGGCAGCCAGGTGCAGGTGCTCGTCGCTGCGGATGCCGTAGAGCATCTGGAACTCGTACTCGTCCATGGCGCGGCCGGCCTGGCGGGCCAGCTCCTTGGTGATGGCGATCAGCCGCGGGTCGTGCGAGCCGATCATCGGGTAGCCCTTGCCCGCCATCAGGATCTTGAGGATGCGGACGAACGCCTTGTCGATCTCGGCCTTGTCCTGGTACGCGACCGAGGCGGGCTCCTTGTAGGCGCCCTTGACGATGCGCACGCGGCTGCCGGCCTCGGCCAGGCGGCGGGCGTCGTCCTCGGTGCGGAACAGGTACGCCTGGATGACGCAGCCGGTGTCGGGGAAGTCCTTCCGCAGCTCCTCGTGGATGGCGAACATCGAGTCGAGGGTGGTGTGGTCCTCGGCGTCCAGCGTAACCGTCGTGCCGATGGCGGCGGCGGCCTCGACGACGGGGCGGACGTTGGCCAGGGCGAGCTCGTGGCCGCCCTCCAGGGACTGGCCGAACATCGACAGCTTGACGGACATCTCGGCGCGGGTGCCGAGGCCCAGCTCCTTCAGGCGCCCGATCAGCTCCAGATAGGCGTCGCGCGCGGCGTAGGACTGCTCGACGGTGGTGATGTCCTCGCCCACCACGTCGAGGGTGACCTCGAGGCCCTTGGCCGCGGCGTCCTCGACGACGGGAATGACCTGGTCGACGGTCTCGCCCGCGATGAAGCGGTCGACGACCTGCTTGGTGCCCGGGGCAGCCGAGACGAAGCGGCGCATCTTGTCGCTGCGCGACGCAGCGAGGATCACGGGACCCAGCACGGGCACCTCCACGATGACGGCCGTTCCCACCTGGGGGGACGGCATAAGAAACTCATCGTGAAACGTAGGGTTCACGCCATATTGACGGCCATCGACAGCTGTCACGCATTCGTGGCCGGCATCTCAGACATCTGTATGACAATGATGACCGACGAATGGAGAAAGGAGCGCGGCGCGGCATGCGTGGCGAGTATCAGCAGCTCGTGGACGAGATCTCGGCGGCCCTGGGCGCTCCGGCGACCCTGGAGGACCGCGACTTCGGCCTGATCGCCTTCGGCGCGCACGGCGGGGACGACGATCTCGAGCTGACGATGGACCCGGTGCGCACGCGCTCGATCCTGCAGCGGCGGTCGACGGCGGCGGTACGGGCGTGGTTCGAGGCGTTCGGCATCGCCCGGGCCCAGGCGCCGCTGCGCATCCCGCCGGACCCCGCCGCGGGCGTCTTCAAGGGCCGCATCTGCCTGCCGGTGCGGCACGGCGGCGTGGTGCACGGCTATGTGTGGCTGCTGGACGACGGGCACCTGACCGAGCTGGATCTCGCCGAGCCGTTCGCCGATCCCCGGCTGGCCCAGGCGATGGAGACCGCGGCGCGGATCGGGGCGCTGCTGGCGGCCGAGGCCCGCTCCGGCGCGGAGCTGGGCGAGCTGCTGCGGGAGCTGCTGACCGCCCGGCCGGCCGCGCGCGAGGCGGCGGCCGGGGCGCTGCGCGCGGCGCTGGGCGCGGCGGCCGACGGACCGCTGGCGGTGGTGGCGGTCACGCCCTGGCGCGCGGGCGAGGGCGCGGGCGGGGACGAGCCGCCCGGGGCGGAGGGCACGGGGTCCGCGCTGGCCGCCCAGTCCGGCGTGGCGGCGCTGTGCGCGGTGCCGGAGGCGCTGCCGGACGGCTCGGCGGCGCTGGCCGCGCTGGTGCGGCTGCGGGCCGTCTCCTCCCCCGCCCCGGCCCTGACCGCGGCGGACCGGCTGCTGCGCTCGCCGCGAGATCG
>NZ_BAAJPZ010000043.1:0-11507 GCF_057552455.1 Streptomyces sp. PKA51
CCCCCCCCCCCCCCCCCCCCCCCCCCCCCCCCCCCCCCCCCCCCCCCCCCCCGCACCCGGCACCCACCCCCACCCCAAGAGCTCAGTGCGGCGCCCCCCGCCACCCAGCCACCGGCAGCGCGAACTTCGCCACCAGCCGATCCGTGAACGACGCATGGTGCAGCCGCGCCAGCCGCACCGGCACCGCCCCCCGCCGTACCTCCACCCGCGCCCCCGCCGGCAGCTCCACGCTGCGCCGCCCGTCGCACCACAGCACCCCGTTCGGCGTCTGCGGCTGCACCTCCACCGCCAGCACCGAGTCCGGCGCGGTCACCAGCGGCTTGGCGAACAGGGCGTGCGCGCTGATGGGGACCATCAGCAGCGCCTCCACCTCGGGCCACACCACCGGCCCGCCCGCCGAGAAGGCGTACGCCGTGGACCCGGTCGGGGTGGCGCACACCACCCCGTCACCGCCGAAGCGCGAGACGGGCCGCCCGTCGACCTCGGTGACGACCTCCAGCAGCCGCTCCCGGGCCGCCTTCTCCACGGACGCCTCGTTCAGTGCCCAGTCGGTGTGCACGACATGGCCGTCGGTGCGCACGAGCACGTCGAGGGTCATGCGTTCCTCGACCTCGTAGTCGCGGGTGACGACCCGGTCGACGACCTTGTCGAGGTCGTCGCGCTCGGCCTCGGCGAGGAAGCCGACGCGCCCGAGGTTGACGCCCAGCATCGGCACCCCGGAGCTGCGGGCGAACTCGGCGCCGCGCAGCAGCGTGCCGTCGCCGCCGAGCACCACCAGCAGCTCGCAGCCCGCCAGGACATCGCCGCAGCCCGGCCCCGCCTCGACACGCTCGACGGCGGCCGGCAGCGGCAGGTCCGCGGCCTCCTCGGCGAGCACCCGCACGCCGATGCCGCAGCGCAGCAGCCCCTGCACCACGAGCTCCGCGCTGCGGATCGCGGCCGGGCGTCCGGTGTGGGCGAGCAGGAAAACAGTGCGTTCAGCCGACACTGCCGACGCTGCCGATGCTTCCGGTACTGCCGATGCTTCCGGTGCTGCTGCTGATGATGGTGCTGATGGTGCTTTTGAAGTGGTCAACGGGGCCCCTCCGCCACTGCACGGTCGACATCCGCCGGGTCCAGTTCAGGCGCACCGGCGCGCAGCCACAGAAAGTACTCGACATTGCCGGACGGCCCGGGCAGCGGGCTCGCGGTAACCCCGAGTACGCCGAGCCCGAGCTCGGCGGCGCGCGCGGCGACGCCGCGCACCGCCTCGGCGCGCAGTTCGGCGCTGCGGACGACGCCGCCGGTGCCGAGCCGCTCCTTGCCGACCTCGAACTGCGGCTTGACCATGAGGACGAGGTCCGCGTCGGGCGCCGAGCAGGCCACCAGGGCGGGCAGGACCAGTCCCAGCGGGATGAAGGACAGATCACCGACAACCAGATCGACGGGCTCGCCGTCAATCTGCTCCAGCGTCAACTCGCGTACGTTCGTACGGTCCTTCACGGTGACGCGCTCGTCGCTCTGCAGGGACCAGGCGAGCTGCCCGTACCCGACGTCGACGGCGACGACGTGCGCGGCACCGGAGCGCAGCAGCACGTCGGTGAATCCGCCGGTGGAGGCGCCCGCGTCCAGGGCGCGGCGCCCCTCGACCTTCAGGCCGCGCGGCACGAAGGCCGCCAGCGCGCCGGCGAGCTTGTGCCCGCCGCGGGAGACGTAGTCCGGGTCGCTGTCGTCCTGGGCGACGACGATGGCGGCGGCGGTCTCGACCTGGGTGGCGGCCTTGGTCGCCGTCGTGCCGCCGACGGTCACCCGGCCCGCGGCGATCAGCTGGCTCGCGTGCTCGCGGGAACGGGCCAGCTTGCGGCGCACCAGCTCCGCGTCGAGTCGGCGGCGGGTCACTGCCACGTGCGGTTCAGCTCCTGTGATCGGCGTGTGTCGACGTGGGGGCCTCGTCGAGCGCGGCGAGCGCTCGGCGCAGCCCCTCGTGTACATCCTCGTACACCTGGGGGTGGGCGCCGACGTCGAGGTCGTCGGCGTCGGCCAGCCGCTCCAGCGCGGCGTCGACGCCGGGATGGCCGGTGGCGATCCGCTCCTGGCCCAGCGGTCGCGGCCCGGGCCCCGGCTCGTCGCTCATGTCGTCACTGACGTCGTCGGTCATGGCTCCGACGCTACCCCGCGGCGGCGGCTTCTCCTGCGCGGCGCCGCTCGTGGGGTACCGTCCTTGGCGATGGCGACCATTGAGGAGTGCCTGGCGGCACTGGACCGGCTGGCGCAGAACCTCGCCGAGGCGAGCGACGGGGTGCGCCGCGCGGCGGCGCTCGACCGCTCGCTGAGCTGCCACGTCACCGACCTGGACGTGACCTTCACCGGTCACCTGCGCGAGGGCCACCTGCGGGAGGTCCGTACGCGGCAGGGCGCCCCCGAGGAGCGGGCGGAGATCCGCCTGGAGATGTCGGGGGACGACCTGCTGGCCCTGGTGGACGGCAAGCTGAACTTCGCGAAGGCGTGGGCGAGCGGCCGGGTCAGGCTGAAGGCGTCCCTGAAGGACGTGCTGCGCCTGCGCTCGATCCTTTAGCGCCCTTCCGGCGGGCAGCCCCCTTGCGGCGGGCCGCCGGGACGACCAGCGGGGTCCCGCTCTGCGGGTCGTCGACGACCTGGCAGCGCACCCCGAAGACCTCCTCCACCAGGTCCGCGGTCACGATCTGCGCGGGCGGCCCGGCCGCCACGACCTTCCCGTCCCGCATCGCGATCAGGTGCGTCGCGTAGCGCGCGGCCTGGTTGAGGTCGTGCAGGACGGCGACGAGGGTGCGCCCCTCGTCCTCGTGCAGGTCGGCGAGCAGGTCGAGCAGGTCGATCTGGTGCTGGATGTCGAGGTAGGTGGTGGGCTCGTCCAGCAGGAGCAGGGGCGTGCACTGGGCGAGGGCCATGGCGATCCAGACCCGCTGCCGCTGCCCGCCGGAGAGTTCGTCGACGTGCCGGTCGGCCAGGGCGGCCACGCCGGTGGCGGCCATGGCCTCGGAGACGATGCGCTCGTCCTCCTCGGACCACTGCCGCAGCAGCCCCTGGTGCGGGTGGCGGCCGCGGGCGACGAGGTCGGCGACGGTGATGCCGTCCGGGGCGACGGAGGACTGCGGCAGCAGTCCGAGGGTGCGGGCGACGGTGCGGGCGGGGTACGAGCCGATGGCGGCGCCGTCGAGCAGGACGGCCCCGGCGCGCGGCTTGAGCATGCGGGCCAGTGCGCGCAGCAGGGTCGACTTGCCGCAGGCGTTGGGGCCGACGATGACGGTGAAGGAGTGGTCGGGCACGGTGACCGACAGCTCCTCGGCGATGGTGCGCCCGTCGTAGGCGAGGGTGACGGATTCGGCCCGCAGTCGGCTCACGGTGGTCTGGCTCCTGGTCCGGTCGTTCATGTGCGCGGTCATGTGCGCGGTGTTCATATGCGCCCCGCCCGCCGCTCGGTGAACAGCAGCCACAGCAGGTAGCAGCCGCCGACCATGCCGGTGAACGCCCCCACCGGCAGCCGGTCGGCCCCGAAGAGCCGTTGCGAGGCCAGGTCGGCCCCGGTCAGCAGGGCCGCGCCGGTGCAGGTGGCGGCGAACAGGTTGGGGCCGGGGGCACGGGTGAGCCGCCGGGCGAGCTGGGGGGCGGCGAGGGCGACGAAGGCGATGGGGCCGGCGGCCGCGGTGGCCGCGGTGGTCAGCAGGACGGCGGTGCCGAGCGCGCCGATGCGTACGCGCTCGACGCGCACGCCCAGCGCATACGCCGTGTCGTCGCCCATTTCGAGCATCCGCAGCGACCGGCCGTGGCCGAGAGCGAGCGGGACGAGGACGGCGCAGGCGCCCAGCAGCGGCCACACCTGTTCCCAACCACGCCCGGTGAGGGAGCCGACCATCCAGACGGTGGCGCGGGCGGCGTCGGTGATTCCGGCCTTGGTCAGCAGGTAGCCGATCAGGGCGGTGAGGACGGCGGCCACGCCGACGCCGACGAGGACGAACCGGTAGCCGTGCACGCCCTTGCGCCAGGCCAGCGCATAGATGGCGGCGCCCGCGGCGAGGCCGCCGGCCGCGGCCCCGGCGGCGACGGAGGCGGTGTCGCCGTGCCGGAGCACGATGACCAGCAGCGCGCCGGTCGTGGCGCCCTGGGCGAGGCCGAGGACGTCGGGGCTGCCGAGGGGGTTGCGGGTGACCGACTGGAAGACGGCGCCGGCCAGTCCGAGGGCGGCGCCGGCCAGCAGGCCGACCACGACGCGCGGCAGGCGCAGCTCGCGGACGATGAACTCCTGGGCTCCGGTGCCGCCTCCGGTGAGGGTGCGCAGGACGTCGCCGGGCTCCATCGGGTAGTCGCCGCTGCCGATGAGGACGACGGAGGCGGCCAGGGCGCAGGCCAGGAGCAGCGCGACGACGAGGACCGGGCGCGGGTGCAGGCGTACGGAGAGGCCGCCTGGTGTGCGCAGGACGCGCGGGGGGCGGGGGGTCTTGGTGGCGGTCACAGCTGGGCCGTTCTCCGGTGCCGGACGAGGTGGACGAACAGGGGGCCGCCGATGAGTGCGGTGACGATGCCGGCCTGCACCTCCGAGGGCCGGGCCACGATGCGGCCGAGGACGTCGGAGGCGAGCATCAGGACGGGCGCCAGCAGGGCCGTGTACGGCAGCAGGCGGCCGAGGCCGGGGCCGGTGAAGGTGCGCACGAGGTGGGGGACCATCAGCCCGGCGAAGGCGATGGGCCCGCAGGCGGCGGTGGCGGCGCCGCACAGCAGGGTGACGGCGAGCAGGCCGGCGGCGCGGACGAGGGCGGGCCGGGTGCCCAGGGCCCTGGCGTGGTCCTCGCCGAGTGCGAGGGCGTCCAGGGGCCGGGCGAGCAGCAGGGCGAGCAGGGCGCCGGCCGCGGCGAAGGGGGCGACCTGGGCGACGGTGCCGCCGGTGGCGGCGGCGAACGAGCCGACGGTCCAGAAGCGCATCGTGTCCAGCGCGGCGGAGTCCGACAGCTCGACCATGAAGACGTAGCCGTTGAGGGCGGCGGTCACGGCGGTGCCGGCCAGGGCGAGGCGTACGGGCGTGGCGCTCCTGGTGCCGCCGAGGACGTGGACGACGACGGAGACCAGGGCGGCGCCGAGGAAGGCGAACCACACGTAGCCGCCGGGCGAGGTGACGCCGAGGAAGGTGACGGCGGAGACGACGGCCGCGGCGGCACCGGCGTTGATGCCGAACAGTCCCGGGTCGGCGAGCGGGTTGCGGGTGAGGGCCTGCATCACCGCGCCGGCGAGCCCCAGGCCGGTACCGGCGAGGACGCCGAGGAGCGTGCGGGGCACGCGCACGTCCCGTACGACGACGTCGGTGTCGGTGCCGGTGTAGTGGAACAGGCCGTGCCAGACCGCGTCGAGCGGGACCGGCTTGGCGCCGACGGCCAGGGAGGCGGCGACGGCCAGTAGGAGCAGGCCCGTTGCGGCGACGAGCCCGGCGGCGTGCGCGGCCCTGCGGCGCGGCACGGGCGCGGCGGGCCCGGCGGCTTGCCCGGTGGGGTGCTCGGTGGGGGGAGGGGGACTGTCGACCAACACGACGTTAGGTTAGCCTAACCTTCCATCGACCCCCTCCCGGGCCCCACCCGTCACGGAAGAGAAGCGCCACCGAAATGAGCACCACCTCCCCCACCCTCACCCGTCGCGGTCTCCTCGCCACCGGCGGCGCCCTCGGCATCGGCGCCCTGCTCGCCGCCTGCGGTGGAACGAAGGACTCCGGCGGCGGGGCCGGCGGCAAGGGCGGCGGTCCGTGGAGCTTCAAGGACGACCGCGGCCGGACCGTACGGCTCGACCGCACCCCCAAGCGCATCGTCGCCTTCACCGGCACCGCCGCCGCCCTGCACGACTTCGGCGTCGAGTGCACCGGCGTCTTCGGCCCCACCCGCCTGTCCGACGGCAAGCCCGACCCGCAGGCCGGCGACCTCGACGTCGACAAGCTCACCGTGCTCGGCAACACCTGGGGCGAGTTCAACATCGAGAAGTACGCGGCTCTCAACCCCGAACTCCTCGTCAGCAACATGTTCGAACCCGATGCGCTGTGGTACGTCCCCGAGGAGAGCAAGAAGAAGATCCTCGGCCTCGCCCCCAGCATCGGCCTGACCGCCGCCCGCGTGCCGATGCTCGACCCCATCAAGCGCAACGCCGAACTCGCCGCCGCCCTCGGCGCCGACCTGAACGCCAAGAAGGTCACCGACGCCAAGGCCCGCTTCGAGGCCGCCGCCGAGGCCGTGCGCAAGGCCGCCAAGGACAACCCGGTCAAGGTCATGGCCGCCTCCGGCAGCGCCGACCTGTTCTACGTCTCCAACCCGGCCGTCAACGCCGATCTCATGTACTTCCGTCAGCTCGGCGTCGACCTCGTCGTCCCGCAAAAGCTCGACAAGGGCGGCTACTTCGAGAGCCTGAGCTGGGAGAACGCCGACCGGTACGCCGCCGACCTCATCCTTCTCGACAGCCGCACCTCCGCCCTGCAGCCCAAGGACCTCGCGGCCAGGCCCACCTGGGCGAAGCTGCCCGCCGTCCGGGCCGGCCAGGTCTCCCCCTGGCTCAGCGAGACCCGCTTCTCCTACGCCGGCTGCGCCCCGCTCCTGGAGAACCTCGCCGAGGCCCTCCGCAAGGCCGGGAAGACGACCTGAGCGGCGCGGTGGGCCGGGCATCCCGGCCCACCGTCACCACCGGGCGCTCAGTACCCCAGGCGCGCCAGCGCCTTCGCGGCGTCCAGGGCGCAGGCCCCCTCGCCCGCCACCGTCCACGCCACGGCGCACAGCGCCCGCAGCCCGTCGATCGGCGCGCCCTCGCCCTCCAGCACCAGCTCCCCGTCACCGGCCGACGCCGACCAGCCGCCGCACCGGCCGTCCACCACCGCCGGGTGCGGCTCCAGCAGACCCCGCAGGTCCTCGGAGACGTACGTCGGCCGGTGCTCCGGAGCCGCCGCGAGCAGCTGCGCAGCCGTGGTGACACCGGTCAGCACCAGCAGCGAGTCCACCCCGCCGACGTGCGCGCCCTCGATGTCCGTGTCCAGCCGGTCCCCCACCACCAGCGGCCGCTCGGCCCCGGTGCGCAGGATCGTCTCGCGGTGCATCGGCGGCCGCGGCTTGCCCGCCACCTGCGGCTCCGCACCCGTGGCTATCCGCACGGCCTGCACGGCCGCCCCGTTGCCCGGCGCGATGCCCCGCCCGGTGGGAATGGTCAGATCGGTGTTGGACGCGAACCACGGCACCCCGCGCGCCACCGCGTACGACGCCTCCGCCAGCCGCGACCACGGCATGTCCGGCCCGCCGTAGCCCTGCACGACCGCCGCCGGGTCGTCGTCCGCCGAGTCCACCGGCACCAGCCCGCGCTCGGCCAGCGCCACCCGCAGCCCCTCGGCACCGATCACCAGCACCCTGGCACCGGCCGGCACCTGATCGGCGATCAGCCGGGCCACCGCCTGCGCCGAGGTGATCACGTCCTCCGGCGCGGCCGGCACCCCCAGCTCCGTCAGATGGGTCGCCACGGTCTGCGGCGTGCGCGCGGCATTGTTGGTCACGTACGCCAGGTGCATGCCGTCCTCGCGGGCCCGCTCCAGCGACTCCACCGCGTAGGCGATCGCCGCGCCGCCGGCGTAGACCACACCGTCCAGATCCAGCAGGGCCGTGTCGTAGGCGGCGCCCAGCGGCCGCTCGCTGCCCTCGGGCCGCAGTCGCACGGTGTGGTTCATGGCTGTGATCGCTCCTTTGTGCTGCACGTCTCCTCCCGGATCATTGCTCATCCGGGCTGGAGACATAACATTTCACAATGAGCACTTCAGGCCACGGCAACGGCGAACCGGTAGCAGGGGGACTTCGTCTCGCCCCATTCCGAGGACTGCGCTACGTCCCCGAGAGGGTGGGCAGCCTCGCTGCCGTCACCTCCCCACCGTACGACGTCGTCGTCCGGCCCGACGGACTGCGCCACCTGGAGACCGCGGACCCGCACAACATCGTCCGGCTCATCCTCCCGCAGGCCGCCACCGCCGCCGACCGGCACCGGCAGGCCGCCGAGACCCTGCGCCGCTGGCAGGAGGAACGCATCCTCGCCGCCGACCCCGAACCCGCGCTGTACGTCTACGAACAGCGCGGCGAAGGCATACTCCAGCGCGGCCTCATCGGCGCCCTGCGCCTGACCCCCCGCGAGGAGGGCATCGTCCTGCCCCACGAGGACGTCATGCCCCACATCATCGAGGACCGCGCCGCCCTGATGCGCAGCGCCGGCGCCAACCTCGAACCCCTGCTCTTCTCCTACCGCGGCAACGGCGACGGCACCGAGGGCGCCGCCGGCGTCATCGAGCGCGTCACCGCCACCGAACCCCTGCTGTCCACCACCACCGAGGACGGCTACGCCCACCGCCTGTGGGCCGTCACCGACGCCGACGACCTCGCCGTCATCGACGCCGACCTCTCCCACCAGCACGCGCTCATCGCCGACGGCCACCACCGCTGGGCCACCTACCTGCGCCTGCACGCCGAACAACCGGCACCCGGCCCCTGGGACTTCGGCCTGGTCCTGCTCGTCGACACCGCCCGCTACCCGCTGCGCGTACGGGCGATCCACCGCCTGCTGCACCAGCTGCCCGCCTCCCGGGCGCTCGCCGCCCTCGGCGACGCCTTCCGGGTCCGCACCCTGGAGGGCTCCCTGCAGGACGCCCTCGACGCCCTGGCCCGGGCCGCCACCGAACCGGGCAACAACGCCTTCGTCCTCGCCGGCGACGGCCGCTACCACCTCCTGGACCGCCCCGACCCGGCCCTGCTCGCCCGCACGGTGCCCGGCGACCGCCCGCGCGCCTGGCGCGAGCTGGACGCCACGGTGCTGCACTCGCTGCTGCTCGAACACGTCTGGCAGGTGCCGGACGACCCCGAGCACATCGGCTACATCCACGACACCGCCGCCGTCGTCGCCCAGGCCGAGCGCCACGACGCGACGGCCGTCCTCATGCACCCGGTCCACGAGGACGTCGTACGGGAGCTGGCGGAGCAGGGCGTGACGATGCCGCGCAAGTCGACCTCGTTCGGACCGAAGCCGGCCACGGGCCTGGTGCTGCGGAGCCTGGCCCTGGACTGACCCGGCGCGGACCGGTCGGAAAACGCCGGAGGGCGGAACCCCTGTGGGGGTTCCGCCCTCCGGCGTCATGCGTCATGAGCGACGGCTGTCGGCCTCAGTCCTGCCGGGGCCGGTCCTCGGCGCCCTCGGACTCGGTCTCCGCGGGCTCAGCGGCTTCCGCGGTCTCCGTGGCCTCCGTGGCCTTCTCGGCCTCGGGCTTCTCCGCCACCGTCTCCTCGGGCGTCTCCTCGGACGTCTCCTCGTCGAGGGCGTCCGTGAACTCGATGCCGTCCAGCTCCGCGAGCCGGTCGGAGGCGTTCGTGGTGCCGCCCTGGTCCGCCTCGAGAGCCTTCGCGAACCACTCGCGGGCCTCGCCCTCACGGCCGACCGCCAGCAGCGCGTCCGCGTACGCGTAGCGCAGGCGGGCCGTCCACGGCTGGACGGAGTTCGACGCGAGCTCGGGGCTCTGCAGCGTCACGACCGCGGCCTCCGCCTGACCCAGGTCCTGGCGGGCACCGGCGGCGACGAGCCGCATCTCGACCTGACCGGCCTTGTCCAGCTTCTGCACCTCGGGCTCGCCGGCCATGGCCAGCGCCCGCTCGGGGCGGCCCATGCCGCGCTCGCAGTCCGCCATCACCGGCCACAGGTCGACCGAGCCGGTCATCCTGCGGGCGGCACGGAACTCGGCCAGCGCCTCGGAGTACTTGCCGGTGGCGTACGAGGCGAAGCCGGCGGCCTCGCGCACGGCCGCCACGCGGGAGGCCAGGCGCAGGGCGACGCGGGAGTAGGCGTAGGCCTGCTCGGCGTCCTCGTCCAGCAGACGGGCGACCATGACGAGGTTGCGGGCCACGTCCTCGGCGAGCGTCTTGGGCAGGCTCATCAGCTCCTGCCGGACGTCCTTGTCGATCTCCTCGCCGGTCACGTCCTCCGGGATGGGCAGACGCTTGACCGGCTCGCGGTCGCCGCGGTCACGGTCCCGGTCCCGGGCGTCACGGCGGCCGTAGCCACCGGAACGGTCGTCACGGCGGTCGTCGCGGCGGAACCCGCCGCGACCGCCGCCCTGGCGGTCGTCACGGAAGGAACGACGGGGACCGCGGTCGTCGTCACGGCGCGGGCCGCGGTCGTCGCGGCGGTCGTCGCGACGGAAGCCGCCACGGTCGTCGTCACGACGGGGGCCACGGTCGTCACGGCGCTCGTCGCGGCGGTCGTCACGGCGGAAACCGCCGCGGTCGTCGTCACGACGGCCGAAGCCACCGGTGGGACGGCCACCGCGGTCGTCGCGGCGGAACCCACCACGGTCGTCGTCGCGGCGCGGGCCACGGTCGTCACGGCGGTCGTCACGACGCTCGTCACGGCGGAAACCGCCACGGTCGTCGTCGCGGCGACCGTAGCCGCCACGGTCGCGGTCGTCACGACGGCCGAAACCGCCAGCCGGACGGTCGTCGCGACGGCCGAAGCCACCGCGATCGTCACGGCGGTCGTCGCGGCGGTCGTCGCGGCGGTCGTCGCGGCGGTCGTCACGACGCTCATCGCGGCGGAAACCGCCACGGTCGTCGTCACGGCGGAAGGACGGACGGTCCTCGCGACGGAAGCCACCGGGACGCTCGTCACGGCGGTCATCGCGACGGAAACCGCCACGGTCGTCATCGCGGCGGCCGAAGCCACCGGTGGGACGGCCACCGCGGTCGTCGCGACGGAACCCACCACGGTCGTCGTCGCGGCGCGGGCCACGGTCATCACGACGGTCGTCACGACGCTCGTCACGGCGGAAGCCGCCGCGGTCGTCGTCACGACGGCCGAAGCCGCCACGGTCGCGGTCGTCACGGCGGAAACCACCGGTCGGACGGCCGCCACCCGGACGCTCGTCACGGCGGAAGCCGCCGCGGTCGTCGTCGCGGCGCGGGCCACGGTCGTCACGGCGGTCGTCGCGACGGTCGTCACGGCGGAAACCACCACGGTCGTCGCGGCGGAAGCCGCCGGCGCGGTCGTCACGACGGCCGAAGCCGCCGCCACGGGGACCGCGGGCGCCTCCGCGGCGCGGCTCGCCGCCCGACCGGTCGTCGGGAGAGTTGGTGGACATCGACGTGACTCCTGTCTTCAGGTACCGCATTCATTCTCGCGCACCCTGGTGACAGGCGCGCTTCAGGCAAAAACAAAGGACCCCTGGTCCCAGCTGAACGCTGGGACCAGGGGTCCTTGCAAAGATTGTTCGGCGGCGTCCTACTCTCCCACAGGGTCCCCCCTGCAGTACCATCGGCGCTGAAAGGCTTAGCTTCCGGGTTCGGAATGTAACCGGGCGTTTCCCTAACGCTATGACCACCGAAACTCTATCGGATGCCCTGCCATGGCAGAGCTCTCGAACAGAGCAGCGAACAAGCACACTCTTCAGTTTAGGGTGTTACTGGTTCAACCGGCACGATTGTTCGTTATCCGGGAACCACACAGTGGACGCGAGCAAA
>NZ_BAAJPZ010000044.1:0-8127 GCF_057552455.1 Streptomyces sp. PKA51
TCCTTTTAGCCGCGGACTCCTGGTCAAAGACCAGGGGTCCGCGGCATTTTTGTTTTCATGGCTTCCCTTGAAGAGTTCCAGGCCCACCGCCGGCGGCTGTGGGCCGTCGCCTACCGCCTCACCGGATCCGTCGCCGACGCGGACGACGCCGTGCAGGAGGCGTGGTTGCGCTGGCAGCGGCTGCCCGACGACGTGGCCGACGACCCGGGCTCGTACCTGACCACGGTCGTCAGCCGTATCTGCCTCGACCTGTTCACTTCCGCCCGTGCCCGGCGCGAGACGTACGCCGGGCCCTGGCTGCCCGAGCCCGTGGTGACCGACGAGCCCGGGCCCGAGGAGCAGGCCGCCCTCGACGAATCGGTCGGCATGGCCCTGCTGTTCGTGCTCGAGCGGCTCACGCCGGCCGAGCGGACGGCTCTCGTTCTGCACGACGTCTTCTCCGTGCCGTTCCAGGAGATCGCCGAGGTCGTCGACCGTTCTCCTGAAGCCGTCCGGCAATTGGCGTCCCGCGCGCGAAAGCGCGTCCGGTCCGAGGCCCCGCGGCAGACGGTCGACCGGGGCGAGCACCGCCGGACGGTCGAGGCCTTCCTGGCCGCGGTCGTGGGCGGGGAGCTCGCCGACCTGATGGAAGTGCTCGACCCCGAGGTCGTCTGGCGGTCCGACGGCGGTGGGAGGATCACTGCGGCGCGGTTGCCGGTCGTCGGCCGGGAGAAGGTGGCCCGCTACGTCGCGAACGTGGTCCGGATCTACGCGCCCGACTCGATGCGGATGCTGCTGCGGGAGGTCAACGGCGCACCCGGCGCCGTCTTTCTGACCGGGGACGGCGAGCCGTTGGGGGCCTTGGCCTTCACCGTCCACGACGGGCGGATCACGGACGTCGGTGCCGTCGTCAATCCCGACAAGCTGTCCCACCTTCAGGGGATGTGACCCGGGGCACGCCACATTTCGCGCGGCCGCCTCGTCCCCTGTGTATGAAGACGAATTCTCACGCCGCTTCCTCTTCCCCCGCCCCCCGCGTCGTCGTGCTCGGCGGCGGCTACGCGGGGCTGGTGGCGGCCCTGCGGCTGGCGCCGGCCGCCCGGGTCACGCTGGTCGACCCGGGCGACGGCTTCACCGAACGCGTCCGCCTCCACCAGCTGGCCGCCGGCCGGGCAGGTGTCACCCACCCCTACTCCGATCTCCTGCGCGGCACCGGCATCGAGCACGTTGCCGCCCGCGCCGCCGGTCTCGACCTCCGGGCGCGCAGCGTCCGGACGGACGACGGGCGCGTCCTGTCGTACGACCGGCTCGTCTACGCGCTCGGCAGCGTCACGGACACCTCGGGCGTCGAAGACGCCGGCAGCGCGGAGATCACCGCTCGCACCGCTCGCACCGGGCAGCGGGTCCACACAGCCGAGTCGGCCGGGGCACTGCACCAGCGGCTGATCGGGGCACCGGGCCGCATCTCGGTGGTCGGTGGCGGGTTGACCGGCATCGAGCTGGCCGCCGAGATAGCCGAGGCGCACCCCGCGTGGGAGGTGCGGTTGCTGACGTCGGGCATCGTCGGGGCCGGCCTCTCGGCGCGGGGGCGGGCGCACGTGTACGAGGTGCTGCGCGGCCTGGGCGTACGGGTCGCGGAGGGCCGTCGGGTGGTGTCGGCCGGTGAGGTGGATGCGGACGCGGTGGTGTGGGCGGCCGCGATGCGCCCGGTGACGGGGCTCGCCGCCCGGGCGGGTCTGGCCCTGGACGAGGCCGGGCGGATCGCGATCGACGGCACCGCTCGCTCGGTGACCGATCCCGCCGTCTACGCGGCGGGGGATGCGGCGGGGACGGGCCTACGGATGGCGTGTGCGGTGTCCCTGCCCATGGGCCTGTACGTGGCGGCGTCCGTCCGAGCGGACCTTCAGGACCGTCGCGGTCAACTGCGGCCGTTCCGCTATGCGTTCGTGGGGCAGTGCATCAGCCTCGGCCGGCGCGACGGGCTGTTGCAGCTGGTCCGTTCCGACGACTCGCCGCGGTCGACGGTGCTGACCGGGCGGCCGGCCGCCTTCGTCAAGGAGAGGGTCGTGCGCGGGACGGTGTTCGCCCTGCGGGCGGCTGCGGCCGGGGCGCGTCGCGGTGGCCCGGTGACGGCCCCCGGAGCCGACGTCTCCGCGGCCGCGGCCGCCCCGGCAGGGGCGGCCGGCCGCTAGGGTGCCCCGTCTGCGGGCGCGTTGTGGCTTGTCGCGCAGTTCCCCGCGCCCCTACGGGGCGCCGTGAGCTGGTGCAGTGCCCCGTCAGGGGCGCGGGGCGGTATCGATCTGCGGCTGCCGCCGCGTGGGCGCGATCGGCCACCGACGGCCCGCAGTCGACACACCACCCCTAGGCCCGGGCGAAGCACGGCACCGCGCGGCGGCAGCCGCACATCGACAACGCGCCGCGGCGAGGATCCGCCGGGCAGGCCCTAGTGGGCCATCACCCGGCCCGTCGCTTCGTCGTCGCCGTTCTGCGCGTTGCGTGCGGCCCAGGTGACCAGTGCCGTGTGGACGGCCCGGTCCATGTGGCGCAGTCCGGTGAGGTCGAGTTCGATGCGGTGGGTGGCGTCCTGCCGGAGCGCGTCGAGGTCGTCGAGCAGTTTGGGCAGGCGCAGAAAGTTGGCGTTGCCGATGACGCGGGCGCGGACGACGCCGGACGGCGAGGTCGTGGCCTCGACGTGGACGTGGGAGGTCTCCCAGGCGGCTTTGCAGACGGCGAGGACGAGTCCGATGGCGACGCCCTCGAAGAGGTTGGTGACGACGATGGCGACGGCGGTGGTGGCGAGGATGGCGACCTCGCCGCGGTGCTCGCGCCACAGCGGTCCCAGTTCGCGTCCCGGCAGGAGCTTCCAGCCGGCGTGCACCAGGACGCCGGCGAGCGCGGCCACGGGGACGAGTTCGAGGGCCCAGGGCAGGAGGGTGGCGAAGAGCAGGAGCCAGACGCCGTGCAGGACACGCGAGGCCTTCGTCCGTGCGCCGGCGTGGACGTTGGCGGAGCTGCGGACGATGACGGCGGTCATGGGCAGGGCACCGAGCACACCGCAGACGGTGTTCCCGGCGCCCTGGGCGATGAGTTCCTTGTTGTAGTCGGTGCGGGAGCGCTGGTGGAGCCGGTCGACGGCGGCCGCGCTGAAGAGCGTCTCGGCGGAGGCGATCAGGGCGAAGGTCAGGACGGTGCCGAGCACTCCGAATTCCGTCAGGCGGGTGAATTCGCCGCCGCCCGGTGGCTGGATCGCGTCGATCAGTCCGCGCACCCGGATCCGGTCGACGGGCAGCTCCAGCAGGGCCACCGTGGTGGTGGCGAGCGCGACGCCCGCCAAGGGGGCGGGGACGACGTGGGCGGCGCCGCGCCAGCGCGGCCACACGGCCAGGACGGCCACCGTGCCGGCGCCGACGGCGACCGCGGCCAGCGCGTCCGGGGAGGCGACGGTGTTGGTGAACAGCGTGACGAGCCCGCCCAGCTTCTCCAGCGCCCCGGCCGGTGCGTCGGCGTCGGCGAGCGCATAGAGCTGCCCGGCGATCAGGACGATGCCGATGCCGGCGAGCATGCCCTGGACGACGGCGACCGAGATGGCGCGAAACCAGCGCCCGAGCTTGAGCAGCCCCATGGCCAGCTGGAGCAGCCCGGCGGTGAGCACCAGGACGCCGAGCGCCCGGAGCCCGTACGCGCGCACTGCTTCGTAGACCAGCACCGTCAGGCCGGCCGCCGGGCCGCTGACCTGCATGCTGCTGCCCGGCAGCAGGCCGGTGAGGAGACCGCCGACGACGCCGGTGACCAGGCCCAGCTCCGCGGGCACACCGGAGGCGGCGGCGATGCCGACGGACAGGGGCACGGCGATGAGGAAGACGACCAGTGACGCGGCGAAGTCCGCGCGCAGGTCGGCCCAGGGGCCGAGGCGGTGGATGACGGTGCGGACATGGCGGAAGAGGGTCTTCTGCATGAGGACTGCCTCCAGCGCGCTCGGGGCGCGCGCAGCGAAACGACGGGGATCGTTGCCGACGGGTGGAAGAGAAGTGACGGAGGAGTCGAGGGGGCGCACGCCCGGCGTCCGCACGACGGGCCCTGGGCCGCCGCTGCGCATGCCGTTAATCACTTGACCATATTTTGGCCAAGTCCCGGACCGATTCGGCCAGTTGGTTTGTAACCACGGTGTAAACACCGGGGCGGGAAACAGGAACGTCCGCATCCTGTCGCCCCGGCGGACGACCAAGACGTGGACCGCGCCCCCGCCGGGCCACGCGGAATGCGAGGATCCTCTAGAGCGAGAAGGTCCTCCACAAGACGACGAAGAAGCTTCCCGCAGGACCGTAAGCAAGCCCCGCGCAGCGAAGAGGTGAGCCCCCGTGCCCCAGACAGTCGCCGTCCTCGGCACCGGAAAGATCGGTGAGGCACTGCTCAGCGGCATGATCCGCGCCGGCTGGTCGGCGGACGGCCTGATGTGCACCGCCCGCCGCCCCGAACGCGCCGAGGCGCTGCGCGCCCGCTACGGCGTCGAGGTGGTCAGCAACATCGAGGCCGCCAAGGCCGCCGACACCCTCATCCTGGCCGTCAAGCCCCAGGACATGACCACCCTCCTTGACGAACTCGCCCCGCACCTGCCGGCCGACCGGCTCGTCATCAGCGCCGCGGCCGGCATCCCCACGACCCTCTTCGAGGACCGGCTCCCCGCCGGCACCCCGGTCGTGCGCGTCATGCCGAACACCCCCGTCCTCGTCGACGAGGGCATGTCGGTCATCTCCGGGGGCTCCCACGCCACGGAGGAACACCTCCGGCGCGCCGAGGCGATCTTCAAGCCCGTCGGCAAGACGCTGCGCGTGCCCGAGTCCCAGCAGGACGCCGCGACCGCCCTCTCCGGCTCCGGGCCCGCGTACTTCTACTTCCTCGTCGAGGCCATGACCGACGCCGGCATCCTGCTCGGCCTGCCCCGCGACAAGGCCCACGACCTCATCGTCCAGGCCGCCATCGGCGCGGCGGTCATGCTGCGCGACAGCGGCGAGCACCCCGTGAAGCTCCGCGAGGCGGTCACCTCACCGGCCGGTACGACGATCAACGCGATCCGCGAGCTGGAGAAGCACGGGGTGCGCCATGCGCTGATCGCCGCGCTGGAGGCTGCGCGGGACCGGAGCCGGGAGCTGGCCTCCGGCAACGGGTGACGCTCAGCCGAGCAGCTCCGCCGTACGGACCACGCGGGCGAAGCCGCCCGCGTGGAGGTTGACCGCCGTGGCGCGGGCCAGGGCGTCGGCCGTCAGGGACTCGCCGTCCGGGCCCACCGCGTCGAACGTGTGCGTGGCGTCGATCGGGACGATCACGTCGTAGCCCAGGTTGCCGCCCATGCGGGCCGTCGTGTCGACGCACCAGTTCGTCATGATGCCCGCCACCACGATCTGCCGGATGCCGGCCGCGTCCAGCCAGGCCCGCAGGTCCGGGGTGCCGATGAAGGCCGAGTTCACCGTCTTGGTCAACAGCAGCTCCGGGCCCGCCCCCTTGCCGCGCCGCTGCTCGACGAAGTCCTGGAAGTCATTGCCCTCCTGCCCCGGCCGCAGCGGCGAGTCCGGCTTCGGCGAGTCGTGCCGTACGAAGACCACCGGCCGGCCCGCCGCCTGCCAGGCGTCGATCAGGGCGGCGAGGTTCTCCTCGGCCGCGGGGTTGTTGCGGGGCGGGAAGGCGGGGTCGTGCCAGCCCTTCTGCACGTCGATGACGACGAGGGCGGAGTTCTGAGCGATCGGGCTGACCTGTGCGATGTCCATGCCCATGATCCTGCTGGCGCCGGCAGGCCGCCGACAGTGGCAGCACTGACCACCTCCGATGAATTCCTGCCACCCCTACTGGCAGGATGATCACCGTGCAGCCGCCCCAACGCATCGCCCTCGTCGCCTTTCCGCGCATCCGCGCCTTCGACGTCGCCGTCATCGCCGAGGTCTGGGGCGTCGACCGCACCGACCGCGGCGCCCCGCCCTTCGAACTGCGCCGCTGCGCCCCCGACCGGGCGCCCGTGCAGATGCCCGGCGGGCTCGTCCTCGCCCCCGACCGCGACCTCGACTGGCTCGGCACCGCCGACCTGGTGGTCGTCCCCGGCGTCGACGACCACCTGGCCCCCGTACCGCCGCCCGTCCTGGAGGCACTGCGCAGCGCCCACGCCGCCGGGACACCGGTCGCCGCGCTGTGCGGCGGAGCGTTCGTCCTCGCCCAGGCGGGCCTGCTCGACGGCCGCCGAGCCGTCACCCACTGGAACCTCACCCCTCTCCTGGCCGCCACCCACCCCGGGCTCCAGGTCGTCCCGGACGCCCTCTTCGTCGAGGACGACGGCATCTGGACCGCGGCCGGAGTCGCCGCCGGCATCGACCTGTGCCTGCACCTCGTCCGTACGGCACACGGCGCCGAGGCGGCGGCGACCATCGCCCGCGCCATGGTCACCGCCCCCTTCCGCACCGGCACCCAGGCCCAGTTCATCGAGCACCCCGCCCCCGCCCCGGACGACCGCGACCCCTCCGGCGCCCTGGCCGCCGTACGCGAACGGGCCCTGCGACAGCTCTGCGAACCCCTGACCGTCGCCGACATGGCCGCCTGGGCCGGCATGTCACCGCGCTCCTTCGCCCGCCACTTCACCGCCGGCACGGGCAGGACCCCCATCCAATGGCTGCTCGACCAGCGCATCGCCGCCGCCCAGCAGCTCCTGGAACGCACCGGCCTGCCCATGCCGGAGATCGCCCGCCGCTGCGGCTTCGGCAGCGAGGTCACCATGCGCCAGCACTTCGCCGCCCGCCTGGCCACCAGCCCCCGCGACTACCGGCGCGCCTTCCGCGCGGCGGGCTGAGGGACCGGCGGGCCGGCCGGCGCGGACCAAGCGGAGTACGGCCCGCCGGCTCAGCCGACGGGCGGCAGCAGGCCGATCGCCCGGTACGCCGTGTCGACCCGCGGCCGGGCGAGCGCCCGCGCCCGCTCGGCACCCGCCCGCAGCACCTCGTCCACGTACTCCGGATCCGCGCACAGCTCCGCATGCCGCTCCCGTAGCGGCCGCAGCAGCTCCACGACCGCGTCCGCCACGTCCTTCTTCAGCGCACCGTACGAGCTGTAGCCCGCGGCCAGCTCCTCCGGTTTCCCGTCACCACCCCGGCAGGCGGCGAGGATCTCCAGCAGATTCGCGACGCCGGGCTGCGCCTCGCGGTCGTAGCGGACCTCATTACCGCTGTCCGTCACGGCCCGCATGATCTTCTTGCGCACGACGTCCGCCTCGTCGAGCAGATAGACGATGCCGGACGTCTCCGCGTGCGACTTGCCCATCTTCGACAGGGGGTCCTGCAGGTCCATCACGCGAGCCGCCACGGGAGGAAGCACCGCCCGGGGAACGGTGAAGGTGGCCCCGTACCGCTGGTTGAAGCGCACGGCCAGGTCCCGGGTGAGCTCCACGTGCTGCGCCTGGTCGTCCCCCACGGGAACCTCGTCCGTCCCGTACGCCAGGATGTCCGCGGCCATCAGCGCGGGGTACGTCAGCAGGGACAGCCGTACGCTCCCGCCGGTGGCCCGCTCCCGCGCGGACTTCTCCTTGTACTGGATCATCCGCCGCATCTCGCCGTCCGTGGCCGTGCACTCCAGGAGATAGGCCAGGCGGGTGTGCTCGTCGACGTGACTCTGTACGAAGAGGGTGCACAGGTCCGGCCGTAGTCCGGCCGCGAGGAACAGCGTCGCCGCCTGCCGGCTGAGCCGGCGCACCCGTGCCGGGTCGTGCTCGACGGTCAGCGCGTGCAGGTCCACCACGCAGAAGAGCGCCTCGGCACGGTGCTGGTCGACCTCGACCCACCGCTGGACGGCGCCGAGGTAGTTGCCCAGGGTGAGGTGGCCGGTGGGCTTGATGCCGCTGAAGATCCTTGCCATCGGTTCGCTGTCTCCTCCGAGGTGGGGACCACCGCCCGGACAGCAAAAACGGCCGCCGAGGCGGCGGCCGTTGGATGCGTACGCGCAGCATGCGCAGGGGGCGGGCCGCCGGTCAGGCGGGCCACCACAGCTGCACGAGCGCGAGCGTCGTCATGCCCCGGACCCTACGCGCGGGAAACCCCTTGCGCCACCGGTTTGATGGGGCGTACGGGAGCGTGTAGAGTTCTTCGAGTTGCCACGGCGCCCGCAAGGACGACGAGG
>NZ_BAAJPZ010000045.1:0-7247 GCF_057552455.1 Streptomyces sp. PKA51
AGCCGCCCGCGCCAACCAGGCCGACGCCCAAGCACAGGAAGACGCGGGTCTCGCCCGCAAGGCCGCCAACCAGGCCTACGCCGACGCAGCCGCCGCCCGCCAAGCCGCCAACGACGCGGAGGCGGAAGCCGCCCGCGCCCGCAGCGCCGCAGCCCAGGCCGACAACGAGGCCGCCGCGGCCGACAGCGCCGCCGGCCGCGCCGAGAACGACGCCAGCGTCGCCCAGAGCGCCGCGGCCCAGGCCGAGAAGGACGCCGCCGCCGCGACCAAGCTCGCCGAATCCGCCGAAACCCACGCCAAGTCCGCCGAAGAGGCCGCCAAGAACGCCAACAAGTACGCCAACGAGGCGGACGCGGCGGCGAAGAAGGCCGAGGAGTACCAGCGCGAGCAGGAGCGCAAGGCGCGCGAGGACGCCGTCAAGAACGACGGCAAGAGCGGTGGCCCGGAGCTGACCTGGCAGGAGGAGCAGGCGCTCGAAGAGGCCGGCATGACTCCGGAGGAGTACGAGCAGGCCCGCAAGCTCGCCGACAAGGACATCGCGGACTTCCTCATCGAGAACGGCGGCCAGATCCTGGTCGACCTGCTCTTCGAGGACATCAAGAAGTGCTTCACCGAGGGTGACGTCGAGTCCTGCTTCTGGGCCGTGATCGGCAACCTTCCCTGGGGCAAGGCCGCACAGGTCTTCAAGAAGTTCCCGGAGATCACGAAGGCGATCGGCCGGATCGTCGGCGGCATCGACAAGTTCCTGGAGGAGTCCGCCGCCGCCAAGAAGCTGATCAAGAAGGGTCAGGAGGTCCTCGAGAAGCTCCGCAAGTCCCCCGTGGCCTGTCTGCTGGAGGACAACAGCTTCACGCCGGACACGCCGGTCCTCATGGCCGACGGGACGCGCAAGCCGATCAAGGACATGCGGATCGGGAACCGCGTCCTGGCCACCGATCCGCAGACCGGTGTCACCGGGGCGCGGCGCGTCGACGACGTGATCACGCGCGAGGGCCGCAAGGACCTGGTCGAGATCACCGTCGACACCGACGGCGCGGCCGGGCACGGCACCGGCAAGGTGACCGCCACTGCGAACCACCCGATCTGGGTGGAGAGTCGCCACAGCTGGCAGGACGCCGCGCAGGTGCACCCCGGCGACCGGCTGCGCACGCCCGGCGGCGACCTGCGCGAGGTGCTGCGCACCCGTGCCTGGACCGAGACCCGCCAGGTCTTCAACCTCACCGTCGACGACCTGCACACGTACTACGTCGCCGCGGGCTCCGCGCCGGTCCTGGTGCACAACGCCAAGGCCAAGAAGTGCAACTTCCAGATCGACCACGTCGGTCAGGTCGACCAGGACTGGGTGACGAAGGGCGCCCACGTCAACATGAAGGACGGCATGGAGGTGGCGCTCAAGCCGGACGGCAAGGGCGGCATCACCGGCGAGGCCATCCGACTGAAGAAGGGCACCGCCACCCAGAAGCAGGTGGACGCCGTCGTCGACATGCTCAAGTCGAACAAGAAGCTGCGCGAGGACCTGATTAGGGTGACGAAGGGTGCCAAGGAGGTGTTCGAGTCGAGCGCCAAGGCCATGAAGGAGGGCCGCAACCCGCAGTGGCGCTTCAGCAACGACCGGACCGAGGAACTGCAGAAGCTGATCGAGGCATTGGAGAGCATGTAGATGCCTGACGTGGATTTCTACGCGCACGTCGCCACGCGCGGCGAGGTGCTCGGGGCCGGCATCGGCTCCGGGCCCGCCGAGTGGGAGGCGGCGCTGGGGCCGGATCACCTCGACGACCGCTCGCAAGGGCTGCTGCGCCGGGACTACGGGCTCGTGGAGCTCTCCTTCCGCCAGGAGGGGGACGTGTGGCCGTGCTTCGCGGTGAGCGTGCAGGTGCACCGTCTGCTGCAGGGCGGTACGAACGTGCCGCAGCCGCTGCAGGACGCCTACGGCCCGTTCGCCGGCCGGTTGCGGTTCGACGAGCTGAGCGCCGCGATCGCCGGCCTCGGCCACGGCGTGGAGCCGGACGACGACGGGACGGCCACGGACGTGCGCCGGTACCGCGTCTCCGGGTCCGGCGCGAGGATCCACGTCGTCGCCGACGTCGACCCGTACGGCTACGGCGACGTCGACCCGGACGACCCCACCGAACCGAGGGTGGGCGACGTGCGCTCCATCGGTTTCTCCCCGGACTGGTGGTCCGCGTAGGAACCGGCTGATCGGACGCGTACGGATGCGGCGGGCACTCCCACGAGTGCCCGCCGCTTCCGCTTTCCCGGGCCCTATCCCTTCTGCCGTCGCGACAGCAATGGGCGCATGAGGGTCATTCTGCTCGAACTAGACCCCCACGGCATGCTCGCCACAAGACACACCTACCTTGATCATATACCACTCGTCCGGTTTGACTCTTATCCGGTGACTCTTCAAGACTTCGCCTTCACCTCCCCTTTACTTACAGGGGCCACACGGGACGAAGAGGGCTAGTCGAACCAGCATGAAGAGAGTCACCACCTCCGCGCGCGTGCGCAGTGCCGTCACCCGAGGCGTCATCACCACCACTGCTCTGGCCGCCATTGCCGGTGTCGCCGCGCCGGGCATCGCGGTTGCCAAGCCGGGTGACGCCGCGGTCGCATCCAGCGCCATTGGCACCGATGAGAAGCAGCGCGTTTCCGCAGCGTCCGTCGTCGGCCTCGACGCCACGTGGGACGTCCTGCAGCGCAGCGACCTGGACTTCATCCAGGAGCTGTGGCGCAAGGCCCGGGAGGGCGGCGAGAAGTACGAGGCGGTGCGCATGGCCGCCGAGGAGGCCATGCTCAGCTCCAGCCCGGAGGACCACGTCCGGTTCATCGTCGCCGGCATCCACGAGGCATACGAGACGGACAAGAAGCGCGAGCAGGAGCGCGAGGCCTCCGTCCGTGCCGACCGCCTCGCGAAGTCCCAGGCGCTGATCGCGGTGGGTATCCCCGTCAGCCCCGACCTGCTGTCTCTCAGTGACGACAATTTCGTCCGCGCGGTGATGAAGCACGAGGCTTCCGGACCGGAGGTCCAAAAGGCTGCGCAGACCGCTCTGGCCGGTGACACGGCCGCTTGGCGCGAGTTCATCACCAACGGTGCCCGTGAAGCCCACCAGCGCGACGTGACCAACGAGCTCAAGGAGCTCGAGCAGAAGAACCGCGAGGAGGCCCAGCGCCGCCAGGAGCTGGCAGCCCGCAAGAGCACGGCGGCGCTGTTCAACATCACGCCGTCCGAGGCCATGCTCAGCCTCGGCGACGACAACTTCATCCGCGAACTGCTGCGCCAGGCCGTCGCGGCCAACGGGCCCGAGCTCTACGCCGCGGCCCAGAAGGCCGTGCTGAGCGCCAACCCGGCGGACTGGAAGGCCTTCATCCACACCGGCGCCGAGCAGGCCTACAAGCTCGACGACGACAATCGCCGCAAGAAGATAGCCCAGGCCAACCGGGGCCGTGCCCTGCAGATCCAGGCAGCAGCCGAGAAGACCGGCATGAATCCCTGGCTCGTGGCCGCGGCCAAGAAGGCTCTGGCCGGCAGTGACGAGGACGTGGCCGACTTCCTCAAGGACGACAGCCAGTACCGGGCCGGGCGCCAGTCCCTGCAGCCGGCCACCGGCAAGCAGGCCGGCCTCTTCGTCCGTCAGTCCACCGTGGACGGCGGCGAGACCTTCATCGCGCCGGTCAGCGCCAAGGGCAAGCAGACCGACCGCGAGGACGCCACCTGGGTCATCGTTCCCTCTCTGGCCCTCCAGCCCGGTTGCTACTCATTCGAGTCGGCCGGCAAGCGCGGCTACTACCTCACGCTGAAGGACCTGCGGGTCGTGATGGCCGCCCACGACGGCAGCGCCGACTCCGCCAAGGCCGCCACATGGTGCGCCCGCAAGGGCCTCACCGGTTCCGGCACGTCCTTCGAGTCGGGCAGCCAGTCCGGCCGATGGCTGCGGCAGTTCCGGGGCGACCTCTACGCGGCGGACAAGAGCAACAAGAACCGCTTCGACGACGACAAGGGCTTCGCGCCCGACGCGACCTGGAAGATCTCCAACCCGCTGGCGCCCTGACCCGCCTCGCCCAGTTCACCCCGCCGCAGACCCACAGAACGGAAATCCCGATGTCTCGGATCATCCGAGCCGCCCTGGCCGGCGCTGCCAGTGTCGCCGCCCTGGCCTCCACCGTCGCCCCCGCCCAGGCCGCCGGCGAGCCCTCCACTCCCCACAGCTCCACCGCCACGGCCGTGAAGCTGCAGGTCGAGAGCAGTGGCCAGTGCCTCACGATCGCGAAGGGCACCCTCCGCAACGGCGGCAACGTCGTCCAGTCGAAGTGCGCCGACGACCTGGACTATCAGATCTTCGACCTCGTACCCGTCGACTCGGCCTCCTTCGAGCTCCGGCCCCGCCACAGCGCCAAGTGCGTCGAGGTGGACAACGCCGGCAGCCAGCCCGGCACCAACGTCCAGCAGTGGTGGTGCGGCGACGTTCCCCAGCAGCGCTGGCGGCTGAACCTCATGGACCTCGTCAAAGAGACGTACGAGCTCCGGCCCATGCACAACACGGACCGCTGCCTGGACATCACCAACGCCAGCATGGAGGACGGCGCCAACGCGCAGCTCTGGTACTGCAATTCCAGCAGTCCTCAGCGCTGGAAGCTCCTGCCGGTCAAGGACTGATCTCCTCCGCAGTGTCCGCCGAGCCGATGCGCCCCGGGCGGGCGATCGGTCCGGCACTGCGCTCTCCCTCCCTTCGTGCCCGGCGCGCCGGGCGCCCAAGAACTTTTGAGAAGAACGGACCCCACGATGTCTCGGATCACCCGGGCCGCGCTGGCCATCGGCGCCGGTGTCACCGTACTGGCCGGCACTGCGACCGCCGCCCACGCGGAAACCGTCCCCGCTCCCCGGCCGGAAATGGTCGTCCAGCTGCAGGCCGCCCACAGCGGCAAGTGCCTGGACATCGACCACGCCAAGACCGACAACGGCGTGAAGGCGCAGCAGTGGACCTGCAACGGGACCATTGCCCAGCAGTGGCGCGTGGTTCCCGCCGCCGACTCCTCGTTCGAGGTGCGGTCCGTCGCAAGCGGCAAGTGCCTCGAGGTGGAGAACAGCGGCACCCAGGTCGGCGCCAACGTCCAGCAGTGGGCGTGCAGCGGCGGCAAGCAGATGCGCTGGCGCATCACCCTCGTGGACCACAGCAAGAAGCTGTACCAGCTGCGCGCCCAGCACACCGAGGACCGCTGCCTGGACATCGACCACGCCAAGGCGGACAACGGCGTACGCGCCCAGACGTGGTACTGCAACCAGAGCGACGCCCAGCTGTGGCAGCTCGTTCCGGTCCAGTGAGGCCCGGAATGAAGCGTCACTGGTGGGTCGCCCAGGCGACGACGGTCGCCCTGCTCGCCGGCGGGGGCGTCCTGGCGGCGGGAGTGGCACCGGCATGGGCTGACACCGTCTCCGCCACTGCGCCGGCTTCGTTCGCGGCGGACCAGCCGGTCGACCAGGCCTCGGCTCTGAAGGCCGCCGCCGCGGAGAGCGCACGCAACTACGTTCACTCGATCGCCACCTCGAAGCTGCCCGCCGAGCTGCGCGTCTCCGCATGGAACGCGCTGCGCAGCTCCCGTGGCGACGAGGCGATCGCCGAGTGGATCGCTCCGGGCGGCGGTTACGCGTACGCCAAGCAGCGCCTGAAGGACTCCCGTACGCAGAACCGGAGCTTCTGCGAGCGGGTCGTCGCCACGCACCCCGCGGAGTTCTCCCCCGCCGTACGCGCGGCGGCCGAGCGTGCCCTGAAGGGCACGGACGCCGACCGCGCCGCCTTCGTCAGGACTGGCTACGCCGAGGCCCAGAAGCGCGACCGGGCCGCCCGCGAGGCCGACGCCCAGCACAAGCTGGAGGTCGCGGCCAAGGACCGGGCCTTCGTGCAGTCGATTGCCGAGCACGACCCGGGTGAGCAGGTGCGGGTGGCGGCGCAGTGGGCGCTGCGGCCGGGTGCCGCGGACGCGGACGTCGCGGAGTTCTACGGCTACGGCTGGAGCACCGGCGGATCCCTGGACCTGGAGGCGTACCGACTGCGTGTCACCGATGCCGAAACGGTCCGCCGGGCCTCGCTGCAGCAGCTGATCGCCAAGGCGACGGCCGCCGAGGCGGCCGTCAAGGACGCCGCTGACGCCGCCAAGGCCCGGGCCGAGGCGGAGGCCGCGTGGAAGGCCGTTTCCGAGCACGCCGGTGCGGCGCAGAAGGCGTGGCTGGCAGAGCAGGCGGCCGCGGCCGCTCAGGCGGAGAACTGGCGGAACATCGCCACCACCGCCAAGGAGTCGGCCGACGCGCTCTGGAAGAACATCGCCGACCCGGCCACCGCCAACCAGACCTCCTGGACCGAGGAACAGTCCGAAGCTGCCAAGTCGGCCGGCTTCTGGAAGGACATGTTCGACCGGGCCCGGGAAGCGGAGAGCCGCGTGAAGGGCTGATCGCAACGATCGGCGTGGGTGTCCGGCCGGCCTGACCTGCCGGCCGGACGCCTTCCTTTGCCTCTTTCCCATCCTCCCTGCCCCGGATCGCGGTGACGCGACTCCTGGGGCAGGGCTGTTTTCTGTTTCCATAACCGAGGGGGATTCATCCCGTGATGGGTAGATTCCGGCCAAGAGCCGGAAGACTACGCGGTCGCGCGACCGCGGCAGCGTCGGGGACCCTGTCCGCGGCGCTCGTCCTGGCGATCCTGGGCGGCACGACGGCCCAGGCCACCGCCGCCACGAGCGCCCGCGCCGAACAGGCCACGTACGCACAGACCCTGGCGGCGCTGGACAAGCTCGCCGCCGCACTGCCGAAGTCGGGCAGTGCGGCGGCCGCGGCTCCGCAGTCCGAACTGGACAAGCTCAGCGCCGAACGCGACCGGCAGCTGGTCCAGGACTACGCGGATCTCGACGACGAGGAAGAAGTCCGCGAAGCCGCGAAGAAGGCGCTGGAGAGCAGCGACCCGGGTGCGATCAAGGCGTTCCTGGAGCACGGCGAGGCCGAGGCCCGCCAGCGCGCCAAGGACAAGCGCGACGGCGTCGACGTCGAGAACCGCAAGAAGATCGAGGCGATGCGCGGCACCGGCGGCCCGGTGTTCAACGCCGAGGTCGAGCGCGTGCTGAAGTCCGACGCGAAGGCGCGGGCGGACTTCCTCGCCTACGGCGCGGACATCGCCCGCGCGCAGGACAAGAAGAACGAGCAGAACGCCAAGGACCGCGCAGCAGAGCTGCGCAAGCGCGTCGAGATGCTCGCCAACTCG
>NZ_BAAJPZ010000046.1:0-4824 GCF_057552455.1 Streptomyces sp. PKA51
CTGGTCCAGGGTGATACGGCCGAAGTCCATGGCCACGGTCGTCGTGGTCTTGTCCGGCGCGTGGGTGAGGTCGTCGATGCCCGCCGAGGCGGAGGTCATGACGGCTTCGGTGCGCAGCGGGTTGATCTCCGAGACCGCGCCGACGAACGTGGTCTTGCCCACGCCGAAGCCACCGGCCACCACGATCTTCGCGGAGGTGGTCGAGCGGGCTGCCTCGCCGCTAGAGGTTCCGAAGTCCACTGAGCACCCTTTCGAGCAGTGTCACGTCAGGCTGACCGCCGGCGGATGCATCCCCGCCGGGCTGGTGAATGGCGACTAGTCCGGCCTCCGCCAGGTCGGCGACAAGGATCCGGGCGACGCCGAGCGGAATGGAAAGAAGTGCCGAGATCTCGGCGACCGACTTGATCTCGTGGCACAGGTGGCAGATGCGCTGGTGTTCCGGCAACTGCCCGTGGAGCTGGGACGGCTGGGCCGTGGTGTGCACCAGCGCCTCGATGGCGAGCTGGTAACGCGGCCTCGTCCGGCCGCCGGTCATCGCATAGGGGCGGACCAGCGGATTCTGCTTGCCTCCCGAGGGGGAGGCCGCGCGCCGGTACTGCTGCGGCGCCTGCACATGGGCAGGGCGCTGCTGCTCCGGCACGACTTGGTGGCTTGGCGCGGAGGGGAAGTTGTAGCGGTTCAGCGGGGGCTCCGCCTGCTGGTCGTTTCCGTACGGGTAACCGCCTGGGGGCGTTGCCACGTCTCCTCCTCGGCTTGCCTGTCTGCTGCTGGTCGCGCCACCGCACCCTATGGCGCGGTGGCGCGAAACGCACTCTTTCCGGGTTAGTTGAGAAGGCTCCCCTGCAGTTCGGCGCGCAGGTCGGGCGTGAGCACATTGCCCGCGCGGTCGACCAGCAGGGCCATCTCGTAGCCCACGAGGCCGATGTCGCACTCGGGGTGCGCCAGCACCGCGAGGGACGAACCGTCCGAGATGGACATGATGAAGAGGAAGCCGCGCTCCATCTCGACGACGGTCTGGTTGACCGTGCCGCCCTCGAAGATGCGCGAGGCGCCCGCGGTCAGCGAGGTCAGGCCGGAGGCCACCGCCGCCAGCTGGTCGGCGCGGTCCCGCGGAAAGCCTTCGGACATCGCCAGAAGGAGTCCGTCGGCGGAGACCACGACGGTGTGGGACACCCCTGGGGTGTTGTCCACGAAACTGGTGATCAACCAGTTCAGGTTCTGCGCCGCCTGGCTCATCGGGCTCACACTAACGCTCCTGATCGTAGGTGCCGCCGGGGCCGAAGCCCTGGTCGTGTTGCTCATGCTGTGCGGGTGCCGGGAACTCGCCGGAGTCCGACCCCACGGTGCGTCCCTGCTGGATGCCGCGGCGCAGGTTCGCCAACCTGCCCCGGACGTCCTCCGGTGCGCGGGATATCTGCGGGCCGGCCGGGGCGCTCTGCCCGGCCGCCGTGCCCTCGACCAGATTGGCCTTGGGGACCCGGCGGGGGAGACCGGAGGAGGTCACTCCGCCGGCCTTCGGCTCACGGAGCTGCTTGGCCTGCTGCCAGCGCTCGTCGTTGACCGACTGCCATGCGGCAGTGTCGCCCTCCCGGGGCTGCTGTGGCGTCCCCTGCGGGGACCGCTCGGGTTCTCCGCCGTCCCTCGTGGCCTCCTCGCCCGGCTCGGAGTTCTGCCACCGCTTGTCGCGGCGCGGCAGACCGGACCCGGTCAGCGCGGGGGAGCCGCTCGAAGCGGGGCCCGGACGGTCGAACTCTACGCGCTCGGGCTGCGCCGTGTCAGCGGACGGCCGGGATTCCGGTTCCGCTGCGTAACCCTGCCCGTACGTCTGCTGGTACGTACCTGTGCCGGCCCATTCGCCTTGGCCGTCAGGGGTGTTGTAGTCGGCGTACGCCTGCGGGGCGTTCGGCGTCTGCTCCTCGTAGCCGGATTCCGGGTAACCGTCCTGCGGGTACTCGTAACCCTGCTGCGGGTACGGCTGCTCCTGCGCGGTCTCGTCGCGGAAGAGCGGGCGCTGGTCGGAGGCCTGCGCGCCCAGCTGGGCACGGCGCTCCTCGCGCATCAGCGAGCGGCCGACCGGGTCCAGCGAGGTGGACTCCCCGCCGGACTCGTAGCGGGAGTCGTCGAAACCGAGCTCGGCGGCCGTGCGCATGCCGGCGACGGGAGCCGGCTGCTGCTGGTCGGGCACCATGCGGGAGACGGTGAAGTCGTCCGGGGCCAGCTCGTCGCCGCCGCCACCGTGGGTGATGGCGTCCGGCAGCATCACCAGCGAGGTGGTGCCGGCCTGCTCGCCCGAGGGACGCAGCTGGACGCGGATGCCGTGGCGCATGGCCAGGCGGCCGACCACGAACAGACCCATGCGCTGGGAGATCGCGGCGTCCACCGTCGGCGGGTTGGCCAGCTTGTGGTTGATGTCCGCGAAGTCCTCGGCGGTCAGGCCGATGCCCTTGTCGTGGATCTCCACCATCACGCGGCCGTCGGGCAGCCGGGTGGCGGTGACGCGGACCTTGGTGTGCGGGGAGGAGAACGTGGTGGCGTTCTCCAGCAGCTCGGCCAGCAGGTGCACGAGGTCGGTCACGGCCAGGCCGTGGATCTCGGCGTCCGGCACGCCGGACAGCTCGATGCGCTCGTACGCCTCCACCTCGGAGGAGGCCGCGCGCAGCACGTCCACCAGCGGGATCGGCTGGTCCCAGCGGCGGCCGGGCTCCTCGCCCGCGAGGATGAGGAGGTTCTCGCCGTTGCGCCGCATGCGGGTGGCCAGGTGGTCCAGGCGGAAGAGGTTCTCCAGCTGGTCCGGGTCGGCCTCGTTGTTCTCCAGGTCGGTGATGAGGTTCAGCTGTCCCTCGATCAGTGCCTGGTTGCGGCGGGAGAGGTTGGTGAAGATCGCGTTGACGTTGCCCCGGAGCAGGGCCTGCTCCGCGGCGAGGCGGACCGCCTCGCGGTGCACCTGGTCGAAGGCGCGGGCGACCTCGCCGATCTCGTCACCGGTGGTGATCGGGATGGGCTGGACACGGGTGTCCACCTTGCCCGGATCGGTGCGCGAGAGCTGGTCGACCAGCGCCGGCAGGCGCTGCTCGGCCACGTCGAAGGCCGCGGCGCGCAGCCGGCGCATGCTCCGGCTCATCGAGCGGGCCATCCGGCCGGCCACGAAGAAGGCGACCACGAGGGCGAAGACCATGATCGAGGAGTTGACGATCGCGTCCTGCGTCGCCTGCGAGGCGATGGACTCGGCCTCCTCCACCGCGTGGTCGGCGAGGTGCTCCTCGACCGTGCGGTAGGCGTTGAACTTGCCCGTGGAGGTCTGCAGCCAGGTGTCGGCCGTCACGCCCTGCGCCTTGAGCTGCGCGGTGGTGGCGCCCGACATGATGGCGGCGGTCATCTTGTCCTGCGCGTCGGTCTGGGCCTCGGTGGCCATGGCCGACTTCATGCGCTTGATGTCCTCGTCCCCGGCGCCCGCCTCGAACTCGCTGCGGGCGATGTACTCGAGGAAGTTGTACGAGGAGAAGGACGTCAGCAGCACCTGGCGCTCGGCGGCACTGCCCGGCTTCAGCAGCAGGTGCGTGCCGATGGAGCGCTGCAGCGACTCGGCGGCCTTGGCCAGCGAGACGGCGTAGACCGCACGTCCGTAGGAGGTGACGTTGCCGGTGCCCAGGCCCAGCTCGTTGGTGAAGGCCATCAGGGGACGCTGGATGGCGCCGTAGCCGTCCTCGGTCTTCGTCCCGTCCAGAGCAGGGGTGTACGCGGCCGAGCGCAGCTTGACCAGCGTCGGCTCCGCGTCGCGCACCGCCTTCAGACGGCGCTTGAGGCTCGGGGTGTCCGGCATCGCCTTGGCGGCCGTGTCGAACTCGGCGCGCGCCTTGTCCGTGGCCGCCCGTACCTTCTTGATGACCGGGTCGTCCGTGCTGCCCTCGAGCAGCGGCTTGGCCGTCAGGTCGCGCTCGTCGATGACGGCGTGGGCGTACGTGGCCGCCGCGCGCACCGCGCGGGCCGTGTTCGCCGCGTCCGCCGCCTCGTTCCAGGTGTCGACCGACTTCTTGACGTCGAGACCGCCGAAGACCAGCGCGACGAGCACCGGGATCAGCAGAATCGCGTTCAGCCGGACCGGCACACGCCAGTTGCGCGGCGAGAATCTGCCGCCGCGGGCCGGAGCGGGGGTGGCGGGGGTTTCGGGCATCTCGGAAGGCGGCACCGCTGTGCGCGACGGCGGGGTGAAGTTGCCCCGCGCGTCCCGCGTCTGCTGCGCGGCGCCCGTCTTTCTTCGCCTCACTCGACCAACAACCTCTCGGCGTCCAACAACCTCTCGGCGTCGGCACCTGTTCCTGTGCCGTTTATCTGCTGAGCCGTCACTGCTCAGTCCGGGAATTCCAGCACGTGAGGCAGGTCCAATCCAAACAACGGACAGAGCCCGTGAAGGCCGCGATTTGCCCGACATAAAACGGGCATTAAGGCCGAGCCGCGCCAAATGCCGGGCGAGGTGTGTGCGGAGCGAAGTCGGCCGGACGCGACGAGTGGTCGCGCCCGGCCAATTCTCTGTCGAAACGTTATGAACCCAGAAGCGTTTGCGTGGTCAATCCCACAACTTACGCCCCGTCATAACTCGCCACGTTGGGTACCTATTTCAGCCGCGCCATCAGCGCGTGCTCGACGAGCGTGATGAGGGTGGACTTCGCCTCGTGGCGGTGCCGCGCGTCGGTGGTGATGATCGGCGCGTCGGGGCCGATCTGCAGTGCCTCGCGGACCTCCTCCGGAGCGTAGGGCTGCTGTCCGTCGAAGCCGTTGAGGGCGATGACGAAGGGCAGGCCGCTGTTCTCGAAGTAGTCGACCGCG
>NZ_BAAJPZ010000047.1:0-4748 GCF_057552455.1 Streptomyces sp. PKA51
GGTTTCGGGAAGGGGCGGGGTGGGGGAATAACAACGCCGTGGCCGCCACCCCTTGGACCCGCCGCACCTTCCTCACCGCCGCCGGCGCCCTCGGCGCCCTCGGCGCCGTCCCCCGGACCGAGCCCGACCCCTTCGCCGTGCTCCGAAGACGCTGGACCGCCCTCACCCTCGGCACCGGTTTCGACCCCACCGCCGCCCCCTACGCCGGCGCCCTGCGCCGCATCGGAGCGCTTGCCGCCACGCACCGGGCGGCCATGCGCCCCGCCCCCGGCTCGTTGTGGCCGGATGCGCCCTTCGATCCGCCGGCCGGCATCACCACCAGCTATGCGCGGCTGTTCACGATGGCCCAGGCGTACGTCCAGCCCGCCACCGGGCTCACCGGGGAGCCCGCTCTCCTCGCCGACGTGCTGGCCGGGCTGGATCACGTCGGCGGGCGCGTCTACCACTCCGGCACCGCCCGTTACGGCAACTGGTGGGAGTGGCAGATCGGTTCGCCGCGTCTCCTCCTCGACACGCTCGCCGTGCTGTACGACGCCGCTGGTGAGGCCCGGCTGCAGGGGAACCTCGCCGCCGTCGACCACTTCGTGCCGGACTCCGCGCTCGGCGCGTACTCCGGCACCAGCACGGGTGCCAACCGTGTCGACCTGTGCCGCGTCGTCGCCCTGCGCGGTGTTCTGGGCCGGGCGCCCGGCAAGGTCGCGCTCGCCCGGGACGCGCTGTCGCCGGTGTTCCCCCTTGTCGTCAAGGGCGACGGCCTGTACGCCGACGGGTCGTTCGTCCAGCACTCGTGGGTCGCCTACACCGGTACGTACGGCTGTGTCCTGCTCGACGGCCTCGCCCGTCTTCTCGTCCTCCTGCGCGACTCGCCGTGGGAGGTCACGGATCCCGCCCGCCGTACCGTCATCGACGGGGTCGAGCACGCCTTCGCGCCGTTCGTGCACGACGGCCTGGTGATGGACTGCGTCTCCGGCCGGGCGGTCAGCAGGGGCGTGACCGCCGCGGATCCGCAGGCACCCGCCCAGAGCGACCGGCAGCGCGGGCACGTCCTCATCGCCGCCGTCGCCCTGCTGGCCGAGGCCGCGCCGGCAGCGGAGCGGGACCGCTGGCACGGCATGATCAGGGGCTGGGCCGCCCGGGACCGGGTGCGGCCGCTGCTGAGCGACCCCCAGTTCGGCCCGGCCGATCTGGCGCGCCTCGCCGCCGTCGCCGCCCGCCCGGGGCCGGTCCTGCCCGAGCCGGTCGGGCACCGCCTGTTCGCCTCCATGGACCGGGCCGTGCACCGCCGCCCCGGCTGGGCCGCCTCCCTCGCGATGGCCTCGGACCGCATCACGTACTACGAGAACGGCAACGGCGAGAACCCGCGCGGCTGGCACACCGGCGCCGGCATGCTGTGCTGGTGGCACGAGGAGTGCCCCGCCGATCCCTACGGCGATGCCTTCTGGCCCACGGTCGATCCCTACCGGCTGCCCGGCACCACTGTCAGCGCCGTGCCGCTGGCCGACAACGCCGGCGGCGGTTGGGGGCAGCCGAAGCCGGACGTGCGCTGGGTGGGCGGCGTCACCGACGGCACGTACGCGGCGATCGGGCAGCACCTCAAGGGGCTGGGCTCCAGCCTTCAGGCGCGCAAGTCGTGGTTCTTCGCGGACGACGCGATCATCTGCCTGGGCGCGGGGGTCACCGCGACCGACGGCGCCGAGGTCGAGACGGTCGTCGACAACCGCCACCTCGGCCGCGCGGACGCGGTCCTCACCGTCGACGGCGAGCGCCGCGTGCTGCACGACGGCCGGCCGGAGTCCTTCGACCGCGCCCACTGGGTGCACCTGCCCGGCCACGGCGGCTACGTCCTGCCCGGCGGCGCCCCGCTGGAGGCGCTGTACGAGGCCCGTACCGGCGCATGGCGCGACATCAACACCGGCGGCTCGGCCACCCCGCTCACCCGGCGCCACCTCGCGCTGCTGCACCCGCACGGCACCGATCCCGACGACGAGGGCTACCTCTACGTGCTGATGCCGGGGGCCGGAGAGCAGGCGGTCGCCGAGCGGGCCGCCGACGGCGGCCGGCTGACCGTGCTGGCGAACACCGTCGATCACCAGGGCGTGACCGTCGCCCCCCTGGGCCTGACCGCCGTCAATTTCTGGGCCCCGGGTACGGTGGGCCCCCTCACGGTCACGGCCCCCTCCTGCGTCCTGGTGCGCCACGGCCGCGACAGTGCGACCCTGCACCTCGCCGAGCCGCCGCGCACCGGCGAGCCCTTCGAGGTCACCTGGTCCCACCCGGTGACCCGCGTCCTTGCCCGGGACCCCACGGTGGAGGTCCTGACCACGACCCCCGTCCTGCGGCTGCGGGTGCGGCCGGGGACGGCCTGCGCACCGCACCTGTGCCGGGTCCGACCGGCCCGGCCGGCGGTCCCCGGGGCCGGTCAAGGTGCGTGATTGACCGCCGGGCCCGGCCGGATTTGTTGAGTAGTCACAGCGTGGGACCGCCGGTGACTGCTCAAGGGGTGATAAGGGGGCTGCCCACTTCTGTGCTGCCTGCCCACCAAAAGCCACGCTACGTTGTAAGGAACCGACATGATGTTCCGGGACGCCTGCCACGTACCGTCTTTCCATGAGCAATGTCGAAGGTGCGCCCGTAGAGGCGAGTGACGTCCGAGGGCGCGTCGCCGAGCTGCACGCGATCCGTGAGCAGGTTCGGCGTGGTCCGAGCGAGCGGGCGACCCAGGCGCAGAAGGCCAAGGGCAAGCTGACCGCTCGCGAACGCATCGATCTGCTGCTTGACGAGGGCTCTTTCACCGAGGTGGAGCCGCTGCGGCGGCACCGCGCGACCGGTTTCGGGCTGGAGGCCAAGCGCCCCTACACCGACGGCGTGATCACCGGGTGGGGAACCGTGCACGGGCGGACGGTGTTCGTCTACGCACACGACTTCCGGATCTTCGGCGGTGCGCTGGGCGAGGCCCACGCCACCAAGATCCACAAGATCATGGACATGGCCATCTCGGCCGGTGCCCCGCTGGTCTCCCTGAACGACGGCGCCGGTGCCCGCATCCAGGAGGGCGTCTCCGCCCTCGCCGGCTACGGCGGCATCTTCCAGCGCAACACCAAGGCCTCCGGCGTCATCCCGCAGATAAGCGTGATGCTCGGCCCGTGCGCCGGTGGCGCGGCCTACTCCCCGGCCCTGACGGACTTCGTCTTCATGGTCCGGGAGACCTCCCAGATGTTCATCACCGGCCCCGACGTGGTCCGCGCGGTGACGGGCGAGGAGATCACCCAGAACGGCCTCGGCGGCGCGGACGTGCACGCCGAGACCTCCGGCGTGGCGCACTTCGCCTACGACGACGAGGAGACGTGCCTGGAGGAGGTGCGCTACCTGCTGTCGCTGCTGCCGCAGAACAACCGCGAGAACCCGCCGCGCGTCGCCTCCGAGGACCCCGCCGACCGCCTCGGCGAGACCCTGCTCGACCTGGTGCCGGCCGACGGCAACCGGCCGTACGACATGCGCAAGGTCATCGAGGAGATCGTCGACGACGGCGAGTACCTGGAGGTCCACGAGCGCTGGGCCACCAACATCATCTGCGCCCTGTCCCGCATGGACGGCCAGGTCGTGGGCATCGTCGCCAACCAGCCGCAGTCCCTCGCCGGCGTCCTCGACATCGAGGCCTCGGAGAAGGCGGCGCGCTTCATCCAGATGTGCGACGCCTTCAACATCCCGATCATCACCCTTCTGGACGTACCCGGCTTCCTCCCCGGCGTCGACCAGGAGCACGGTGGAATCATCCGGCACGGCGCGAAGCTGCTGTACGCGTACTGCAACGCCACCGTGCCGCGGATCTCGGTGATCCTGCGCAAGGCCTACGGCGGCGCGTACATCGTCATGGACTCGCAGTCCATCGGCGCCGACCTGACCTTCGCCTGGCCCACCAACGAGATCGCGGTCATGGGTGCCGAGGGCGCGGCCAACGTCATCTTCCGCAAGCAGATCGCGGACGCCGACGACCCCGAGGCCATGCGGGCCCGCATGGTCAAGGAGTACAAGGCCGAGCTGATGCACCCGTACTACGCGGCGGAGCGCGGCCTGGTCGACGACGTGATCGACCCCGTCGAGACCCGGGCGGTGCTCATCCGCTCGCTGGCGATGCTCGCGAACAAGCACGCGGACCTGCCGGCCCGCAAGCACGGCAACCCGCCCCAGTGATCAGTGGAGACACAGCGATGAACGACACGCTCGTACGCGTCGAGAAGGGCACGGCGGACGCCGAGGAACTGGCCGCCGTCACCGCCGTCCTCCTTGCCCGCGCCGCGGCCGGCCGCACCGGCGCCGCCGAGGACACCCGCCCGCGCCGCACCACGGCCCCCTGGCGCCGCCTGGAGCGCACCTCCGGCTTCAGAGCGCCGCACAGCTGGCAGGTCTGACCGGACCGGCACCGCATACGGCGAAGGCCCCTCACCCACGGGTGAGGGGCCTTCGCCGTACCTGCGGCACACGCGAAGAGGTCCCCGCACTCGACGAGGAGTGCGGGGACCTCTTCGCATCCGAGCTAGCGCAGCCGCGCCATCAGCGCGTGCTCGACGAGCGTGATGAGAGCGCTCTTCGCCTCGTGGCGGTGGCGGGCGTCCGTCTGGATGATCGGCGCGTCGGGGCCGATCTGCAGCGCCTCGCGGACCTCCTCCGGCGTGTACGGCTGGTGCCCGTCGAAGCCGTTGAGGGCGATGACGAAGGGCAGGCCGCTGTTCTCGAAGTAGTCGACGGCC
>NZ_BAAJPZ010000048.1:0-1942 GCF_057552455.1 Streptomyces sp. PKA51
ACCGCAGCCCGCGTCCAGCAGACGGTCACCGGGGCCAATGGGGCCCAGGTGGTCGAGGAGGACGTCGGCCTGGGCCGACTCCAGGCGGTGCAGCTCCTCGACGATGCGCGCGTCCCGGGTCTCCTCCGGACCCTCCAGGACGGAGGGGTCGTAGTCACCGAGCCCGTAGTGGTGGTGATACAGACCGTCGACGTCGCCCAGGCGCAGGTTGACCGGGTCCTTCTCGTTGTTCCAGTACTCGGCCACCGACTTCTGGTACGCGGTGCGCAGCACGGGGGAGGGGACGGGGGCAGTGGTCATCAGGGTTCCTCGGAGTGTTTCAGGTGTTTCAGGGGGTCGTGTAACGGGAGCTGCCGCTGTGCCATTCGCGGTTGCCGCCCAGCCAGGCCCACACGCCCGCCAGGAAGCGGCGCAGCGCGGGCGAGCCGGCAGCGGCCAGGGCCGCCGCCTCGGCCTCGAAGGTGCGCACCAGCTCGTCGTGGATCCGCGCACTGCGCTCGACCGCCTCGCGGGGCGAACAGCGTTCCTCCGCGGCGATCACCGCGGGAAGGTTGAACTCCACGCCGGAGGAGTGGTCCTCCTTGGCCATCGAGTACAGGTCGTTGACGAGCGTGGCGGCCGTCGACGCCATGGTCACGGCCCGGCGCACCCGGGCGTCGGCGTACTCGGCGGCGGGCAGCGCGTACCCGCCGACCGCGTCCACCAGCGCGATGCACGGCAGGAAGCTGTTGATCTGGCGGTGCGCCAAGTACTCCCACACCGCGGGCATGCGGCCCTGGGAGCGCCAGGAGCCCTCCTGGCCGTAGCCCACGAACAGCACGGCGATCTCGTGGCGCAGCCGGCCGAGCTGGGCCGCGTCCGCGTACCGGGACAGGTGGGCGAAGCCGGAGCGCAGGGAGGCGCGCACCGGGTCCTCGCGCAGGGCCTGCTCACCGGCCGGCACGTAGCGGGCCGGCAGGTGCGAGGGGTCGACGGCCGTGTACGCCAGGCCCAGCTGCGCACCGAGCAGCACCGGCGCGGAGCCCATCGACTCGTCGTCGCAGTAGTAGTCGTCCGTGGCCCACTCCGCCAGCGCGCACTTGCCGGCCGCCAGCAGCCGGTCCGGATCGTCGGTGTCGGGGTGGGCCAGCATCATCAGCCGCCCGAAGTCGGCCGCGCGCACGCGCTCCAGGCGCCCGGCGTACAGGCCGGTCTCCCCGGCCCACGCCAGGAGCGCCTCGTTCACCTCCGCGGCGAGCGCCGGGTCGTCGCGCACGGCGGGCGGGCAGTACAGCTCCGGGACGCCCGCACCCCCGGCCGCCGCCGGCCTGCGGGGCACGAGGCGGGCGGCGGAGGTGCCCAGGCCCGTGGGCCCGCCCGGCACGGTACGGGCGGCGGGCCCGGGCGGCGAGAGCAGCGCGGCCACGAGTCCGGCCACCTCGTGGCGGGCGGCGGGCGCGGTCATGCGGGACAGCAGGGACACCGGCTTCTCCTTCGGCTGGGGCGGCTTCAGGACGGGGTGCCGAAGACCTCGACGTTCTCCAGCACGCCGAGCGCGTCGGGCACCAGGACGGCGGCCGAGTAGTAGGTGCTGACCAGGTAGGACATGATCGCCTGGTCGCTGATGCCCATGAAGCGCACGTTCAGGCCCGGCTCGTACTCGTCCGGGATCCCCGTCTGCCGCAGCCCGACGACGCCCTCCTCCTTCTCGCCCAGCCGCATCGCCAGGATCGAGGAGGTGCCCTCCTCCGAGATGGGGATCTTCCCGCACGGCAGGATCGGCACGCCCCGCCAGGCCGGCACCGGATGCCCGGCCACGTCGGCCGTGTCGAACGCCAGCCCGCGCTTGTTGCATTCGCGGCCGAAGGCGGCGATCGCCTTGGGGTGCGCGAAGAACGCCTTCGTCCCGCGCCGCATGCTCAGCAGCTCGTCCATGTCGTCCGGGGTGGGCGGGCCCGAGTGG
>NZ_BAAJPZ010000049.1:0-1560 GCF_057552455.1 Streptomyces sp. PKA51
TGAGCGGCGGTGGCCACTGCGGCGGCGAAGTCCGCGTCGACGTCCGAGCCCGCGAAGGGGGCGGTCAGCTGGATGGCGGTGTTGGCCGGGTCGGCGATGCCGGCCGCGGTGCCGCGGGCGGCCGCGGCGGCCTGCACGGCAACGGTGGCCTGGACCCTGGCCATTGCCGCCTCGCGGGTGGCGCCTTCGGCCTCGTCCTTGGTGCGGTTGGCGGCCTGGAGGGCGTTCTTGGCCTCCATCGCGGCCAGCCCCGCCAGTCGGGCGGCCTCGTGGGCGGCGACGCCCGCGCGGGCCTCCTGCGCAGTGGCCTCGGCGGCCTTGACGTTCGCCCGCAGGGCGGCGGCGTGGGTGGCCGCGGCCTCGGCCTCGGCACGGTTGGCGGCGGCGTTGGCGGCGGCCGCGGCGGCCTCCGCCTTATTGGCCGCGGCATTGGCAGCGGCGGCGTGCGCGGTGGCCTCGGCGGCGGCGGCCCGGGCCCGGGCCGCCGCACCCGCGGCCTCGGTGGCGGCGGACCGCGCCCGCACGGCCGCACCACTGGCGGCGTCGGCGGCGCTGCGCGCCTGACCGGCCGCGGTGCCCGCGGTGTCGGCGTCGGCCTTCGCGGCGTCCGCCGCGATCCGGGCCGCACCGGCGTCCGCGGTGCCGCGGGCCGAGGCGGCCATGGCCTCGGCGGCCCGGGCACGCGCCTCCTTGGCCCGGTGGTTCTGCTCGGCCTTGTAGGCCTTGTTGCGGGCCTCGCGGGCGTTGGTCTCCTCGCCCGTGGCCTTCTTGTCCGCCTCGGCGGCAATGCCCTCCTGGCGGGCGGCGTCCTCGCGGGCCGCGGACGCGGTGGCGGCCGCGGCGAGAGCCTCCGCACGCTTCGCGGACGCCGTCCGGGCCTCGGCCTCCGCACGTGCGCGGGCGGCTGCGGCGTTGTCGCGCTCCCGCTCGGCGCGGGCGCGGGCGGCTGCGGCCAGGTCGCGCTCGCGCTCGGCGATCGCGCGCTGTTCGGCGGCTATCTTGGCCTGGCGCTCCGCCTCCAGGCGGGCCTCGCGGGTCTTCTTGGCGTGCTCCCACGCCTCGGCTTCGGCCTTTTCGGCTGCGATGCGCGCGTCGCGGGTGCGCGTGGCGGCGTCGGCGGCGATCTTGGCCTGCTTGTCGGCGGCCTCGGCGAGCTTGGCGGCGGTCTTGGCGTGCTGCTCGGCGTTGGCGCGCCACTGCTTGGCCTGCTGCTCGTGCAGTTCGGCCTGGTTCTTGGCGTTGAGGCCCTTGGCGTCGGCCTCGGTGGCGTCGATGGCGTTCTGCGCGGTCTTCGCGGCCTGGACGGCGGCGTCCGCCGCGGCCGCGATGCCGCTCGCGACGTCCGACCACTGCGTGCCGTACGTCAGGCCGGTCTCGACCAGGACGTCGGCCTGGACCTTGGCCTGGGCGGCCGCGACCTGGGCGGCCTTCGCCGCGCCCGCGGCGATCTCGACCTGGCGGGCGGCCTCGGCCTTGACGCCGTCGTAGGACGACAGGCGCTTGCCGGCCCGGTCGGCCGAGAGCATCCGGTCGGCCTCGCGGGCCTGCGCGGCCGCCGAG
>NZ_BAAJPZ010000050.1:0-1560 GCF_057552455.1 Streptomyces sp. PKA51
ACAGCGGCAGTGGCCACTGCGGCGGCGAAGTCCGCGTCGACATCCTTGCCCGCGAAGGGCGCGGTCATCTCGATGGCGGTGTTCGCCGGGTCGGCAATGCCTGCTGCCGTGCTGCGAGCTGCAGAAGCGGCCTGCACCGCGACGGTTGCCTGAAGCCTGGCCATTGCCGCTTCGCGGCTGGCGCCCTCGGCTTCTTCCTTGGTCCGGTTGGCCGCCTGGAAAGCGTTCTTCGCCTCGGCAGCCGCCAGACCGGCCAGACGCGCGGCCTCATGCGCGGCGATGCCGGCGCGGGCTTCCTGGGCGGTGGCTTCAGCAGCCTTGGCGTTGGCACGCAGCGCCGCGGCGTGAGTGGCCTGCGCTTCGGCCTCGGCACGGTTGGCAGCGGCGTTGGCGGCGGCGGCAGCAGCTTCGGCAGCGTTCGCCGCAGCGTTGGCCCGAGCAGCGTGCGCGGTGGCCTCAGCCGCCGCAGCCCGTGCCCGGGCAGCTGCACCAGCGGCCTCCGTGGCCGCGGAACGCGCCCTCACGGCCGCACCACTTGCCGCGTCAGCGGCACCTTCAGCCTGGTCGGCCGCAGAAGAGGCAACGTCTGCGTCCGCACGTGCGGCCGAGGCTGCAGCCTGGGCCTCGACGGAGTACTTCGTGCCTCGTGCGCCCGCCTCCATCGCAGCCGTGGCCTGGGCGCGAGCCCGCTCAGCGTTGGCGTGGTCCCTGGCTTCGCGAGCGTTGTTCCTGGCCTCGCGAGCCTTGCTCTCCTCACCGCGCGCGTTCTCGTCCGCCTTGGCCGCGATGCCTTCCTTCTCCGCAGCATCCGAACGCGCCGCAGCCGCAGTAGCCGCCGCAGCGAGGGCCTCCGCGCGCATCGCGGATGCCGTCCGTGCCTCCTCCTCGGCCCGGGCCCGGGCCGCTGCAGCGACGTCGCGCTCGTGCTCCGCACGGGCACGTGCCTGCGCCGCGAGGTCGCGCTCGCGCTCGGCGATCGCGCGCTGTTCGGCGGCTATCTTGGCCTGGCGCTCCGCCTCCAGGCGGGCCTCGCGGGTCTTCTTGGCGTGCTCCCACGCCTCCGCTTCGGCCTTTTCCGCCGCGATACGCGCGTCACGCGTCCGCGCGGCCGCGTCGGCGGCGATCTTGGCCTGCTTGTCGGCGGCCTCGGCGAGCTTCGCAGCGGTCTTGGCGTGCTGCTCGGCGTTGGCGCGCCACTGCTTGGCCTGCTGCTCGTGCAGTTCGGCCTGGTTCTTGGCGTTCAGGCCCTTCGCATCGGCCTCGGTGGCGTCGATCGCGTTCTGCGCGGTCTTCGCCGCCTGCACCGCCGCATCCGCCGCAGCCGCGATGCCGCTCGCAACATCCGACCACTGCGTGCCGTACGTCAGGCCGGTCTCGACCAGAACATCGGCCTGGACCTTGGCCTGCGCCGCCGCCACCTGGGCGGCCTTCGCCGCGCCCGCGGCGATCTCGACCTGGCGGGCGGCCTCGGCCTTGACGCCGTCGTAGGACGACAGAGCCTTGCCGGCTCGGTCGGCGGACAGCATGCGATCGGCCTGACGCGCCTGGCCAGCCGCGGAA
>NZ_BAAJPZ010000052.1:0-1225 GCF_057552455.1 Streptomyces sp. PKA51
GACGAGTCAGAAACCGTTGATGTAGGCGAAGGACATGCGAAAGGTCCGGCGTAGAGGGTAAGACCCCCGTAGCTGAAACATTGACGGCTCGTTTGAGAGACACCCAAGTAGCACGGGGCCCGAGAAATCCCGTGTGAATCTGGCGGGACCACCCGCTAAGCCTAAATATTCCCTGGTGACCGATAGCGGATAGTACCGTGAGGGAATGGTGAAAAGTACCGCGGGAGCGGAGTGAAATAGTACCTGAAACCGTGTGCCTACAAGCCGTGGGAGCGTCGCGTTGAGCCTTGTGCTCAACGTCGTGACTGCGTGCCTTTTGAAGAATGAGCCTGCGAGTTTGCGGTGTGTTGCGAGGTTAACCCGTGTGGGGAAGCCGTAGCGAAAGCGAGTCCGAATAGGGCGATTCAGTAGCGCGCTCAAGACCCGAAGCGGAGTGATCTAGCCATGGGCAGGTTGAAGCGGAGGTAAGACTTCGTGGAGGACCGAACCCACCAGGGTTGAAAACCTGGGGGATGACCTGTGGTTAGGGGTGAAAGGCCAATCAAACTCCGTGATAGCTGGTTCTCCCCGAAATGCATTTAGGTGCAGCGTCGTGTGTTTCTTGCCGGAGGTAGAGCACTGGATAGGCGATGGGCCCTACCGGGTTACTGACCTTAGCCAAACTCCGAATGCCGGTAAGTGAGAGCGCGGCAGTGAGACTGTGGGGGATAAGCTCCATGGTCGAGAGGGAAACAGCCCAGAGCATCGACTAAGGCCCCTAAGCGTACGCTAAGTGGGAAAGGATGTGGAGTCGCAGAGACAACCAGGAGGTTGGCTTAGAAGCAGCCACCCTTGAAAGAGTGCGTAATAGCTCACTGGTCAAGTGATTCCGCGCCGACAATGTAGCGGGGCTCAAGCGTACCGCCGAAGTCGTGTCATTGCAGTATGTACCTCCAACGAGGACTGTGATGGGTAGGGGAGCGTCGTGTGCCGGGTGAAGCAGCCGTGGAAACGAGTTGTGGACGGTTCACGAGTGAGAATGCAGGCATGAGTAGCGATACACACGTGAGAAACGTGTGCGCCGATTGACTAAGGGTTCCTGGGTCAAGCTGATCTGCCCAGGGTAAGTCGGGACCTAAGGCGAGGCCGACAGGCGTAGTCGATGGACAACCGGTTGATATTCCGGTACCCGCTTTGAAACGCCCAATATCGAATCAGGCGATGCTAAGTCCGTGAAGCCGCCCTG
>NZ_BAAJPZ010000053.1:0-1174 GCF_057552455.1 Streptomyces sp. PKA51
TGAGCTGGGGGTGGCCGCAGAGACCAGCGAGAAGCGACTGTTTACTAAAAACACAGGTCCGTGCGAAGCCGTAAGGCGATGTATACGGACTGACGCCTGCCCGGTGCTGGAACGTTAAGGGGACCGGTTAGCTTGGATTCGTCCAGGCGAAGCTGAGAACTTAAGCGCCAGTAAACGGCGGTGGTAACTATAACCATCCTAAGGTAGCGAAATTCCTTGTCGGGTAAGTTCCGACCTGCACGAATGGCGTAACGACTTCTCGACTGTCTCAACCATAGGCCCGGTGAAATTGCACTACGAGTAAAGATGCTCGTTTCGCGCAGCAGGACGGAAAGACCCCGGGACCTTTACTACAGCTTGATATTGGTGTTCGGTTCGGCTTGTGTAGGATAGGTGGGAGACTGTGAAGCATGCACGCCAGTGTGTGTGGAGTCGTCGTTGAAATACCACTCTGGTCGTGCTGGATGTCTAACCTGGGTCCGTGATCCGGATCAGGGACAGTGTCTGGTGGGTAGTTTAACTGGGGCGGTTGCCTCCTAAAGGGTAACGGAGGCGCCCAAAGGTTCCCTCAGCCTGGTTGGCAATCAGGTGTTGAGTGTAAGTGCACAAGGGAGCTTGACTGTGAGACCGACGGGTCGAGCAGGGACGAAAGTCGGGACTAGTGATCCGGCGGTGGCTTGTGGAAGCGCCGTCGCTCAACGGATAAAAGGTACCCCGGGGATAACAGGCTGATCTTCCCCAAGAGTCCATATCGACGGGATGGTTTGGCACCTCGATGTCGGCTCGTCGCATCCTGGGGCTGGAGTCGGTCCCAAGGGTTGGGCTGTTCGCCCATTAAAGCGGTACGCGAGCTGGGTTTAGAACGTCGTGAGACAGTTCGGTCCCTATCCGCTGTGCGCGTAGGAGTCTTGAGAAGGGCTGTCCCTAGTACGAGAGGACCGGGACGGACGAACCTCTGGTGTGCCAGTTGTTCTGCCAAGGGCATGGCTGGTTGGCTACGTTCGGGAGGGATAACCGCTGAAAGCATCTAAGCGGGAAGCCTGCTTCGAGATGAGGACTCCCACCCACTTGATGGGGTAAGGCTCCCAGTAGACGACTGGGTTGATAGGCCAGATATGGAAGCCGGGTAACCGGTGGAGTTGACTGGTACTAATAGGCCGAGGGCTTGTCCATA
>NZ_BAAJPZ010000054.1:0-858 GCF_057552455.1 Streptomyces sp. PKA51
GCCCAGGCGGCGGTTCCCACGGCGTCGGGTGCCGGCTTCGATGCGGCCGCGGCAGTGCACCGGCTGGCGGCCGAGGCGAGCGCGCCGGGGCACAGCCGGCAGTTGCGCGACTGGCAGGCCCGCGAGGCGCGCAAGGCACAGATCGCCCTGGACTGGATCTGCCAGTGGTCGCTCACGGACGCGCGCGAGCAGCTGCGCCGCTTCGCCGAAGGCGACCCGGGCCTGGAGCCGGAAGGGCCGTTCGTCTTCGGGTGCCTGCTGCACCGGCTGGGCTACGGCAAGAGCGCCCATTTCTGGTGGCGGCTGGCGGCCGGGGCGGACCATCGGGGTGCGGCCTACTGCCTGCACCTGCACCACCTGCAGCTCGACGTCGCCTACGGGGCCAGCTCCCACTGGTACGAGCGGTTCGCGGCGCTGCCGTCCGAAACCGGCAGCGGCTCCGACGGCGTGGCCCCCTACGAACTGCTGGCCGCGGCGTCCCGCCACCGGCAGCGGCGCCTGCCGCCCGGCGACGGGGTCTGCCGGGAGATCGAGGACGAGGTTCACCGTCTGGCCGCCGAGACGATGAAGAGCTGCGGTGTCGTGGGCCGGCCCGGGCGGCGCTTCGCGGACGTGCTGGCGGCGGTGGACCACGGGCGGACGGCGGACCACGGGAAAACGCGCCGCCCCGGCCCGTGAGGGGCCGGGGCGGCGTCGTCACACCAGGTGCCGGTTGGCGGCATTACGCCTTGGGGGGCTCCGGGGTGGCGTGCGGGGTGCAGGTGACGTCGCTGCCGCCGGTGAGCTTGCCGGTGAGCAGGTAGGCGTCGACGCGGTCGTTGATGCAGGGGTTCTTCAGGCCCGTGACACCGTGCGAGC
>NZ_BAAJPZ010000055.1:0-832 GCF_057552455.1 Streptomyces sp. PKA51
GCACTCGGGTCCGCCCACCCCGGACGACATGGACGAGCTGCTGAGCATGCGGCGCGGGACGAAGGCGTTCTTCGCGCACCCCAAGGCGATCGTCGCCTTCGGTCGCGAGTGCAACAAGCGCGGGCTGTACTTCGGCGACGCCGACGTGGGCGGCCGCCGCGTTCCCGCCTGGCGCGGTGTGCCGGTCTTCCCCCTGGGCAAACTGCGGGTCAGCGAGCAGGGCACCACCTCGATCCTGGCGATGCGCACCGGCGAGGACGCCGAGGGCGTGATCGGGCTGCGGCAGACCGGCATCCCGGACGAGTACGAGCCCGGGCTGAACGTGCGCTTCATGGGCATCAGCGACCAGGCGATCATGTCCTACCTGGTCAGCACCTACTACTCGGCCGCCGTCCTCGTGCCCGACGCGCTGGGCGTCCTGGAGAACGTCGAGGTCGGCCGCACCACCGGCGACTGACCCGCTCCTCCCCCCTGAACCACGCCACGTCCTGGACCCACCGGTACGTCATAAGGAGCTCCCACCATGACCACCACCCCTGACGCCCCCGCCCACGCGCACGTCCTGCGCACCGCCTACCAGAAGGCGGTCGCCGAGTACTGGAACAACGAGAAGGACCCCGTCAACCTCTCCCTCGGTGACGTCGACGGTCTGTATCACCACCACTACGGGCTCGGTGACTACGACCCCTCCGTCCTGGAGGGTCCGGAGGAGACCCGGGATGCGCGCATCGTCGAGGAGCTGCACCGCCTGGAGTCGGCCCAGGCCGACGTCCTCCTGGACCACCTGGGCCCCATTGGTCCCGGTGACCGTCTGCTGGACGCCGGTTGCGGC
>NZ_BAAJPZ010000056.1:0-515 GCF_057552455.1 Streptomyces sp. PKA51
TCCTTGTATGCCGTCAGGAACGGCTCCTCGACACCGGTGGCCAGCGAGGACCGGGCGCGCAGCTCCCAGTAGGGGATGGTGGCGGCGGTCAGGTCGACGACGTTCATGGGCACCAGGCCGTTGGCGGCCATGGCCTTGAAGTAGGCGCTGCGGGGGTGGATGTTGCAGGTGTAGTGCTCGTCGATGCGGCTGACGGCCTTGGAGCGGCCGCCGGTGACGTCGTTGGAGCAGCCGGTGATGACGACGTAGCGGCCGCCGAAGGCGAGCTGGCGGGCGTGTTCGGCGAACAGGTCGTGCAGGTCGACGTACATGGTGGATTCGTTGTTCCAGATGCCCTGGAACGCGCCGGTGGGCAGGCCGGTGTCGAGCATGTTGCGGAAGTGGTAGCGCACCTTGGCGTCCACGCCGCGCTTGCGGGCCTGCTCGTTGGCGAAGTCGACCTGGGCCTGGGAGATGGACACCCCGTCGACCTCGCAGCCGAAGCGGGCGTTGGCCATGATGCTCGAACCACCCCG